>NZ_JAFENV010000018.1:10562-130417 GCF_016892225.1 Staphylococcus sp. GDY8P47P | reverse complement strand
CAGTTTTCAATGTTCATTTTTAAAACAACTTCTTAATTGTATAACATTCTTTTTAGAAAGTCAACAACTTTTGCTGATTACTTTTATTATTTTAAGTCATCTTTTTTTATTTTGCAATGGTAAGTTTTACACCATTTTAACAAACTTTGTAAGGAATTAACATTCCGTTTTCGACGACTTTTATATAATATCAAGTTTAAATAGTTAAGTCAACACTTTTTTTGAACTAATTTTTATCTTTGTTATGTTCAAGTTTCATTGTTGCTCACAAGAAATTATTCTATCAGATTCAAAATATTTTGCAATAGAAAAACGCATGAAAATCTGAATTTCCATGCGCTAATTTTACACTAAATAGGATTTTATTTTTTAATTGTAGATGCTATCACTTTTTGAGCAATAGACGTATAAATTTTACCTAATCGATCATCTGCTTGATAAATAGATGGTGAGAAATCTTTAGGATTCCATGTAGGTTGTTCTAATGGTAATTCACCTAGTAGCTGCGTATTTAATTCATCTGCTAGTTTACGTCCGCCACCTTTACCAAAGACATGTTCTTTATTACCAGTTTCTTTACTTTCGAAATAGCTCATATTTTCAATGACACCTAAGATAGAGTGTTCAGTATGTTTAGCCATCGCTCCTGCTCTTGCAGCTACAAATGCTGCTGTCGGATGAGGCGTAGTTACAATGATTTCTTTACTACTTGGTAACATTGAATGAACATCTAAAGCTACATCACCTGTACCTGGCGGCAAGTCTAATAGTAAATAGTCAAGTTCTCCCCATTTCACTTCTACAAAGAAATTAGTTAACATTTTGCCTAGCATTGGTCCACGCCATATAACCGGCGCATTCTCTTCTACGAAAAATGCCATTGATATCACTTTTACGCCATGACGTTCAACGGGAATTATTTCTTTACCTTGGACTCCCGGTTTCTCGTCAATACCCATCATATCAGGTACACTAAATCCATAGATATCAGCGTCTACTAAACCAACACGTTTGCCTTCTCGTGCTAAAGCAACTGCTAGGTTTACTGCAACTGTCGATTTACCTACGCCACCTTTACCTGAAGCAATCGCTATAAATTCTACTGGATTATCTTTAGATAATAATCCCTCTATAGTTTTTGGTTGTTCTTCTTTTTTACCTGTATATTGTTCTACCGTTTCGGCAGGTAACTCTTCAAATCGTATCCCAACAGTGTTAGCCCCATTTTCTTTTAGCGCTTTTACTATTGCCATTTGTAAATCTAACTGTGGTTGTCCACCTAGTTGCGCCATTGCCACTTTAACACTAACGTGTTCTATTTCTTCTTTTGTAGTTACTTCGATGATGCCATCTGTTTCTTTAAGTGGTACATTTATTATCGGATCTTTTAATGCTCCGACTATTTCTTTCACTTGATCTACCGTTAACAATGTAAATCCCCCTTAGCATTCTTTATATCTATATAATAACAAATATTAATATGTATTGACTTTCTAAATTAGTATATATTTTTTAGATATATAAAAAAAGAAGTTAGCTCAATATATGAAGACTAACTTCTATCATTATCTAATCGTTATATATCACGCGTATTCGTTGTTTTTTTAATGTAGTGTCTTTCTTCTTTAATAAATAGAGAGAAGATGAAACCAACAATCACTAATCCAGTTACTATGGCAAATGATAAATCAACACCTGCTGCAACACTTTGTCTTTGTGCGATTTCATGATTGGCACTTATAGATGAACTTTGACTTAGTAATTTAGCCCCAATACTCATAATAGTCACCATTAAGGCCGTTCCAAGTGAGCCAGCCATAACACGGCCAAAGTTCATGATGGCAGTACCATGCGAAATGTCTTCATTTTTAAGTGCGTTAATTCCTGCTGTATTAATTGGCATCATCAATAATGAAACAGCAAACATTCTTATTGCATACACGATAACTAACATGGTATAAGATGAATCATATTTTAAGAAACTCAACAAGGCAGTAGTTATAATGAGCACGATAAATCCAATTAGGATTAAAAGTCTAGGTCCATATTTATCGTAAATTTTACCGGTGTAAACAGACATTATACCGTTTAAAATAGCCCCTGGCATTATGACTAATCCAGACATGAAGGCACTTAGACCAAGACCGTTTTGGACGAACAATGGAATCAAAAGTGCTGGACCTACCATTGACATCATGACAATCATTGAAGTAATAGTACTGAAAGTGAAAATTTTACTTTTGAAGACTCGGAGATTTAACAACGGATTAGTTATATATAATTGTCTTCTTACAAACGCAACAACAATTAACATTCCAATTATAAATGAGAAGATAACAATTGGATGAGTGAATCCAAGATTGCCTGCACTACTAAATGCATAAAGCATCAATCCAAATCCTAACGTTGAATAAATAACTGATCGTTTATCTAATGCTGTTTTTTTAGTTTCATTGTAACTAGATAATGTAATAGCACCAAAGATATAACCTATAAGTGCAATGCCTACAACGATAATGAATGGTACTCTCCAACTCGTATTATCTATAATTAAGCCTGAAAAAGTAGGGCCAATCGCTGGTGCAAATTGGATAACTAAGCCAGCTAAGCCCATTGCAAAACCACGCTTTTCTTTAGAAAATAAAGTAAATAACGTAAACTGCATGAGCGGCATAATAATTCCAGCACCGATCGCTTGTATCACTCTGGCAAACATTAAAACACCAAAGTTAGGTGCAATAGCAGCAACAATAGATCCAATAAGGAAGATTCCCATAGAAACTAAGTATAATGGCTTGGTTTTAATTCTATCCATTAAGTATGCAGTCAACGGAATCATTGTCCCATTAACTAACATAAAACCAGTTACCAACCATTGGGCAGTATTTTCAGATGTATTTAGTTCCCTCATAATATGCGGTAAAGCAGTATTTAATAAAGTTTGATTTAAAATAGCTATAAATGCACTTAATAACATTACTGCAACAATGAGGTTCCGTTTTTTTGTGGATACTTCTATATTCGCCATATAAAAACTCCTTTTAATTCAAAGACATTGTTATATTCAACCAAATTTTAGTACGCCAAGCAAACTAAATGCTTATTCTTTCTTATTATTAAGATTCTCACTATCTGGATAAAATATAATTTTAAATATATATAATAGCCCTATGATGACTGCGATGACCCAAAAGTCAATTTTTATATAAACGTAGTGTATATGAATTATAAAATAAAAGAGTATCGTTGTTACGACATAAGAAATCAAATGAAACATACTACCACTAAAATATGGATTGTTAGGCAATTGCTTTCTAAAGTAGTCCATTAAATGTTCAATGGCAAATAAAATGAAGTAACCAAAAACGATATAACTTCCATAATAAACTAAATTATCTACTAAATTTTTATTATAGGTAAAGTCTCCTAAGTTAAAAAAAATTAGGATTCGACTTAAACCAAATAAACCAAATCCTAAAAACATTAAAAAAATAGCACCTGAAATAATAAAGATAGTGAGGACAAATAAAGTAGATAAAATAATTTTATAATTATTTTTAAAAAACTTCATTTTTTGCCCTCCTTTGTTTCACACGGCTATTTTATCATTTATAAAACGCAATATAAAATTTAAAGCGCGATATTAAAAGAACTTAATAAACCATCACATTTAGTTTATGTTAAAGCTTTAATATGCTATGCCTCGGATTTATAAAGCGTTGACCACATGATGATGAGTAAGATACTCACTAATGCAGCTGCAAGTAAAATATTATAAAAGTGACCATTTATAAATCCTGTTGACATAGCGTAGAAATAGCCCATTACAGTTGAGCCTATTGATGAACCTAAATTTTTGGTTAATGCATAAAAGGACATCATTTTCTTCATATGTCTCGGATTTGTTTCTTCTTGAACGATGACACTATCTTTAGTGTAAACAAAACCAAAGCTTAGTCCAGCGAGTATTACAGTTGCTGCAATTAATAATGGCATTTTCAAACCAAACATTAGTATGATACTACTGATTAATAATAAAGTGAATGCAGTGATGTATAATGCCTTACGTGTTAAATTAGCTTCAACTTTTGCTAAATTAAAATTTAAAACTAGCCAAGCTACTGACAATGGGAATATAACCAATCCACTTTGAAGTGGAGAAAGATGCAGATGATCTTGCAAGTAAATCGGTATATATAAATTGTATCCCATTAAAGTCATCGCTATTAAGAGGTCCGTAACAAATACTAATGATACTGAACGATTGAACTCTGAAATTGGTATGAATGGATTTTTGATTGTGCTTTCAAATTTAAATAAAATAAATATGAATATAAATGCTAACACTAAAGCAATCATATTTAATATTATTGATGACTTATATAATAAACCAAACATAAATAAAGCTATGAACACATAAAATAATGTAAGTCCTCTGACATCAAAGCTAGATGCTTTAACTTCCGCTTCCTCAGGAAAATGAAACGTAATAAATGCTAAAATAATTGCAATAACCGCTATCGGGATATTTATGAAAAATAGCCAGTGCCATGTTGCAAACTCTAAAATAGCTCCACCTAGCAATGGTCCGATAATGCTAGATATCCCCCATACACTTCCAACTATACCCATAATTTTGTATCTAAATGGTATTTCAAAAGCTAATTTAGGAACAATTTGAGTTAACGACATCATAACCCCCGCTCCTAATCCTTGGACGATTCTTGAGATGATGAGCATAACAAATGTGCTACTCATTCCTGACATTAAACTACCTATACCAAATAATAATAAACCTACCATTGCAATATAAAGAATTTTAAAACGTGTTAATAATTCACCAACAATCGGATTAGCTACTACCAACGCAATAAAATAAACTGTAAATACTAATGATATTGATGCTCCAGCATTTAAATCTGTTCTTATTGTAGGCATGGCTAATGAAATAATTGAACTTTCAATTGCAGCCATAAACATAGTTAAAACCAATGTAACAACAATACCTATAGATTTTAAGTTCATGAACAATTTTCCTCCTTTTTATCTTTTTAGATTCTTTAATAGAATAATCGTTAGAATTATTCAGACGCAATATAATAATCACTTTAAAATAAAAATAAGACTGATGACCGATAAAATCATCAACCTTATTTTTTAGTTTCTCTATATAAAATAAAGTATTGCAATAAAGTGGAACATTGAAGCGATAACGATAAATATATGCCAAATCATATGGAAATAAGGACGATTTTTTTGCGCATAAAACCAAGCCCCAATCGTATATGATAAACCGCCTAAAACTATAAATAAAATGAACATCCATGACGTACGCATAATGATAATAGGAAGAAAAATAATACCAACCCATCCCATCACAAGATATACAATTAAACTTAACTTTGGATTCACTTTTTCAGAGATGGATTTATATAATATACCCCAAATTGTGGTACCCCATAATAATATAAACACTAACCAACCTATCCATCCGCCTACAACAGTTAATAGAACGGGCGTATACGTCCCAGAAATTGCAACATAAATCATACTATGATCTATAATTCTCAATATGTATTTATGTGCAGTATTGTTCTTCATTGAATGATATATTGTAGATGAGATAAACATCATAAAAATGCTAATTACAAATATTGAAACACTGATTGAGCTCAACGTTCCATGGGCTATATAACTATGTACTGCCGCATAAGGAAGTAAAAAAAGTGTAATCAACGCAGCAACACCATGTGATACTGCATTACCTATTTCTTCACCAAAAGATAGCGGGATGATGTCTTTAAAAGATTCAACAACAGCACTTTTTGTATTCTTAGATGAGTTAGACATCTAACACCACCACCCTTTAAATTAAATTCATACGTTCTAAATCTGATGTAGCAGTTTCAACACTATCTTTACCTTCTTTATTTTTAAGTGGAGAGAATTCATCTTCTCTATTAACTTGTAACGTGTTAAAACTAGTTGCATATCTAAAAATATCAAAATAGAACAGTTCAAATTTTAAAGTTGGTTTTTCAACAACACCAAAATCTTCATCTAATTGTTTTAGATTTTTCACTGCTAAATGATATGGTAAGTCATTATTTACCACTTGTTTAATAAATCCAACTTTAAAGGCATGAATACCAATATTTGCATTATTAAACGTATTTGCTACTTCTTCATCTAATTCAGAGTATTCAAGTACTGTATCTTTACTATTTTGATTTACTAAACGTCCAACACTTTCACCATCTTTAGGTTGAATTGATTTAGATGTTACATCACAATCATGTACTACTGTAAATCCTGCAAATAGTGGATCTAAAACTTTAACTAATACATTGTCAATATTATTTAAGAAAATATATTTCACACCATCAGTTGCCATTTTATCTAAAAAGCCATTCTTATCTAATGATTTAAATACACCGCCATTACCATTTGGCGTCTCCATAATATAACCTTGTTCATTCAGAATAAGACGTCCTTCTTCACTTAACGCAACCATATTATCTTGTTTGAAGAAATGTATATTATCAGGATTATAGCCAAAATAATCGTGTTGTTCAAAATACGTTAACGTTTCTTCATGATTAATATCACTAGTCATGATATACCAATTAATTAAATGACCCGTTTCTTTTTTAAGTTTAAGTAATTGTTGTGCTTGTAGTTCAAATAAACTAATACCTTTTATTTCAAAAGAACCTTTAGGTCCTTTATAACCTAATCGAGTACCTTGACCGCCAGCCATCAAAAGTACTGCAAATTCACCGTTTCTTATTGCTTCTAATCCTTTATGTTCATATTTAGCTACTTCTTGATCCGTCAAGTCTGACTTGCGCTGATATTTCACTTCTGAAACTGTTGATACGTCTGAAATCGATTGACGATTTATATATAAATCTTTAAATAATTGCTGAATACTTTCTAAATCTAAATCATTCACTTTAGCTTCTAATTTTTCTTTTTCATTACTACTCATTAGCTTTTCATATTCACTCAAATGCTCTTGATTATATTTCTTTAATTGATTTTGATCTAACATTTTAACTCTCCTTGTGATGAATTCAATATGTATTCATACCCATAAAAATTTAGTATTACCCTAAAATGGACTGGCTTATATATTGTAATAAATCATTAATAAACGTTTGGAATAATATGTATAATGCGCCAATACTTAATGCAGTAGCCAGTGATACATCAACTAAGCCGCCTGTTTTAAAGGTGAATGGGAACTTAATAGTTAGAGGAATCGGATAAAGTAACTTTACTCCTCTTGGCGTTAACATATCTAGTATAACATGAGACGCCATACCACCGATAATGGAAACCAAATAGTATATAGGAGTTTGAATTAAATTAAGGAGAAATCCAATGATACCAATAAATAATAATGAGTGAGTGAATGTCCTGTGACCAAATAAAAGCCTAATGATTATGCTTAGCAACTTTAATTTCCTACCAATCTTACTTCCAGTATGACAAATATCTGGAAGCAAACTTGAAACCACTGCTAAACATAACACAGTAACAGTAGAGAACAAATCAGTTTGAAAGTGTTCGGTTGTTAATGCACCCACTAGCAAACCAGCAGATACGTGAGTTTTGCCTGTCATATACCTTCTCCTTTATAGAGAACATTCTAACACAAAACGCGCTAAAATACGAACATATTTTCGGTTGAAGTAAATAGTGTATCACAAAATAAAAAAGTATAGCATTAATACTTGAAAACGATTACATAATGATATATGATATAGACATAAATAACATAAAGGATGTGTTCTTTAATGGCAATGACTGTAAAGAAAGATAATAATGAAGTTAGAATTCAATGGAGAGTAGCAGATATTAAAATCCCTACTAGTGACATTAAAAATATCTCACAAGACCAAGAAATTCATGCCGTTCCAGATTTAGACTCTAAAAATATTTCACGTATTGGTTCTACTTTTGGTAAAACGAATAGAGTGATTATTGATACAGATGATCATGAATACATTATTTATACGCACAATGACCAAAAAGTTTATAATGAATTAACTAAGTAATGATATAATACAATTTCTTTCGCAAAGTTATATGTAATATTTCACTGTCAACGCATTAAATGTAGTTGGCAGTTTTTATATACCTAGACATTTAATACTTAATTACTTTTTATTTTCCGAGTTATTAATTACACTATGCTTAAGAATAAGGAGGTTAAAAAATGTTTGTAGTAACAAATAGAATTACTGTAAAAAAAGGATTCGCTGAAAAAATGGCACCAAGATTTACTAAAGGTGGAAAAATTGAAGCATTACAAGGTTTTCATAAAATTGAAGTTTGGAAAGTTGAACGAGACAAAGACAGTGAAGATATGTATGTCAATACGTGGTGGGAAACTGAAAAAGATTTCGAAGCATGGACTAAAAGTGATGCATTTAAAGAAGCACATCAAAATAGAGGTAAAACATCGGCCGAAACATCTCCAGTTATAAATAGTGAAATTGTCAAAGCTGATGTATTAGCTACCTTAAATTAAAAAGAAGGCAATGAAGTTATGTTGGTTGAATAGGATCAATATTCCCAACATAAATCTTCATTGCCTAAATTGTGGTTATAACAATAAGTGGGCCATCAATGCAATAATCGGTAAAGTGATAGCAGTTCTGATTAAGAAAATCATAAATAGTTTACCTAAGCTAACTGGTATTTTAGAACCAAGTATTACACCACCAACTTCTGATAAGTATATTAATTGAGAAATACTTAATGCACCTATAACAAATCTCGTAATTTCACTATGTGCATCAGCGATGAGTATGGAAGGTAAGAACATATCCGCAAAACCAATTAATAAAGTTTCAGAAGCTTTAGCTGCCTCCGGTATTTGCAATAATTCAAGAATCGGAATAAATGGTTGTCCAATAATTGAGAATACCGGTGTATAGTTAGCAATCATCGTTGCAAGTGTTCCTATACTCATAACAACTGGAAGGATAACAAACCACATATCTATGACCGTTTTTAAACCTGATTTCCAAAATTCTTTAAATCCCGGTGCTTTCAAACCAACAATTGTCGCCTCTTCAAAACCATAGCCTATCGCCGTTTTACCTTCAGGTAATTTTTCTAATCTAGTATTTTCAGAAACTTCTTTCGTAAATTCATCGGGTATTTGGTTCAATGGCCAAATACGAGGCATAATCATAGCTGCTACAAAACATGAAACGATTACTGTTAAGTAAAAAGCAAAAAACTTATGTTGAAGTCCAACCGTTTCTGCGATAACAATTGCAAAAGTGATAGAAACTACACTAAATGTAGTCGAAATCACTATTGATTCTCTTCTAGAGTAAATACCTCTTTCATATTGTCGACTTGTAATCAGCACACCTACAGTTCCATCGCCTATAAATGAAGCAAGATTGTCTACTGTCGAACGTCCAGGTAATGTAAATAAAGGTCTCATAATTGGTCTAAATAAAGGCCCTAAAAATTCCAACAACCCATATTCCATTAAGAACGGTAAAAATAGTGCAGCGAATAAAAATACTGCAACTAAGGTTGGTAATAGGTCGTTAAACACTAATCCACCTGTATCTTCTGAATAAATCACTTTTGACCCTAACTTAAAATAAGTCATCCAGACAAAGACAACTGCCAATAATCTTAATATCATCCAAACTGGGCCGACTTTAAATGCACTATCTAATAGTCCACCAGGCTTAACCTTACTTCTAAATAGAGTGGAATATAAAAGTGTTAATATTGCAGATAATGTAATAATAGTAATGATGATGATAGGCATTGCATCTCCAAGTAGACCTTTTAACCAATTAGCTAAAAACGCTACAGGCAATGTCGTTTGTTTTTCACCATCTTGCGTAACCGGAATAGGAATTAAGAAAAGTATAATTCCAATAATAGACATTGTTATAAACTTCGCTCTACCTTTAGCAATTTGTTGCTTCGTATATCCTTCCACCATTTATAACCTCTTTCTCTCTCATAATTGATGTTTTTATATTCATTAATTATGTATTTATATTACTAACAGACTTATAATTATATATAAATATAAGAATATATGCATTTTTATGAATAATATGTTTAATACTATATCTTATTTTTAATAGAGATGCAATATGAAAAGAGCTAAATCTCCACGTTTAATTAGAAGAAAATTAGCTCTTTAACTTCATTATATTCTTCTTAATAAAAATAAGAAATAAGGAACACCAATGATGGCAATGATAACACCAACAGGTATATCTAATGGTGGGTGAATACCTCTAGCCAATCCATCACTGAATAAAATTAAAATCGCACCTATCAAACCAGACATGATTACAACATGAAAATATCGCTGTCCTACAATTGATCGAGCAATATGGGGTGCAATTAAACCTAGGAAGCTAATTCCACCAACAACTGAGATAGAAGCACCCGCTAACATTACGGATAAAATAAGTAAAATCATCTTAAGTCTTTGTACCCTTGCACCAAGTGCTGTAGCAATATGTTCGCCTAAATTTAAAATATCTAATTGATAACTCAAACCTAATACGAATGGTAAAGTAATAATAAACCAAGGTAGGATTGAATAAAAATTATCAATGGTATGACCGTATAAACTACCTGTTAACCAAACTAAAGCATTATTAGCATCCATAGGATTTCTAATAAGTAAAAATTGAACCACAGCTGTACATATCGCACCGATAGCTAAACCTATCAAAGCTAATGTTGATCCTTTAATATTATATTTAGAAATCAAAAATGACAAAATTAAACTGATTAATAATGCACCTATAAACGAACCAATTGGTAATACTAATAGTGGTGCAGAAGGAAATAACATAATTACAATAATTGCTGCTAAACTTGCACCTTTAGTTATTCCGATTACATCCGGAGATGCAAGTGGATTTCTAACTACACCTTGTATCACTGCTCCAGAAATAGCCAGACTACTTCCTACAACTAACCCCAATAACGTTCTTGGAATACGGTATTCATTAAGTATAAAATCATCCAAACTTAAAACACTGTGAAGTGCTTTTAACGGGCTATACATTGTTGAACCAACACATAAACTTACAAAGACACTTGCAATTAAACAAGTAATTACAATGGCATAACGAATAGATAATTGTCGTTTTGTCATATTCGTTTCACCCCTTTTAAAGTTATTAATAAGAAATAGATTGCTCCAACAAATGATGTAACAATACCAACTGGTGATTCATAAGGGAATGTTATAAGTCGACTTAACATATCTGATAGCAATAATAAATCTGCACCAATTAGAAATGTTAATGGCACCATTAAGAAGTAATCTTTGCTTATATAGCGTTTAACTATATGAGGGACAATTAAGCCAATGAATCCAATGGGCCCTGCTATTGAAACAGACGCGCCTGCTAGTACGATGACAAGTAGGCCAACTATAATTCTGATAAGCTGAGTCTTCTGGCCTAATCCTTTCGCTATATCGTCTCCTAATTCCATTATGGTTAATTGACGGCCTAATAACATCGTTATGATAAGCGCTAATATGAGCCAAGGCATAACTGACAAGACTGCAGTCCATTTCAATCCATTCAATGAACCTACTAACCAGAACATAACGGTAGTATTAGAATCTTCATTTAATATGATGATGCCTTGCGTTAAACTACTGAAAAATAAATGAATTGCCATTCCTGCAAGGGCCAATTTTATTGGTGTTATTTTTTTCGTAGATCCGGATAATACATAGACAGTTAATCCTCCAATAAATGCACCTATAAATGCTAAGTACGTAGCATAATTTCCTAATGCAGGTATTAATATGGTAATTAGTACTATGACAAACGATGCGCCAGAATTAACTCCAAATATTTGAGGCGATGCGAGTGGATTTCTAGTGATTGCCTGCATTAATAGACCTGCTAAAGCCAATGCACCACCAATCAATAAACCACCAATCATTCTAGGCATTCTTACATTATGAATAAGAAATGTTTGTTTATTATCCATAGACGTAAAAAAGTATTCGAAAATATGTTTTGCATGAATTTCAGAAGAGCCAATCGCTAAATTAAAATATGCAAAAATAAAAAGAAAGCACCCACTCACAATAAATGTGAGTGTAGTGCGTCTCTTATTTGCTTTATCTATAGCAGATTGACTATCAGTTGATCTAATAGTCATCGCTTAGCCACCTTACTTTTCTTTGTCTTTTTTAGAAATTTCAACAAGTTCTTTAGCCATTTCTTCAGAAGATATCAAACCACGAGCTCTAGCCCAAGTATCTCGGCTAACAATACTTACACGATTATGTTTAACCGCATCTAATGTATCCCAAACTGGATCTTTTTTCATTTCTTGATAAGACGGTTCTTTAGGACTTGCACCATCAGTCATTATAAACATACGTTCTGGATTAACATCTTTTAACGTTTCAGCATTGAGTTGTAAATAAGGTCCTTGTAAATATTTACTTAAACCTTTAGTAACATCTTTATTTAATGCTTCTTTAAAGCCAAGTTGAGTTAGGAATTGACCTACATAAGATTCACTTGGATGCGCTAATAATCCAGACTTAGACGCTACTGCTGGTAACACTTTTTCATTTTTATCAAATTGAATCTCATCTTTGCATTTAGCTAATTTTTCTTTATGTTCTTCTAAACGTTTTTTACCTTCATCTTCTTTATTTAAAGCTTTAGCGACCGTTTTAAACGCTTCTATATTATCGTTATAGTCACCATCAAAACTTTTTAATTCTATTGTCGGTGCAATTTTACTTAATTCTTTGTAAATACCTTTATGTCGGTTACTATCCGCAATAATTAAATCGGGTTTTAATTTACTGATTTCTTCCAAATTAGGTTGTTTACGTGTACCAACTGATTTGTAATCACCAATTCTATCTTTTAATGGCTTGATAATACGATTTGGTTTATTATCATCAGCAACCCCTACTGGTTTAACATTAAGTGCTGCCAATGCATCTACGAATGAAAATTCCAAAGCTACTACACGCTTAGCATCTTTAGGAACTTCTGTAGTACCTAATTCATGTTTAATTTTAATTGCGTCTTTAGATGACGATTTACTATTTGAATCGTCTGATCCATTATTACTAACATTACCACATGCAGTAACTAATACTAATGCAAATAGTAATGCAACTATCCCTGCAAACTTAAAGCCTTTCATGAATTCCACTCCTTAATATGTATAGGTTTACAATACATAGTTTATTGATAACGATTATCAATGTCAATATCGTTTGGGATATTTTTTAATTTTTTTATAAAAAATTATCGGAATTTTAATTAACAATAGAATATAGGTATATAAGCATAAATTAAAAAGCCATTAATCAGAAATATAATTCTAAATTAAAGGCTAATTAATCTATTACATAATGTTTCGATATCAATTTAATTCAAATAATAAATTAAATTATTTATGTGTCAGTATTGGAGAATGATTCATTTGATTATTCAAAGAATGAATATAATGATCCTTTAAATAGTTCTTTGTCATACGATTATGGTACATGACTTGAGAAAGTGCCTCATATTCCAATGAGAATTCAATAACATCACCAATTTTATAATAATCTTGATTATTTAAGTTAATCATAAGATGGTCACTTGATGCGCCGACAATATCAACATCATTTTTTATCGGTTTAATTTTGTCAATATCTGTATCAACATAGCCTATATCTACTATAGCTTGTAGATAGCATTGGTTATTGTCTGATAATCGTGGCTTAATCTCCAATATTTCCGCTTCTAATGTAATGGCATTTTGAAATAACATCGGAATAGATTGATAAGTTGTCGTATCAACACCTCTAAACAGGGCTTCACCTATCCTCAATTCGTTAATTCTACCCAAATCGTTATACATTAATTGAGGAATCATGCTTGAGTTACCGCCGGATATAACTTTCAATCTAAATCCTAAATTATTTTCAATAGCATCAACGAATTGATTTATTTTAAATATATCGTCCTCAGTTGGTGCGGATGATTTAAAACACATAAAATTAAAAGCGATACCTACTAACTGAATTTGAGTCATTTTTATAATTTCTTCTATATAGTTTAGTACATCGTAGGTAATTACGCCTTCACGTCTATCTTTCCAATCTATCATTAGCATAATTTGATGTTTTTTATTTAAACTTTTAGCGATGTCATTGATTTCTCTAATCGTTTCAATTTCTGTTTGCATACTTATTTTTATTGTTTCGACAAGTTGTGTATAGTGTTTCTTAGATGTTGGTCTTAAAAGTAGATAATTGCATTGATCCTTGAAGTTTTCATTTATATTCTCAAGTCTGGATTCTGCAAAATGCGTAATTCCTGATTGAATTAATGCTTCAATAATGCGACTGTCACCGGCAATGCATTTGATGACTGGAGTTAAATGTATATCATTCTCTTCTAATAATGTTCTCAACGCTTCTGCATTATATTCAATTTTAGATAAATTTATATTGATTTGAGCCACTTATTACACCTCTTTTCGAATTGGGTTCTCAAGTTGTATATTTAAATATTTTTTCACTCTATTGGTCATGCGCATACGCAATAAAGCTTTTACAGTAATCGTTGGACCAAACAGCACATCTCTTAATGCTTGGGCATGTGGCTTATGATCATTAATAGCGACTTCGACTTCTTTTCGGACTATATGAAACAATTCCGCTTCTGTTATATTTTCTTTTTTTGAAAAATGATATATTAATTCAGCTAACTGATTTTGTATAACCGCATGCTGAAATTTAGCAATGACTTCCTCAATTGTTTGGGCTAATAAACTTTGATTTGTTATTTGTATATTATTCATTTTATGTGTAAGTGTGTTTAAGTCTATACGAGAGCCACCTAAATCTCGTACAATAAAATTCATTTGAAAATTCGGGCCCAAATTTACTATCGTATTTTGCATATGTGCTTCTAATGCTATGCCATAGTCTTGTATTAAATTGAGTAAAGGTGTAATAAGTTGTCGACTATAATTTTCCATAAACGTTATGATGCCACTTTTATTTACTTCACCATTAACCCACTCAATATAACTATCAACTGTGATGTGTTGATCAATTGGATTTGGGTTAACCAATGCACCAGTAACAATTGTCACACCATTATTTGCTATGTAAGGTTTTTCTCTTATGATACATGCCAATTGTCTCGCGTCATCGTCATTTGTTTTAGCACACAATCCATATGGCTCGATGGCAACGTTTAGTTGTGAATATTGGTTTAAGACATTGTGTAGAGACTTACTCAATTTTGGTCCATCTACTGTTGTTACACTTGAAACGGTTCTGACAGCACTTGTCGCTTGTACATTTACAGGTAGTTTTACGTGATAAGGTTTATTAATTAAAGACATTGTTCTAAATGATAATGTGGCTTTAGAATCGACTTCGAATGGTGTCGTGACTAATAATTTGTGCGCTATCCAATTTGAAAACTTGTCATAAATGGTATGGTTGTATTGCCACGGATGTACCAATATGACGTAATAGTCTTCTAATGAAATTTGTATCGATTGTGCATATTTTCTTAGCCTTAATTGATATTCTGGAATAACTTCTCTTAATATAAAGTCTTCAGTACCATCAATACTTGTCGCTTGAGCGCAGTCTTTCTGTAATAACATTATTTTTAATGGAATGACTTTTTCAAATTCAGGCGAATACATTTTAACTTCATCCATTGTTAATGGCAGTTTGGTTTTAGTAAGTGGATGCGTTGGATGTCCTTCCAATACTAAACTTTCCGAATATAATAAATCATTAATCTCATTGGAATCACTTAAATGCTGTAACCATGCAAAGAAATTTAATGTGGTCGGCATACAAGAGAACTGCATACTTGATTGCACGTTATGTTGCCGTTGATCGAATTGCTTATAAATCTCAACAAAGTTATCCCTGCTATGTATAATTTCATTAATAAGTTGTTGTTGTATATCAATATCAAAGTGATGTTTTAAAATACTTAATAATTTCTCTACCTCAGTGATTGTTTTATTTTCATTACCACATTGGTATGTAATTGGACCTTTAAAGTCATATCGTGACATCATACTTTTACGATTAAAATGAGTAAATAGTATACACCCATGATATTGTATAGTTAATTGATGATTTTGAGTTGTTATTATGGTTTGTTCAGGCCAAATGCTTTCTTTGATCAATGCATTTAAAATGCGATATTGAATGTTGGTGTCCGCATTTTGCCATGCGTTTTGAATCATATGTTACTCCTCCACTTTAATTGGTCTTTGCATCATATATGCTATGAATGCAATTATAAAAGTAAATACGCCCATTACGATGAATGTATTAATAGCACCCATAACTTCTGATAAAGTTGTTAATAGTAAACTTCCTAATGGTATCATTCCTCTGTCCATCATTACGATACTTAATATTTTTCCACGATGCTCAGGTGTTATATCCTCTTGAAAGTAAATTCGATTTGACGTTCTCGCGAATTGACTAAATAAACCTACAAGTGCCATACAAATGAACATGACTATAATCTGATGTATGATGACGCCTAATAGTGCTATGCCAAATAGACAGGAACTTAAATAATACATATGAACGGTATTTAACTTTTTCAAAATCATAGGTAGTAAAAGTGTTGCTAGCATACCACCTATGGCACAAAAAGTCATTGATACGCCAAATATTTCTGAAAGACCTGGAAATATATCATGTACTAATACTGGGACTAATGTCGTATATGAAAAACCTGTAGCCATTATGATTAATGAAGTAATGAATATTCTTGAAGCTTGCATATTATTCTTAAAGTATTCCCAAACAACATTAAAAGAAAACGCCTTGCCCGCTTTACTTATCTCACTTTCATTCTTGAACGTTAATGGTAAACATAAAAGTGTCGCAATGCAGTAACACGCCGTTTGAGCAAGAAAAGTAGCCGGTGCATGGTAAATAGATAAAATAAGTCCTGCAACCGCTGGACCGATTGAACGACAAATGTTGATGATGAAAGAATGATATGAAACAGCTTGACTCGTATTTAACCGACTAGATAAATCAGGTAATACAGCCTGTCTTATTGGTGTTTCTGTCGCATTAATCATACCTCTAAGCGTCGCATAAATCAGAATGATACTAATTGGTACTTTAGCTAATAGAAAAGTACAAGCATATAGTATGCCTGTCACTATAAATGAGGATGAAATAGTTATTTTAAGTAATTTCCCTCTGTCAAACTTGTCAGCAATAGCGCCAGCCCAGACACTTAATAACAAAATCGGTACGAGTCGGCAAAAATTAACCAATCCTAAATAGACTGCGTTATGATAACTAGTAAGCACATACCAATTCAAGCCAATTTGTCCTATCCAATTCCCTAGAAATAATAAAAAGGAACTAGAGAAGAAAAATTTCGCCACAGTATTCCACCTACTTATTTATAATAATATTTATAATTGATAATGAATATCATTATCGATATTATGGATTATACAAATGTTTTAGATTTTTGTAAAATGAATTTGAGGTGCCATATGAATAATTTAATTTCAATACATAATAAAAACATACAGTTAACTGAGGAAGAATTAGGCGCGTTAAACTATTTAGAACAAGCGTTACCTCACTTAGTTAGCTACTTTAAAAATGAGTTACTCATTGCACGAGATAAAATCTCACAACGTTTAATTACATCACTCTACAGAGAGAATTTAGTTAACGCTCAATCAAATAGTATCATCATGTGGTCCAATGATATCGAAGACTGTCCCATCGATGGACAACACCAAATGATGCGCGTGTATTTTCCACAAGAGGATAAATATATCTTTGCACGTATTACTGGTAAGCATGCTTTTGGACGTGTGGATGTTGAAGGCCCGTTTTATTATCGCGCTAAACATAGTAACCAATTTTGTCGTATATTGCATCCAAATGAAATATTAGCTAGCATTTTAAAAGAAAAACCAGCGTTAGATAATGAAGCAAGTTCACAATTTAAGGATGATATGGAGAATAGTGTTGCAAATATGGCGTTAGCACTTGCTTATCAAGCTTATGAGATGCAACATGCAAACGAACCATTATTGGACATTATTTTTAATGAACAAGATAGTTATTTACGTTCGGAGCAGGCTGTTATTGAAGGTCATCCGCTTCATCCTGGTGCTAAATTACGTAAAGGGCTAAATGCTAATGAAAATATTAAATATAGTTCTGAATATAATAAAGAAATTAATTTAAAATGTGTACTTATTCATCAAAGTATTGCTAAAACAAAAACGTTATCGCTTACGTATAATGATGAACTAAAATCCCACTTTCCAGAACTCTATCAACGCATTGAAAATGAATGTACTGGTTTTAGTAATCTAGATAATTATGAATTGATGATTGTCCACCCGTGGCAGTTTCATAACATATTACTACATCAATACGAAGAAGAATTAAAGCATCATTTAATGATTCCATTAAACGTAGAACTGCCATATTATGCTGGATTATCATTCAGAACATTAATACCAAAATATCCTGTAACTTTGCCACATATCAAATTATCTACTAATGTCCATATTACTGGTGAAATTAGAACTTTATCTGAACAGACCACACACAATGGTCCTTTAGTGACTCGTATTTTAAATGACATTCTAGAACAAGATGCAGATTTCACATACTATAGAACTGGTATTTTAAATGAATTTGCTGGCATTCACTTTTATAATTCAAATGACGCTGAGGCTATACAAACAGATCGTAGTGAACAATTAGGAACCCTTTTTAGAGATAATATTTATAATCTAATAGACAATGATAGTGTGCCTATTATTCCATCGAGTTTAGTGGCTACTTATAAAAATAATGAAGAACCGCCGATAATAAGTTTAATTCAGCGCTATAAAACGAATTATGTAAAGGATAGTTTAGACGTTGCAGCACACGAATGGTTAACCGACTATATTTCTCAACTGTTGGGTATCGTCATGCCTTTATATGTGAAATATGGTATTGCATTAGAAGCACATTTACAAAATTCAATTGCAACATTTAATACTGATGGCCGATTGCGTACCATATATATTCGTGACTTTGAAGGTTTACGAATCGATGAACAACAATTAAATGAAGCTGGTTATGTGACTGAGCATTTTCACGAAAAATCTAGAATACTAACCGATTCTAAAACTACAGTATTTAATAAAGTATTTTACTCGACTGTTCAAAATCATATAGGTGAACTTATATTGACCGTTTCTAAGTTTATCGATGACGACAAGTTTGAAGCTACATTATGGAATAGTGTTGGAAATATCATTCATCATATTCTAAATCAATTAACAAACGTTAACACAGATCGCATATCTCAAATTAAAAAAGTCATATTTGATGAAGTAATAGATTATAAATGCGTGACTACAATGCGTTTAGAGGATGAAGCACATCACTATACTTACATTAAAGTAAGTAATCCATTGCATAAATAAAATGACAAATCGTTTGAACAAATAAAATTGATACAAAAAACCCTTTAGGCTGTGCACACAACCTAAAGGGTTAAATTTATACTTATTGTAATCCTGATCTTTCAGAATTGTTATTGTTGTTGTTATTATTTTTTTCGTTTTTTTGTTGCCATTCTTTTTTAGTCATCACATCATCTACTTGCATGTTTACTTCTACTACTTCTAAGCCAGTGATGTATTTAACTTGTTCTTTAACTAAGTCAGTAACTTTACGGAAGATTTTTGGTGCAGATTCACCGTATTCTAAAATTACTTTTAAGTCAATTGCTGCTTGTTTTTCGCCAACTTCAACAGAAACACCTGTTGTTACGTTGTTACCACTTGAAAATGCATTAGTGAAGTTATCAGCGAAACCGCCTTTCATATCTAAGATACCTTTAACTTCACGAGCTGCGATGCCTGCGATTTTTTCAACAACTTCATCTGAAAATGTTAATTTGTTTTCGAATTGTTGTTGTTCATTTTGTTGTCTGTATTGTTCTGCTTGTTTTTGTTGTTCTTCTCTTTCTTTTTCATTAACTCCTGTTTGATTGTTATACGCTTGTTTAGCTTTGTTATTATTGTTTTCTACTGACATATTACATTCTCCTTTTATCTATATATTATTTTTTAGTCTTTTAATAATGTGTTCTCAAATAAATAGGTTAACTCCATCTATTTAAAAAATTCATGAAATCCTGTGTACGGTCTTTAATATACCCAACACCGATTCCGATTAAACATAATACGATAACTAAAATTGTTTTCCAAAATCCTAAAGTTAGGAATAAGATTGCTATAATTAAAAATGCAAAGAAACCAATGATTCGCCATTTGTAAGATTTAATAAAGTCAATGATTTGTTGACTTCCATCTTGTCCATTTTGATTATTATTATCAGCCATGTTATCCCTCCCTTACAGAACGCGTTGGCCAGCTGTTTTTTGATCTCTGACATTCACTTCAAGTTTTCTAACTGGTAATTCAGTAAAATGCTCAACATTATGTTTAATGTCTGAACGAATACTTTCAGTTAAAGACTTAACTTGTACATCATTAGGTACTAAGAAGTCAGCCTTAATATCGATATAAGATTTATTTTTCTTATTATAAAGTTTCGCAACGACGTTAGGTTGTCTTACTTGATCGTATTTAGTAATTGTATCGTAAGCTGATTTTTCGACTGCTTTACGAGATACATAAATATGACCATCATCATAATCTTTGTATAATCCTGGTTTTCTATATGTTGGTTTAAATATGCTGAATACTAATATTAAGCCTATCAATATAAGTAATGCAGCCAAACCAATTAATAGTGGTTGGAACCAATTGAATTGTAGGAAATAGTCTTGATATTTTGTTATTCGACTATCTTTTATGTACATAAACAATAGGAATCCAACAATAGCAACTATTAATAGGCCGAGGATAAAGTTTTTTAGTCTTTTCACCTCGTACGCACCTCCTAAGTTATTGTTGAATTATTGTATACGAATTAATACCCTATAAATATTATTCAAAACATTAATTCAAAATTATTAATATAATTATTTAAATATTTATTAATTTTTTACTTTCTACAAAGAGTATTCCCAAATTTAGCACAGTGAAAACATATATTTCATTCTTATTTTTTTATATCTTTTTGCTTCGACGTTTTATACTGTAATATATTTGGAAATTTGTTAGACGTTCTTGGATGATCTATACTTAACGATTTAAATAATGACCAAATCATTAATATTATGACAACTGAAAATGGTAAAGCTGCTATAATAAGTAAGTTTTGAATTGCTTGCGTACCACCGGTATAAATCATAATCATGGCAAATAATGCTAGTATTATACCCCAACTTACTTTGACAAAAGAAGCTGGATTAATATCACCTTTTGAACTTAACATGCCTAATACATACGTTGCTGAATCTGCTGACGTCACAAAGAAAATCATAATCACGACTAAAGTGACAATACTTAAAATAAATCCAAGTGGATAATGTTCTAAAGTAGCGAAGGTTGCTGTTTCTGTTGCTTCTTTTGCAATATTAGCAATACCTTTATCTTGTAAATACACCGCTGATGCACCGAAAACTGCAAAGAAAAAGAAACATACAAGTGCTGGAACAAATAATACACCGAGAATAAATTCTTTAATCGTACGTCCTCTTGAAACTCTTGCTATAAAGATACCGACGAAAGGTGCCCACGATACCCACCAGGCCCAATAGAAAATAGTCCAGTTTTGAAGCCATTGGAATTTTTCTCCACCATTCATTGGAATACGTAAGCTCATATTAAAGAAATTAAAGATATAATTACCTAATCCATTTGTAAATGTGTTTAGGATATAAAGTGTTGGCCCCACTATAAATAATCCTATTAATACAATAAATGCTAATAGCATATTTACGTTGCTGAGTGTTTTAATGCCTTTATCTATACCAGACCACGCTGACCAAGTAAACAAAGCTGTCGCAATAATAATTAATATAACCTGAGTGCCAAAATTATTAGGGATATTAAACAAGAAATTTAAGCCTTCATTGATTTGAAGTGCGCCAAATCCAAGTGTTGCTGCAACGCCAGTAACTGTTGCAATAACTGCTAACACATCAATTGCGCCCCCTAAAGGTCCCTTCATAGATTTTTCACCAAATATAGGGACTAATGTTGCACTTACTAAGCCAGGATATCCTTTATGGAAACTAAAGTATGCAAAGACTAAAGCCACAATTCCATATACAGCCCATGCATGTACACCCCAATGGAAGAATGCAAATTGAAAGGCATCATTAATAGCCGTCTGACTACCTGCTTTATGTATAGGCGTTAATGTAAACGCATGACTGATCGGTTCAGCAGTAGTCCAAAATACCAATCCAATGCCCATACCAGCACTAAATAACATAGCAAACCATGATGGAAGAGAGAATTCTGGATCTTCACCTTCTTCACCAAGTGTAATCGACGCATATCTTGAAAATAATAAATACACGCAGACAAAGAATATAAGTAAAACTAGCAATAAGTAGTACCATGAGAAATGCTTCGCTATAAATGTAGTAATGTTTTGGGTTCCTATCTCTAATTGTTTAGGAAAAATAGCACCGTATATAACAAATAGTGTACAAATAGCTAATGCTGTCCAAAACACTAAACTAATCGACTTTTTTCGCATCATATACTCCTTTCAACAAATATTGTTAATTCAATTTTGGTCAAAATAAAATGACGTTTATACCTATTGCCTTTTTCAACAGGAATAAACGCCAATTATTCATATTTCTATTACAATTAAATTATTTATATATTTAAGTTATTGCGTTAAACGAATAACTAATTTACCAATCATTGAATTCGATTCTAATATTTGATGTGCTTGATATAGATTATCAGCCGTTAAGCCCTCTATTACTCTCGTTGTAGTTGGTTTATATACATGTTGCTCAATTTTCTTAGTAATATCTTCTAAGTATTCATGATGTCTAATCATATCATCCGTTTGATTCAATGGTCTTGCAAACATAAATTCATGTGAGAAAGTTAAACTTTTAGGTTTCAAAGCATTTAAATCTTGTTTATTTTGAAATGCTACTATCGTTGCAATATGACCTCTTGGCTTCACTAATTCAATCATTGTGTCATAATACATATCTGTATCGAATGTACAAAAGACGTAATCTACTAATTCAATGCCTTGCGCTTTAAATTGCTTAACTAAATCTTCTTTGTGATTGAGGACAATGTCAGCACCCATGTCCTTAGTCCAATGAATGGTTTCGTCACGTGATGCAGTCGTTATAACGTGTAGACCATAAGCCTTAGCAATTTGTGTCGCAATACTACCTACACCTCCTGCCCCATTAATGATTAACAATGATTTCCCTTTATTTTCTTCAGGATTATGTGAAATGCCAAATACATCAAACAATGTCTCAGATGCAGTTATACCAGTCAATGGTAAACTTGCAGCTTGCTCGAAGCTAATATTTTGAGGCGCCTTAGCAACTAATCTTTCATCAATGATTTGATATGTTGCGTTTGATCCATTTTGATCGGGTGAGCCAGAATAATATACAATGTCACCTTCCTCAAACATACGAACGTCGCTTCCAATAGATTCAACATAACCGACTGCGTCAAAACCTAATACACGAGGTACTTTTGATACCTCCGTCAAACGTTGTTTCGTATCTACTGGATTAACACTGATAGATTGTATTTTAACTAATAATTCATGTGCCTTTGGTTTTGGAATATCTAACGCGTACGTTTTAAATAAATTGCCTTCTGATAAATGAAATGGTTGTTCAAATCCAATTACTTTCATTGATTTAACGCCACCTTTAACTATGCTAATGTTTTAACTAAGTATAATATTATAAACAAATAGATAGCAATATAGATGGCTTCATTTTACAATACTAATACAATTTATCTAACTTATTATTACTGTTGAAAGGGGCATATTTATAATTGAAATTAAGCATTTTAGACTATGTTCCAATTTTTGAAAATAGCAATGCCCATGATGCATTTAAGCATAGTATAACGTTAGCTCAAACTGCTGAGAAATTAGGTTATACACGATTTTGGGTTGCTGAACATCATAATGTTTTTTCGGTCGCATCTAGTGCACCAGAAATTGTAATGATGATGTTACTAGAACATACGCAAACGATAAAGATTGGTAGTGGTGGCGTAATGTTACCTCATTATAGTGCTTATAAAGTGGCTGAACAATTTAAAATAATGGCAGCATGTCACCCTCACAGAATAGATATGGGTTTAGGTCGTTCACCAAGTTTTAAGCAAGTAAATGAAGCGCTTAATGAGTATAAAAACAAAAAGCCTACTCTAGACAATCAAATAGATGATTTGCGACACTACTTTAGTAACCAATATAATGAACCGCATCGATATATGTCTATATATGCAACACCTCAAATTGATGACTCACCTGATATGTTTATTTTAGGAATGAGCGAACGCAGTGCAGAATTAGCTGCGCAAAAAGGGTTACCTTTTGTAATTGCATATATGGGACAACCACAAGATAAGCTAAATCATCTTATCAGCTATTATCGACATCGATACAATCAATTGAATGACATATCAGAATCAAAGAAGCCTTATGTTATTCTGTCTACATTTGTAGTTACAGCTCAAACGTCTAATAAAGTTGCTGATTTATTAGATGCCCTACATTTATGGCTTTTGCGTATCAATTATCTCAATCAACCAAAATCTTACCCATCAATTATTACTGCGCAACACCGTCATTATACTTCGAGTGAATTAAAAAAAATTGAACAAAACAAGCGTCGTGTTATTAGTGGCCTACCTAATGAAGTACGATTAAAATTAACTCAATTAATAGAAACGTATCATGTAGATGAAATCATGATTATGCCTCATGTGTTTGGAGAAGAAGCTAGACTAGAATTAATTCAACTCATCGCTAACACCTCACAATAAAATCATCGTGTCTGGCATTACAATTTGACAATTATTATTTTGACACTTTATTCCCACAAAAATTTTATGATTTCATCTGATACTTCTCTATTATGATGTACAGTCTGGGACATAAATAATATAATAATGCTATCTAGCAATTTCGCAGTAGCTGACTGAACTGAGAAGGCGCTTAAATCAAGCTTTTCTCAGTTCTAGTCATCCTTGCGGGGGTGAGACGACGAATTTAAAAGAATTCTGTCCCACTCCCTCTTTTCCTGTATATTTAGATTCTCTATAAGTTTTAGGGCTATCACCTAACAAATATTTTAAGGAGCGTGACGAACTATTTGATACACTTCCATCTGAATGTGTACCATCTTGTAAGTCACCATAAATATTTAACACTTCTATATTTTTATGATTATAACTATTTTTAAGACCTAATAATTCTTTATAATTTGCGTTCATTTTACTCGGTTTACCATTTTTATCAACAGATATTTCATTTACTTTTTCATTTAAATTTAAAACACCATTATATGTACTAGCTATGTTTACTTCTTTTTGAAGTTGAGGCAATTCATTGTCATTCCCATAATATTTCATAAAGTAAGCAAATGATAAATTCCCCATTGAATGTGCTACGAAATTATAATGCTCTATATGATATTTGTCTTTCATTTGAGTGAGTACATTTTTAATATTTTTGGCATTTTGTGCTACATCCCCATTTTTATTATCTTCAAATAATATTTTGATAATTGGATTGTTTGACCTCTTCGAGATATTGCCTCTAAACTGAACTTCTCCATTGGTTGAAACATTTGCTGTAACAACATCCTTAGTCACACCTTTAGTTACTGCTTGATTGACCATATATTTTTCGGAATGATTCGTTCCTCCATACCCATGCATAAACAATGTTGCAACCTGCTTTTGATTATTATTCTGATAATTAGATGAATGATTACGATTTGTTTGACAACCAACTATCGTAAATATCAATATGCTTATAATTAAACTAAAAATAATGGTTTTAAAAGTGCTCATAATATCATACTCCAATAGGTTTTCTATAAGTATAAATGATATTGTTATAAATATGAAAATTAAGTTAGTTAGTAAATTTAAATACGCATGTTAATGAACTAAATATAAATTGCTAATTTATTGTAGTAATAGGATTAAACTATTAATAAAGAAATAGGACAGAGATCAGCTTGATATAAGCATTTTCTCTGCCCTAATTGATTGAATATAATAGTTTTGAGGCGGAACAACGAATTTATTTTAATTTCTGTCCGGCTCTTATTTAATTTCCTTACTTTCCGCTAGTTCTTTGTACCAATATGCACTCTTCTTAGGATAACGTTCTTGTGTTTCAAAGTCGACATAAAATAGACCATATCGTTTTTCATAACCATTTGACCATGAGAAGACGTCCATTAATGACCATAGGAAGTAACCTTTTACATTGGCACCATCACGAATAGCATCAGAAATGACTTCAAGATGTTTTTTCACATAATCTATACGAGCGTCATCATCTACCGCTTTACGTTCTTCATCAAATTGGTCTTTGTATCCAAGTCCATTCTCAGTAATGTAGATTTTATGATAATTTGGATAATCTTTAACTACACGCATGATGTGATCATATAATCCTTTTGGATAAATCATCCAGTCCCAATCAGTACGGGGTACGTCAACATCAAATTCACGTTGACCTACACCTTTGAGTTGATATTTAGAACCACCTTTATCACCTGTGGCATTATGCGTAATTTCAGATTCACCTTCATAACCTCTCATCCAATCACTCATGTAGTAATTGATACCTAAGAAGTCATTTAAATCTTTGGCCGCATCCAATACTTTATAATCTTCTTCTGGTATATCTAATTTACCACCATTAACAGATAAAATGTGTTGAACGCCTTCCATAGTTTCACGAGAATATTTACCAAGATAAGTTGCATCTAAGATAAATTTATTGTGAATGATATCTTCTAATTCAGCTGCTCTAACATCTTCTGGATTTGTTGGATCATAAGGGTATTTAGTTGGCAATGCGTGTACGACTCCAATTTCACCACTATAGCCATTATCCTTAAATAACTTCACAGCTTTTGCATGTGCGACCATCATGTTGTGGTGTGATTGAAACACTTTAGCAAAGTCATACTTAATTCCTGGTGGAAATTTACCCACTAAATATTGACCATCACCAATAGGCCCAATTTCATTAAATGTAGTCCAATAATTAACTTCTTCAAATTCTTCGAAACAGAATTTTGCATACTCTACAAAGTAATCGATTGTTTTACGATTTAAAAAGTCGCCATCACTATGCAATGTTTCTGGAGTATCAAAGTGGTGCAATGTTACAAATGGCTCTACATGTCTTTTATGACATTCTTTAAATAAATTATGATAGTATTCTACACCTTTAGGATTAACTTCACCATATCCTTTAGGGAATATGCGTGACCATGCAATCGAAATACGAATACCATTCACACCAAATTTTTCACTTAATTCTAAATCAATAGGATATTTATTGTAAAAATCACTTGCTGGTTCAGCTGTATACCAATAGTTTTCTTCAAGATAAGTGTCCCATGCTACACGACCTTTTCCATCTGTTTTAGTCGCGCCTTCTGCTTGATAAGCCGCTGTCGCACCACCGAATATAAAATCTTCTGGTAATTTTTTCATTATACTTTCATCTCCTAATTATTTTTCAAATTGTTGTTGAACGAAGTCTAATGCTGCTTTGCCATCTCGAGTTAAATTAATATATTCAACACCCTGTGTTTTAGCTAATTTAATACCTAGTCGATCTGTATCTTGCTTAATGTCTTCATAATTTGAAGCAACTTGAGGCGCTAAAATAATTAATTGATAATCTTTCATAATATCCATATGCGCACCATAACCGCCTGCTGCTGCTTTAACAGGAACATTATAGTCTTCAGCTGCTTTATTTAAAGCGTTAGCTAATAAACCGCTAGTTCCTCCACCAGCACATAGAACAAGTACATTGGTTTGTTCTGTGATGTTACTTTGTTGCGTTTCATTCTTATTGAATGCTTCATCTTGACCTGTTTGAGAATGACTTGTATCAGTCGCACCAGCTGATGCTAGGATGGCATCTGCTTTTTTAGTATCAAAGTTTGCTGCTACTTTGTTTTGCAACTCATTATTAGCAGTTTTATTTCCTAATTCTTCTTCTAAAATTTGTTCATCATACACTTTTACAAATGGGTAGTAAATAATTACATCTACTACAATTAAGACGATAGCAAGTACAAATGACCAAAATGCAAAACCAGTACCCATCACGATACCTAATGGACCTGGTGTAGTCCATGGTAAGAAGATACTAAAACTGTTCATTCCTAATACATCTACGAAGAACTTAAAGATCCATACGTTTGCAATTGGGGCAAAGATAAACGGAATAAAGAACACTGGGTTTAACACTAATGGTGCACCAAATAAAATTGGTTCATTGACACCAAAGAATGTAGGTACTACAGATGCTCTACCAATCGCTTTATTACGTTTCGATTTAGTTAGCCACATAAACATAAATGGCACGACTAACGTTGCACCAGTTCCCCCCATAGTAACAACGAACATTTGAGTACCTGGTGTAATAACGTTATTAGCATGTTCTCCAGCTTGAATTAAATGTAAGTTCGCTTCTAAGTTAGCATACGTGATAGCTGCTATAGCTGGTTCTACGATTGACGGACCGTGAATACCAACGAACCAGAAGAATGCAAAGGCACCAAAGATAATAGTTACACCAACCCAACCATCTGCTGCAGTAAACAATGGTTCAAATAATTTTAATACACCATTGGCTACATTCGTATGTACAGTAGCTCTCACAATTAAATCTAACGCATATAAAATAATGATTACTGCTGATAGAGGAAATATATCTTTGAACACTTGCGAAATGTTAGGTGGAACTTCTTTCGGCATTTTGATTGTAATATC
Source organism: Staphylococcus sp. GDY8P47P (assembly GCF_016892225.1). Lineage (NCBI taxonomy): Bacteria > Bacillati > Bacillota > Bacilli > Caryophanales > Staphylococcaceae > Staphylococcus > Staphylococcus sp. GDY8P47P. The sequence continues at coordinate 101,410 of NZ_JAFENV010000018.1, read as the reverse complement.
ACGTTTGATAAAGAAGTTATATACAATCACAGTAATAAATGCTGATAGAAATGCTGTTAATAAACCTTTCGTTCCCATAAATCCACTTAAGAATCCACCATCTTTTGCAGGATCCGCTGCTAGGAATAAAAAGCCACACATTGCTGCCATCATAGTTGAGATAAAGTTAATTTGATTTGTTTTATCCAATTTCCGGTTAAACGAATCAGTCAATGATTTAGCAGTCGTACCTGCTACTATAAAACCAACAATGCCCATCGTATAGTTGTATGGTTTCATAAGAATTCCTTCCATTGTTTTACTCCATGTGAAACCAAACACGTTAGGAACATAGGTAACTAAAATAAAGATACTAGAGAATAAGATAATTGGGATTGCTGCGATAAATCCATCACGAATAGCTCTTAAATAAATATTACGAGATATTTTTTCAAAGAACGGTTTTCCTTTCTCAATCCAAGCAATTAATTTGTTCATAGCATTCAACTCTCTCTTCTATATAATTCTAATAGATGTTTCATTAAATCTTTTAATAGTAGTGTTGTCATTAAATGGTCTTGACCGTGCATCATTGTAACGCTATATGCGATATCTTCGCCTTGTGCTTCCTTAGCTAACAAACTTGTTTGCGCTTTATGTGCATTTGCAATACATTCGTTTGCTTCTTCAGTTAATTGGTCTGCTTTATCTAACTCACCATTTTTAGCTGCAGTTAATGCCTCTAATAATTTTGAACGTGCATCTCCAGCATATGCTACAATTTCAAACCCTAGTAATTGCACTTCTTCTCTATTCATTATGATGTGCCCCCTTTAAATGATTTATTTTGATTTCCATGATGTTGCAGTTGATTCTAATACTTTATTAAGATCATCAATATTTTTGAATCCAGTAGTGCGTAACCATTTACGTGCAGCTGCTTCGCCTTCTTCGATATACACTTTTACTGCACCTGACCAAGTAGCACGTCCACAAAGTACACCATTAAATTTCGCACCAGCTTCATGTGCAAATTTCAATGTTTCTTGGAATAATTCTGCAGAAACACCAGCACTTAAATAGATATATGGTAAATGTGTTGAACCTTCTTGATCACGGAAATGTTGCGCCGCTTCTTCTTTGCTATAAACAACTTCACCTTCTGTAAATCCTTCTACAAAGTTCATATTTACCGGTACTTCAACTTTAAGTACATCTACATTAAATCGTTCTTCGGAAAATAATTTCATAGCTTCATTGACTTTACGAGGTTTTACTTTCGCGAATTCAGCACTTTTATTATCCGGAATATTATCATCATAAGTAAGTACTTCTAGGAAGAATGGGATATCTTCTGCTACACACTCAGATCCGATTCTTTCAATATATGCTTTCTTTTGAATATTAATGTCTTCTGAATCATCAACATCATAGTAAAGTAAAAATTTAACCGCATTAGCGCCTTGTTCTTTTAAACGTTTTGCTGACCATTCAACTAGGCAGTCTGGTAAACGTCCTTTAGCATTTACGTCATAACCTGTTTTTTCGTAGGCTAATAATAATCCACAGTCTTTGTTACGCGCTTCAGATGCTGGAAGACCATATTCAGGGTCTAATAAAATTGACGAAGCATATTGTGTTAATTCTTCAGATACTAATACTTTTAGTTGTTCAATTTGTTCAACAGTTGGTTCTTCTGTTTGATGCTCAGCCATCATTCTTTTCAAAGCACCACGTTGGTCAAACGCTAAAGCTGAGATAACGCCTTCTTGATTACTCAATTGCTCTATTGATGCTAATTTTTGTTGTGATTTAGTCATTAATTACACCTCTATAACTTCAATTTGTTGGAAAATTTCGTCAAATTTATGTACATCAATATGTCCAGTTTGACTTTCCATTGCATTTAATATTCCAAATGCATTGGCTTTTTTTAATAGTACGTCATCCTCATCTTGATGAATTAAACCTGATGCAATACCTGCTACAGTTGAATCACCTGATCCAACAGGATTCACCACATCTATGCGAGGAATATTTACTTTATAGTAGTTGTTATGATGTTTGGCGAATGCACCTTCGCTTCCTAGTGAAACGATAATCCACGCTATACCATCAAATATGGGTTGATTAACTGCATCTTTTAGGCACTCAATTTCTGAGGTTACTTTCGTTTGTAACAATTGTGCCAACTCATCGATGTTAGGTTTGATTACAGTTGGTTTATAATCACTTAGCAAAACATCTAACAAAGATTGACCTGAACTATCTAAGATAGTAAATTTCTGATGCTGTTCGGCTAACTGAATTAAATCGGCATAATAATCCGACTTCAATCCTCTTGGTAAACTACCAGACATCGCAATGACGTTAGCTTTTGTTAATAATCTGGCCAAATGCGTTTTAAATTCTGACGCTTCTAGCTCAGTGATTGAAGGTCCTTGTTCAAGAATCTCAGTCTGTTGTCCCTCATGAAGAATAGCAATACAATTTCGTGTTTCTTCATTAATCTTAAAAAAGTGATGATTAATTTGATTGGCGTTCAATTGCTGCTCTATAAATTCGCCCAACTTGCCACCTAAGAAACCACTTGCTATCACATCTTCACCATATTCTGATAAAACACGAGTTACATTTAACCCTTTGCCCCCCGCAGTTTTTATCGTGTTATTAACACGATTCACTGTATCAAGACTAAAATGGTCTAGAGAATATGAAATATCTATCGAAGGATTTAGTGTTAACGTTAGAATCATAGATTGTCACCCTTAATCGTGATATTCACCTTTGTCCCATTTTTCTAAAAATTCATCGAAGAAATGAGGATCAGCTTGTTTATCATTATGTGCTTCTAAATGCTCAATTTTAGCTATTAATTTTTTATTCTCTTCGCTTGGTTTATATTCCGCTTTGATGAAAGCATCTACAATATCAAAAATGAATAATTCACCTACGATTTTTCCACCAAAACTAACAACATTCGCATTTAATTCCTCTTTTGAATAAAGCGCTGTTGTCATATCACGAACTAAAGCAGTACGTACGCCTGGTACTTTGTTAGCAGCGTTACTAATACCAACACCTGTTCCACAAATACATACACCTAAATCCGCTTCACCGCTTGTTACAGCTTCACCCACTTTTTTACCAAAAATTGGATAGTGTGTTCTTGTAAAATCATATGTTCCTACATCAATTACTTCATGTCCTTGTTCTTTTAAATGTTTTGAAACTGCCATTTTTGTGTCTGTTACAATATGATCGCAACCAATAGCTATTTTCATTTTAAAGTCCTCCTATTTAGCACATTTTATTTAACATATCTACACGGATTTGATGACGACCACCGTCATAGTGTCCATTGACAAATTCTTTAGCAACATGCTTAGCAAGCATATCTCCAACAATTTCTGACCCCATCGTAATCATGCGTGCATTATTATGACCACGTGTCATATAAGCAGATCTTTCATCTGAAACTTCTGCTGCAACCATTCCTTTGATTTTCGTAGCGACCATGAAACTTCCTGCGCCATAAGCATCAATTGCAATGCCTAAATTCTCATCATTCTTTCGAACTTCTTGCGCAACGGCTAGTGTTGAATCAACAAAGTCAACATCTTTACCTTCTGTTACATCTAATACTTCATGATTATTCTCTTTTAAAAATGCTTTGACTACTTCTTTGAGTCGTTTACCGTCTACATCTGAACCAATAATAACTGTCATAACCATTCTCCTTTAATAAATTGATTCACATATATGTGTCTATCTTTATATTGTGAAAAAGCGCTTTCAACTCTTTATGTTTAAATTATAAACATAAACAAACAAATAATCAACATTAAATGTTTGAATATTGTTTGATAATTAGTTGTTTTAAACAAAAATGTTTTGTTTTATGTTTATTTATCTTTTTGAAATATAAAAAAGCCTAATATTGTTTAATTTCAAACAATATCAGGCTTAAAGTGTAATTTACTCAATCACTTCAGTATGTAATTTTAATTTCTCTATGTTATCAACATCGACCTTATCAATTATGACTGCAGTTAAATCGTCTAACCTACACAATTGGGTAAAGTCTTCTTTCCCTAATTTTGATGAGTCTATTAGTAAGTACTTTTCAACTGATCGCTCTAAAGCCAATTGTTGGGTATACGCTTCATCGACTGTTGATGTAAGAACATCTGCATCTTTAATGCCATTACAACTAAAAAACATTTTGCTAAAACGTTTTGTTTTAAGCAGTGCATTGGCCATTTCACCTACAAATGACTCAGTTAACGCCCTCATTTCCCCACCAAGTAAATAAACTTTAAAATCAATTGATCTTTTTTCAAACAATATTTTGAACACTGGGAAACAATTTGTAATAACTGTTAGTGATTTTAACTCCATGATTTCGGCTAAACATTCTATTGTCGTACCAGGTCCAAGAAAAATCGTATCGTTTTCTTCGATTAAATGAATGGCTTTTCGTGCAACGTTTCGTTTTTCTTCTATATTGTGTGTGTGTTTCTCTTGATGTGACTTCTCTTTAAATTGAAACATAGCATTACTTCTTGCGCCCCCATGAATTTTGGTAAGTAATCCTTTTTCTTCAAGTTCAGCTAAATCACGTCTTACTGTCATATCCGATACATTTAATTCTTCTACAATCTCATTAGTTCTAACAGTGCCTCTTTGATTTACGAGTTTAGTTATTTCATCTAAACGATCGTATTTATTCATTCAACTCTTCACTTCCCACATCACATTTTCAAGTAAATGATATACATTGGATACTTGAATTTATTAAAATTAATTCGCACATATTAATTTTATACTATAAATCAAGTGAACTCTAACATTTTTATCAATGCGCTTACATTTAAATCTTATATTTAGAAAGCAATTTCTAGAAAGTATATCTGATAGTATGTTGTAATAAGTATATAAGTAATATTAAATATAATTCTATCAAAAGTTAGAATCAATTTGTGTATATGGAGTGTTTTGAATGAGTAATAAGATCGAAAAGTTAAAAGAAATTGTAGATAAATCAAATCATATTGTCTTCTTCACTGGCGCTGGTGTTTCTGTTGCAAGTGGAATTCCAGATTTTCGCTCAATGGGTGGATTATTTGATGAAATATCCAAAGACGGCTATTCTCCAGAATATTTATTAAGTATTGACCATCTTAATGATAATAAAGAAAGCTTTATTGATTTTTATCATAAGCGTTTACTTGTAGCTGATAAAAAACCTAATATTGTTCATGAATGGATTGCAGAGTTAGAAAAAGAAGGTAAATCTTTGGGTGTCATCACTCAAAACATTGATGGCTTACATGAAGATGCAGGAAGTCAACATATCGATGAAATTCATGGCACACTCAATCGATTCTATTGTATTAAGTGTGGTGAGGAATACACAAAATCTTATGTCATGGATCATGAATTAAGATATTGTGAATCATGTGGTGACGTTATTCGACCAGACATTGTCTTATATGGTGAAATGTTGGATCAACCAACTGTTTTTCGTGCGCTTGATAAAATCCAAAAGGCTGACACTGTCATCGTATTAGGTTCATCACTTGTAGTACAACCAGCAGCTGGATTCATCTCAAACTTTACTGGTGATCATTTAGTTATCATTAATCGAGATAAAACACCATACGATAGAAAAGCAGACTTAGTCATTCATAATGATATGACAGAAGTTGTTGAGGAAGTATTTAAAAATTAAAAAGATAATTCAAAGAGGCTGGGACATAAATAATATAATGAAGCTATTTTTGCAAATTCGCAGTAGCTGACTGAACTTAGAAGGCGCTTAAATCAAGCTTTTCTCAGTTCTAGTCATCCTTGCCGGCGGGGCCCCAACACAAAAAATCACGAAAGTGATTTTACAAGCTAAGCAAGTTGGGGTTCGGGGCCCCAACAAAGAGAATTTCTTAAAGAAATTCTACAAGCAAAGCAAGTTGGGAGAGGGACAACGAATTTAAAAAGAATTCTATCCCACTCCCTTTTATGCATATAAAAAAGCACTTCTCAAAATTGAGAAGTGCTTTACTCGTTCTATTGGAACACAACTTGCTGACGCAATTTGCGTACCAAATCTGTAAGCGAATAAATTCGCAACAGCTTTGGCAATTAACGTTTTGAGAATTGTGGAGAACGACGTGCTTTTTTAAGACCTGGTTTTTTACGTTCTTTCATACGTGGGTCACGAGTTAATAGACCTGCGCGTTTTAATGAACCTCTGTATTCAGGATCTGCTTCTAATAATGCACGTGCGATTCCGTGACGGATAGCTTGTGCTTGTCCAGTGAAACCACCACCGTGTACGTTAACTAATACATCATAGTTACCTTTAGTTTCTGTAACATCAAATGGTTGGTTTAAGTCTAAGATTAATGATTCGAATGGTAAGTACTCACGTACGTCACGTTCGTTAACTGTAATATTACCTTCACCTGGTACTAAACGTACACGTGCTACTGAGTTTTTACGACGGCCTGTGCCTCTATATTCAACTTGTGCCAATGTCATTTCCTCCTTCTAATTAACCACGTAACTCGTAGTTTTCTGGTTGTTGTGCAGCGTGTGGATGTTCAGCGCCACCATATACAAATAATTTTTTACCTTGTTTTTCACCTAAACGTGAACTTGGTAACATACCTTTGATTGATGTTTCAAGTAAACGTTCTGGGTTATTACGTTTTAATTCACCAGCAGTAACTGATTTGATACCACCTGGGTGATTTGAGTGACGGTAATAGATTTTATCTGATTCTTTTTTACCAGTTAATTCGATTTTAGCAGCGTTGATGATGATGACATAATCACCTGTGTCAACGTGTGGTGTGTAAGTTACTTTATTTTTACCGCATAAGATAGATGCTACTTCAGATGATAAACGACCTAATGTTTGGCCTTCAGCATCAATAACATACCATTTGCGCTCAATGTTTGATTCATTTGCCATAAATGTTTGACGCATAATAATTGTCCTCCTAAAAATAAATGCTTCGTTTTAGATTACAGGTACGTATCGCAGTCGAACCTACGAACGAGGCCTGCAATCTATTCATTCTGTTACGATTTCAAAGCGTAAATGTTCATTTATTTTATTCCTGTATAATTTGCTTATATATCTTGTAACACAATAAGTTTCCGGGGCTTATCATGGGGTGGATATAAAACAATACCGTTAACTATGTTATATTTTATAGCTCCGTTTGTCAATGCAATTTAATCATTTTGTAGTGATTTTTTACGATGAATTTTAATATTATCTCCAAAGTCTGTTGTTAAGCCTTTCTCTGAGAGATATATCTTCTCTAAATAAAGCCCTTCTGCCGGAGCAGTAAATGGTACATTATCTCTATTTTTTTCATTTAATAATGTCGGTACTTCATTAGGGTTACGCTTACCTTTTCCAACTTCAATTAAAAACGCTACTAACACGCGAACCATATTATATAAGAAACCGGATCCAGTCACTACATAATCAAAGCCCTCATCGGTTATGATGATTTCACTTTGATACAACGTTCGCACTTTACTTTCAACTTCAGTCTTTTGAGAACAAAATCCTGTAAAATCGTGTGTTCCAATAAAATGCTTCGCAGCTTCGTTCATTTTAGAATAATCTAAATCTTCTTTGATAAATGTCTTTAGCCCACTTTCAAAAGGATTACGATGAGATCCTTGATAGACTCTATAACGATATCGTTTACCAACACAGTCGTAACGACAATGAAATTGATCATCGACGTGTTGGACATCATTCACATATATATCGTCTGGTAACGCACGATTCATTGCATACTTCCATTGCTTAGGTTCAATGTTTAATTCAGTATCAAAGTGAAAAAACTGTTCATAAGCATGCACACCTCTGTCAGTGCGACTAGAAGGATGAATTCGGACATGGCGGCGATGCATACGCTTTAATATTTTTTCGAATTGTTGCTGGACCGTTCTTCCTTGTTGCTGAATTTGGAAGCCCAGAAATTGACTTCCTTGATAAGAAATATTAACGAGTATACGCACTGTATTACACTCCAATGTATTTTAATACGAATAATACGACAGCTATGGGAATGAAACTGATTAAGCACATCGTATCAGCCATTCGCCATTGTAATTTTCTATAACTTGTTCGCTTTACATTTGCATCATAACCACGCACTTCCATAGCAATGGCTAACTCCTCAGCCCTTTGAAAAGCTGAAATAAATAACGGAATCATTAAAGGTATAAATGCTTTAATACGTGTCATTAGTCCACCTGAACTCAACTCAGAACCACGTGATTTTTGAGCTAATATAATTTTATCTAATTCATCCATTAATGTTGGAATAAATCTTAATGCGATTGACATAATCATACTTAGTTGATGTACAGGTATCTTAAACCATTTTAATGGAGTTAATAATTTTTCAAAAGCATCTGTCAAATCAATCGGACTTGTAGATAAAGTCATTATCGTTGCAACCATCACGATAGTAATCAGACGTAATGATATAAATATACCTTCTAGTATGCCGGCACTATCAATTTTTATGATTCCGTAATCTACTAGTCGCGTGCCACCATGTGTGAAAAAGATATGCATTGCAAATGTAAATAACGTAAAGATAAATATCGGTGTCAAACCTTTAATTAGGAACCAAAATTTAATCTTCGCTAAAAACATAAATACTAATATTAATAATATAATCCAACCAAACGTTGCAAATGAATGTGCAAAAAAGATTAGAATAATAAACATAAATACAAATAAGACCTTAGCCCGTGGATCTAGATGGTGAATAACTGAGTTATTAGGCAAGTATCTACCTATAATTAATTTATTCTTCATGTTGTAGCCACTCCTGATACATCTTTACAAATTCATCTTCAGATAATGCGATTGTCTTAAATTCAATGCCGTGTTTGATTTCAATATCACGTTGTAATTGGACGACATCTGGTAATGCTATATGCCATTCTTCTAATCGGTTCACTTGTCTGAACAGTTCCTTAGGTGTCACTTGTTCAACAATATTGCCATCATTCATCACGATAATCTCTTCAGCGTATTTTGCAACTTCATTCATATCATGAGACACAAGGATGATTGTTTTACTTTGCTTTATTTGTATTTCTTTAAATAACGCCATCACTTGTTGACGACTTTTTGGATCTAAACCAGCTGTAGGCTCATCTAACACAATCACATCTGGGTCCATAGCTAAAATTGAAACAATTGCAATTTTACGCATCTGTCCCCCCGACATTTGAAAGGGTGACAGTGACATAACATTTCTTGGAAAACCTAACTCTAATAATAAATCAAACGCTCTTTCCTTCACTTCTTCAACATTCATGCCAAAGTTCTTAGGTCCAAACTCGATTTCTCTTTCAATATTGTCCTCAAACAATTGTGATTCAGGAAATTGAAACACTAGGCCAACTTTTTGTCGTATAGGCCTAATCCACTTATCTTTAGTCTTTGCTGTAATTGTCAGTTGATCATGCTCTATATAACCGTTTGTTGGTTTTAGTAACCCATTAAAATGTTGAATTAAGGTTGATTTTCCACTTCCAGTTTGTCCTACAATAGCGTAGTACTTTCCTTGTTCAATCGTTAAATTAATATGTTCTAATGCATTATACTCATAAGGTGTGCCTCGTTGATAGGTATAAGCAACATCATTAAACTTAATTATCATAGCTTTTCTACCAACCCTTCATATGTTATGAACTGATCATCAAATCCTAGCAATTGATTCATTTTCATTGAAAAAGGTAAATCTAGACCAAGTTCTTGTAACATATGTATATCTTTGAAAATTGCTTTAGGGCTACCTTCTTTATAAACTGTTCCGTGATTCATCACAATCACATGATCTCCTTCAAGTGCTTCAGTTAAATCATGTGTAATAGATATAATTGTCACATCTTTCGTTGCTTTGACATCTTGAATCAAGCTTAATAATGATTTTTTAGCTTGAGGATCCAACATAGACGTCGCTTCATCTAAAATAATCACGGTTGGGCTTAATGCTAACACGCCTGCAATAGCGACACGTTGTTTTTGACCACCTGATAGTGAATGTGGCTCATAGTTAGCATAATCAGTCATACCAACATCACTAATCGCCCGAGCAACGATGACTTTCATTTTTTCTGTGGGAACAGAATGATTTTCCAAACCGAAGGCAACATCATATTTAACAATTGAACCTACAAATTGGTTCTCAGGGTTTTGAAAGACAATACCTATGTGTTCACGTATATTTTTAAACTCCTCGTTAATAATCGGTGATTGATTAAAATATACCGTACCATTCGTAGCCGTTTCAATACCAACAATGAGTTTAGCAATTGTAGATTTGCCAGAGCCATTGTGACCAACTATAGAAGTCCATTTATTTTTAGGGATTTGAAAGGATACATCGTTCAGTGTGAAGGCTGCATCGCCTTGATATTGAAAATCGATATGCTTAAGTTCAATAATATTTGTATGATTTGCCTCCACTAGAATCCCTCCTAAAAATTTGTACTCTTATAGTTTACATGAATATGATTATCATGTATATGAAACTTTGTTTCATTTCTGAATATAAAAAGAGGACCGGATATAATTCTTATTGAATTCAATATCCCGCCTCTCTAAGGTTGACTATAGTCATTAGCATTTAATTGAGCCATCTCAATTTAGTCACCTACTGTGAATTTGCAGTCAAATATTAAAAGTTCGTATCTCATCATATAAGAACATTTTAAATCATTGGTTGCTGATATGCGCTATTAAAATAAAAAAGCGCGCACCCCATCATATTTTAGTTGAGTTCACGCTTTGAAATTTATTTAATTGATGGGGCACTCTGAGCTAGACAATATTTGTATGTGGCAAACATTATCGTTGCACTCATTTGCTTTACATATAAGTAGTTAGTGTATTTATATCTTGAATTAATCTACTAATTCGATGATAACTGATTCAGCACCGTCTCCGCGACGAGGACCTACTTTAAGAATACGAGTGTAACCACCTTGACGTTCTGTATAACGTTCAGCAATTTCACCGAATAATTTTTGAAGTGCAGTTTGTGTCGTTTCATCTTCGTTTAAGATTTCAACATTACGTAATGTTTTAGCAGCATTACGACGAGAAGCTAAATCTCCTTTTTTACCTAAAGTGATTAATTTCTCAACAACACTACGAACTTCTTTTGCACGAGCTTCTGTAGTTTCAATACGTTCACTAACGATAAGTGAAGTAGCTAAGTCACGTAACATAGCTTTACGTTGATCAGAAGTACGACCTAATTTTCTGTAACCCATGAGTTGACCTCCTTTAACTTATTAATCTTCTTTTCTTAATCCTAATCCTAAATCTTCTAATTTATATTTAACTTCTTCTAGAGATTTACGACCTAAATTACGAACTTTCATCATATCAGCTTCAGATTTATCAGCTAACTCTTGAACTGAATTGATTCCTGCACGTTTTAAACAGTTGTATGAACGTACTGATAAGTCTAATTCTTCAATAGACATTTCAAGTACTTTTTCTTTTTGATCTTCTTCTTTTTCAATCATGATTTCAGCATTTTGTGCTTCATCTGTAAGACCTACAAAAATATTTAAATGTTCAGTCAAAATCTTAGCAGCTAATGATACTGACTCTTGTGGAGTGATTGAACCATTAGTCCAAACATCTAAAGTTAATTTATCAAAATCACTACTTTGACCGACACGTGTATTTTCAACTGTATAGTTAACACGTTCAACTGGTGAGTATAGTGAATCAACAGGAATTACACCGATTGGTAAATCACTAGTATTATTTTGTTCTGCTAATGCGTAACCTCTACCCTTGTTAGCAACAAGACGAATTTTTAAATGTCCACCTTTAGACACTGTTGCGATTTTAAGTTCTGGATTTAGAACTTCCACATCACTATCATGAGTAATGTCACTTGCAGTAACTTCGCCTTCATCTCGAACATCGATTTCTAATGTTTTATCTTCTTCAGAATAGATTTTAAGTGCTAATTTTTTGATGTTCATAATGATAGTAGAAACATCTTCAACAACATTATCTATAGCTGAGAACTCGTGTAAAACACCTTCAATTTCAATGTACTTAACGGCTGCACCTGGTAATGAAGATAGTAGGATACGACGTAAGGAGTTTCCTAGTGTAGTACCGTAGCCACGTTCTAGTGGTTCAACAACGAACTTACCGAATTTAGCATCTTCACTAATTTCAATTGTCTCAATTCTAGGTTTTTCAATTTCTATCATTTACAAAAATCCTCCTTAATTACGTCGACTTAATTTTAAACTGATTCGCTCAGTGACCTGTAACAATAACAATCTATTAAAAATTAGACGCGACGACGTTTTGGTGGACGACAACCGTTATGTGGTACTGGAGTAACGTCTCTGATTGCAGTTACTTCTAGACCAGCTGATTGTAATGCACGGATAGCTGATTCACGACCTGGTCCAGGTCCTTTTACTGTTACTTCAACAGTTTTTAAACCATGTTCCATTGCTGATTTTGATGCAGTTTCAGAAGCCATTTGCGCTGCGAATGGAGTTGATTTTTTAGATCCTTTGAAACCTAATGCACCAGCTGATGACCAAGATAAAGCATTACCAAATTCATCAGTGATAGTTACGATTGTATTATTGAATGTTGAACGGATGTGAGCCACACCATTTTCAATATTCTTTTTAACTCTACGTTTACGAGATACTTGTTTACGTGCCATTTATATTTTGCCTCCTTTACCTATTATTTTTTCTTGTTAGCTACAGTTTTAACTGGGCCTTTACGCGTACGTGCGTTGTTTTTAGTTTTTTGACCGCGAACTGGTAAACCACGACGGTGACGGATACCACGGTATGATGAAATTTCCATTAAACGTTTAATGTTTAAGTTTTGTTCACGACGTAAGTCACCTTCAACTTTATAACTGTCAACAACTTCACGAATACGACCTAATTCGTCATCTGTTAAATCTTTTACACGTGTGTCTGCTGATACGTTAGCTTCTTCAACGATTTTTTTAGCTGTTGAAGTACCAATACCATATACATATGTTAATGAAATAACGATACGTTTTTCACGTGGAATATCTACTCCTGCAATACGTGCCATATATATTTACACCTCTCTTTTATTAACCTTGTCTTTGTTTGTGCTTAGGATTGTCACAAATTACCATTACTTTACCTTTACGTTTAATGACTTTACATTTTTCGCAAATTGGTTTAACTGATGGTCTTACTTTCATTTTTATACCTCCCTATATTATGGAGTGACGATTATTTATAACGATAAGTAATTCTACCGCGTGATAAATCATACGGAGACATTTCTACAGTTACTTTGTCGCCAGGTAGAATACGAATATAATTCATTCTAATTTTACCACTCACGTGCGCTAAAATTTCATGACCATTTTCTAATTCTACTTTAAACATAGCATTTGGTAAAGTATCTAATACTGTACCTTCTAATTCAATTACATCTTGTTTCGCCATTGATTAACTTCCCCCTTTTTACAATAGTAAGGTAATCGTCAATAGACAACTTCAACGATACGAATCTAATATAGTGACTAGTTATAATAAGTTTAACAAAATGCGGGAATTATTATCGTCATTCGACACTCAGAAAATTAATTCTTGCCAGAGAAACCTAATCAAATTCACATAAACCTAGACCGTATTAAGTTGATCTATTTTAATTGATCTAAGATATCAATGACATCTTTGGTTACATCGTCAATATCTTTCGCGCCATCAATGTTTTTAAGCACATCTTTTTCATTATAGTACTCTAAAATAGGCTTAGACTGCTTAACATTAACGTTTAAACGATTAGATACTGTTTCAGGATTATCATCTTCACGTTGATAAAGTTTTCCACCATCGATATCACAAATACCATCAACCTTTGGAGGATTAAATACAAGATGATAAGTCGTACCACATTTCTCACAGATACGACGACCTGTAAGACGATTCATCAATTCTTCCTCAGGAACTTCGATGTTTATAACCGCATCAATGTTTCTACCAAGCTCAGACATAATTTCATTTAATGCCTCAGCTTGATCGATTGTTCTTGGGAAGCCATCTAATAAGAATCCTTTTTTTGCATCGTCTTCAGATATTCTTTCTTTAACGATACCTACAGTAACTTCATCAGGGACTAATTCTCCACGATCCATGTAAGATTTAGCTTCTTTTCCTAAATCTGTTTCATCTTTAATCGCTTTTCTGAACATGTCACCAGTAGATATATGTGGTATTGGGAATTTCTTAACAATTTCACTCGCTTGAGTACCTTTACCTGCGCCAGGTAAACCCATTAAAATGATATTCATAAATTGCCCTCCTACAAATTATCTACCACCAAAGCCTTTATATTCTTTTTGACTCACTTGAGCTTCAAGTGATTTCATAGTTTCAATTGCTACACCAATTACGATTAATAAGCTTGTACCACCAATTTGAATCGATTGAGGTAAACTCATAAACTTAGTTGCTAGAATTGGTAATATCGCAATGACTGCTAAGAAAATAGAGCCGACAAAAGTTAAGCGATAAAGTACTTTAGTAATATATTTTTTAGTTTGATCGCCAGGTCTGATACCTGGAACGTAACTACCTTGTTTCTTCAAGTTGTCAGCCATTTTTTCAGGATTAACTTGAACAAAGGCATAGAAATACGTAAATGCAATAATTAGAATTACATAAACAATCATGCCGTAAGTGTTTGAAGGGTTAGCATATTCAGATATAGTTTGCGCCCAATCAGCTTTAGGGAAGAACAGTGTTAATGTTCTTGGCAATAAGAAAAATGCCATCGCAAAGATTACTGGAATTACCCCTGCAGAGTTAACTTTTAAAGGTAGATATGTTGCTTGGGATCCTAATCTTTGTGCAGATTGTTTTTTAGCGTATTGGATAGGAATTTTACGTTTTGCTTCTAGTACATAAATCGCACCAATTGTAAGTAAAACTAATCCTACAATTAAGCCAATCACTTTCAACCATGCCAACGTTGTATCATCATTACCAACAAATGCTTGTTGCACAAATTGGATAATTGATGACGGCAATGTTGATAAGATACCTGCAAAGATAATGATAGAAATACCATTACCCACACCAAATTGAGTGATTTGGTCACCAAGCCAAATTAGAAATGCTGTTCCTGCTGTTAAAACAACGGCAATCAATAAATAACTCATTACAGATTGGTGAATAATTAATTTACCACCTAAATAGTTATTAAATTGGAATGCCATACCAATTGACTGTATAAAAGCCAAAATGATAGCGAAATAACGTGTTACATTGCTAAGCTTTCTTTTACCTACTTCACCTTGTTTCGCCCATTCAGAGAATTTTGGAACAATATCCATTTGTAATAATTGCATTACGATAGATGCAGTGATGTAGGGCATAATGCCCATAGCAAATATTGAAAAGTTCTTTAAAGCTCCGCCACCAAACGTATTAAGAAGAGCGGCGACTCCTTGATCAGAACCTTGTTGTTCAAAAGGCTCAGGGTTAACACCTGGAGCCGGAATGTAAGTTCCTATTTTGAATATAATTAACATTGCTAAGGTAAAGAAAATCTTGTTTCGAACTTCTTTAGTTTTAAAGAAGCTCACAAGCGTTTGAAACATTAGATCACCTCGTGTGCTCCACCTTTTGCATCAATTGCTTCTGCTGCTGAAGCTGAGAATTTGTGAGCTTTCACTGTCAATTTTTTATCAAGTGAGCCGTTACCTAGTACTTTAATACCAGATTTTTCATTCTTAACTACACCAGTTTCAACTAATAAAGCTGGAGTTACTTCAGTACCATCTTCAAATTTATTAAGTTGGTCTAAGTTAACAATAGCATATTCTTTACGATTAATGTTAGTGAAACCACGTTTTGGTAAACGACGGAATAAAGGTAATTGTCCACCTTCAAATCCTGGTCTTACGCCACCACCTGAACGTGCTTTTTGACCTTTTTGTCCGCGACCACTAGTTTTACCATTACCAGAACCAGCACCACGGCCAACACGGTTACGTACACGACGTGAACCTTCAGCTGCTTTTAACTCATGTAATTTCATTATATAGGCACCTCCTTAATTATTTTTCTTCTACTGTCAATAAGTGTCTAACTTTGTTGATTTGCCCACGGATTGCAGGGTTATCTTCAACTACTACTGAACTATTAGTCTTTTTAAGACCTAAAGCTTCAACAGTTTTACGTTGTGTTTCAGGACGACCAATAACACTACGAGTGAGGGTAATTTGTAATTTAGCCATTATCTATTTTCCCCCCTTAATTATATAATTCTTCTACTGATTTGCCGCGTAATTTAGCAACATCTTCAGCATTTTTAAGGTTTTGTAAACCATTGATAGTAGCACGAACCATATTGATTGGTGTGTTAGATCCTAATGATTTACTTAAGATATCAGTGATACCTGCTAATTCTAATACGGCACGAACTGGACCACCAGCGATTACCCCTGTACCAGGTGCAGCTGGTTTCATGAATACGCTACCTGAACCGTAACGACCAGTGATAGTGTGAGGAGTAGTTCCTTCAACACGTGGAACAACTACTAAATCTTTTTTAGCTGCTTCGACAGCTTTTTTGATAGCTTCTGGTACCTCTTGAGCTTTACCAGTACCGAAACCTACACGACCATTTTTGTCTCCAACTACTACTAATGCAGTGAAACGGAAACGACGTCCACCTTTAACAACTTTAGCAACACGATTGATTGTTACAACGCGTTCTTCAAATTCTTTCGTTTCTTCTTCTCTACGAGCCATGTATTTGTCCCTCCTTTAAATTAAAATTCTAATCCGCTTTCTCTAGCAGCATCTGCTAAAGCTTTTACACGACCATGGTATAAATAACCGCCACGATCAAATACGATTTCTTTAATGCCTTTTTCTGATGCTTTTTTAGCAATTGCTTCGCCTACTTTTGTAGATAAATCTACTTTAGAAGCTGATTCGCTTGCGATATCTTTATCTTTTGATGAAGCTTGAGCTAAAGTTACGCCTTTAACATCATCGATAATTTGTGCATAAATGTGTTTGTTTGAACGATATACATTTAAACGTGGTTTTTCAGCTGTACCTGATAATTTAGTACGCACACGAGCATGTCTTTTCAAACGCACTTTGTTTTTATCAATTTTACTGATCATTGTATTACTCCTTTCTTAAGAGAGTTATCTATTATTTACCTGTTTTACCTTCTTTACGGCGAACGTATTCACCTTGGTAACGGATACCTTTTCCTTTGTAAGGTTCTGGAGGTCTTACTGAACGGATGTTAGATGCGATTGCACCAACTTGTTCTTTAGATACACCAGATACTCTAACAGTTGTGTTTTTCTCTACTGCGAAAGTAATGCCATCTTCAGCTTTAATTTCAACAGGGTGAGAGTAACCAACGTTTAATACTAAGTCACTACCTTGCATTTGAGCACGGTAACCTACACCAACAAGCTCAAGTGTTTTTTCGAAACCTTGAGAAACACCTTGTACCATATTATTTAATAAAGCACGAGTTGTACCATGAACTGTTCTATCTTCTTTAGACTCAGTAGGTCTTACAACTTCGATAGTGTTTTCTTCTTGTTTGAAAGTCATTCTTTCGTTAAATGTTCTAGTTAATTCACCTTTAGGACCTTTTACAGTAGCAGTATGACCATCAAAAGTTACTGTAACGTCGCTAGGGATGTCAATAATTTTCTTACCAACACGACTCATGTTATGGCACCTCCTTATTTATTATTACCAAACGTATGCGATAATTTCTCCGCCAACGTTACGTTTTCTTGCTTCTTTGTCAGTGATAACACCTTCAGAAGTTGAAACTAATGCAATACCTAAACCATTTAATACTTTAGGTACTTCGTTTGCTTTAGCATAAACACGTAAACCTGGTTTAGAGATACGTTTTAATCCTGTGATAACACGTTCATTGTTTTGACCATATTTTAAGAATAAACGAATAACACCTTGTTTATCATCTTCAACGTATTCTACGTTTTTAATGAAACCTTCACTTTTTAAGATTTCAGCAATTTGTTTTTTAATGTTAGACGCAGGTAATTCTAATTTCTCGTGACGCACCATGTTTGCGTTTCTTACACGAGTAAGCATATCTGCGATTGGATCTGTCATTGTCATTGATTGTTGCCTCCTTTCAGACTCTTATATATTACCAGCTAGCTTTACGTACGCCAGGGATTTGCCCTTTGTAAGCTAATTCACGGAAACAAATACGGCATAATTTAAATTTACGATATACAGAATGTGGACGACCACAACGTTCACAACGAGTATATTCACGTACTGCATATTTTTGTTTTTTCTGTTGCTTAGCAACCATAGAAGTTTTAGCCACTTAATTAGCCTCCTTTTTAGAGATTATTTACGAAATGGCATACCGAAGTTTGTTAACAATTCACGAGCTTCCTCGTCAGTGTTAGCAGTTGTTACGATAACAATATCCATTCCTCTTACTTTACTTACTTTATCATAGTCGATTTCTGGGAAAATTAATTGTTCTTTAATTCCTAATGTGTAGTTACCACGACCATCGAATGCTGTTTTAGAAACACCTTGGAAGTCACGTACACGAGGTAATGAAACTGCGATTAATTTATCTAAGAATTCATACATTCTTTCTCCGCGAAGTGTAACTTTCGCACCGATTGGCATACCTTCACGTAAACGGAATGTTGCAACTGATTTTTTAGCTTTTGTTACTAATGGTTTTTGACCAGTGATTAATTCTAATTCTTCTACAGCGTTATCTAACACTTTAGAGTTTTGAACTGCATCACCTACACCCATATTTACAACGATTTTTTCGATTTTTGGTACTTCCATTACAGAACTATAGTTGAATTTTTTAACTAAGTTTTCAGTAACTTCAGTATTGTATCTTTCTTTTAAACGGTTCAAAGTGGATCCTCCTTTCAACTAGTTATTAATTATTAGATTTGATTTCTTCGCCAGATTTTTTAGCGATACGAACTTTTTTACCATCAACAAATTTGTAACCGACACGTGTAGGTTCGTTTGTTTTAGGGTCTAATAATTGTACGTTAGAAACATGGATTGCTGCCTCTGTTTCTAAGATTCCACCTTCAGGATTTAATTGAGTTGGTTTTTGGTGTTTTTTAATTACGTTAACACCTTCCACAACGACACGGTCTTTTTTAGGTTCAGTAGCGATTACTTTACCTTCTTTACCTTTGTCTTTACCTGCGATAACTTTTACGTTGTCACCTTTTTTGATATGCATGTGGGCACCTCCTTAAATGATTTGGTTTTTATAAATTAAAGTACTTCTGGTGCTAATGAAACGATTTTCATGAAGTTGCCTTCACGTAATTCACGAGCAACAGGACCAAAGATACGAGTACCACGTGGGCCTTTGTCATCACGAATAATGACACATGCATTTTCATCAAACTTGATATAAGAACCATCATTACGACGAACGCCTGATTTAGTTCTAACGACAACAGCTTTGACTACGTCACCTTTTTTAACAACGCCACCTGGTGTTGCATTTTTAACAGTACATACGATAACATCGCCGATGTTCGCTGTTTTGCGACCAGATCCACCTAATACTTTAATTGTAAGAACTTCACGAGCACCAGAGTTGTCTGCTACTTTTAAACGAGTTTCTTGTTGGATCATTAGTTAAACCTCCCTTATCTCTAATCTTGTATTAAATAATTACTGACTCTTCAACAATTTCTACTAAACGAAAACGTTTTGATGCTGATAAAGGACGAGTTTCTTGAATTTTAACAATGTCTCCTAATTTAGCTGAATTGTTTTCATCATGAGTTTTGTATTTTTTAGAGTATTTTACACGTTTACCGTATAATTTGTGTGTTTTGTAAGTTTCAACTAATACAGTGATAGTTTTGTCCATTTTATCTGAAACAACTTTACCTACATAAACTTTACGATCGTTTCTTTCACTCACTTTTGTAACCTCCTCTTTCGAATGTTTTATTGATTAGCTTTACTTTCTTCGATTTCTCTTTCACGAGCAACAGTTTTTAGACGTGCAATCGTTTTTCTAACTGTACGAATACGTGCAGTTTCCTCTAATTGACCTGTAGCTAACTGAAAGCGTAGGTTAAAAAGCTCTTCTTTTGAAGATTTGATTTGTTCTTCGATTTCTGAAGTGGTTAAGTCTCTAATTTCCTTAGCTTTCATTTGTTTCACCACCCAATTCTTCACGTTTTACAAACTTAGTTTTTACTGGAAGTTTGTGACTTGCTAAACGTAATGCTTCACGAGCAACTTCTTCTGATACGCCTGCAACCTCGAATAAAATTCTACCTGGTTTTACAACAGCGATCCAGCCTTCAACGGCACCTTTACCAGCACCCATACGTACTTCTAAAGGTTTTTTAGTATATGGTGTATGAGGGAAGATTTTAATCCAAACTTTCCCGCCACGTTTCATGTAACGTGTCATAGCAATACGAGCAGATTCGATTTGACGAGAAGTGATCCAAGATGTTGTAGTAGCTTGTAATCCATACTCACCAAATGTTACATAGTTACCGCCTTTAGAACGACCAGTTGTTTTAGGACGATGTTGACGACGATATTTAACACGTTTTGGTAGTAACATTATTATTTTCCTCCTTCACTAGTATTCTTAGTAGGAAGAACTTCACCACGATAAATCCATACTTTAACACCTAATTTACCGTAAGTAGTGTCTGCTTCAGCATGTGCATAATCGATGTCAGCACGTAAAGTATGAAGTGGAACAGTTCCTTCTGAATATTGTTCAGCACGAGCAATGTCAGCTCCGCCTAAACGACCTGATACTTGAGTTTTGATACCTTTAGCACCAAGTTTCATAGCTCTTGAAATAGCTTGTTTTTGTACACGACGGAATGAAGCACGGTTTTCTAATTGACGTGCAATATTCTCAGCAACTAAACGAGCATCGATATCAATTTTCTTGATTTCGATAACGTTGATGTGTACTTTTTTATCAGTTAAGTTGTTTAATTTATTACGAAGTTTTTCAATTTCAGATCCGCCTTTACCAATTACCATACCTGGTTTACCAGTGTGAATGGCAATGTTAATACGGTTAGCAGCACGTTCGATTTCAACGTGAGAAACTGATGCTTCTTTTAATTCGTTATCAATGAATTTACGGATTCTTAAATCTTCGTGTAATAGTGAAGCGAAATCTTTTTCAGCATACCATTTTGCTTCCCAGTCACGGATGATACCGACACGAAGTCCGATAGGATTAATTTTTTGACCCACAGTGTTCCCTCCTTAAATAGTTATTAAGCTTCTTTAGCTTCTTCTTTACCGTCACTTACGACGATTGTAATGTGGCTTGTACGTTTATTGATAGCACTTGCACGACCTTGTGCACGTGGACGGAAACGTTTTAAAGTTGGTCCTTCATTTGCATATGCTTCTTTAACTACTAATTCATCAGTGTTCATGTCATAGTTATGTTCAGCATTTGCTAAAGCGGACATTAATACTTTTTCAATTACTGGTGATGAAGCTTTGTTAGTTAATTTTAAAATAGCAATAGCTTCTCCAGCATTTTTACCTCTAATTAAGTCAAGAACTAATCTTACTTTACGAGGTGCGATTCTGATTGTTCTAGCAACCGCTTTTGCTTCCATTAGGATTTCCTCCTCTACTTCTATTTATTATCTTCTAGTTTTTTTATCGTCTGCAGCATGTCCTTTAAATGTACGAGTTGGAGCAAATTCACCTAATTTGTGACCTACCATATCTTCAGTTACATAAACAGGTACATGTTTACGACCATCGTATACTGCAAAAGTATGACCGATGAAATTTGGGAAAATTGTAGAACGACGAGACCATGTTTTGATTACTTGTTTCTTTTCACTTCCGTCTTGAGCTTCTACTTTTTTCATTAAATGATCATCGACGAAAGGTCCTTTTTTAATACTACGAGCCATTTGGGCGCCTCCCTTCTTATTGTGTGCGTGCAGCAATTAAGCCGCACACCCAAATAAGTTGTTATTATTTTTTCTTACGTCCACGAACGATAAGTTTGTCTGATGATTTTTTACCACGACGAGTTTTCTTACCAAGTGTTGGTTTACCCCATGGTGACATTGGAGATGGTCTACCGATTGGAGCACGACCTTCACCACCACCGTGTGGGTGATCGTTAGGGTTCATTACTGAACCACGAACTGTTGGACGGATACCTTTCCATCTAGAACGTCCAGCTTTACCAACATTAACTAATTCATGTTGTAAGTTACCAACTTGTCCAATTGTAGCACGGCAAGTTGATAAGATCATACGAACTTCACCAGAACGTAATCTGATTAATACGTATTTACCTTCTTTACCAAGTACTTGTGAACTTGCACCCGCTGAACGAGCTAATTGTCCACCTTTACCAGGTTTTAATTCGATATTGTGAATTACAGTACCAACAGGAATGTTTTGTAAAGGTAATGCGTTACCAACTTTAATGTCGGCATCTGCACCACTTTCAACTTCTTGGCCTACTTGTAATCCTTTTGGAGCAATAATATAACGTTTTTCACCATCAGCATATACTAATAAAGCAATGTTAGCTGAACGGTTTGGATCATATTGGATTGAATCAACTTTTGCAGTGATTCCATCTTTGTTACGTTTGAAATCGATAACACGGTATTGACGTTTGTGTCCTCCACCATGGTGACGAACTGTCAATTTACCTTGGTTGTTACGACCCGCTTTTTTCGGTAGCGGTTGTAATAATGACTTTTCAGGAGTTGATTTCGTGATTTCAGCGAAATCTAAACTAGTCATATTACGACGACCATTTGTAATTGGCTTATATTTTTTAAGAGCCATTGTCGCTTACCTCCTTAATGGTAACTTTTATTTTATTGTTTAGTTGAATAAGTCAATTGAACCTTCTTTTAAAGTAACAATCGCTTTTCTTCTTTTGTTTGTATAGCCTTGGTAACGGCCCATACGTTTTTTCTTAGGTTTGTAGTTGATGATGTTTACATTTGCAACTTTAACGTCGAAAATTTCTTCAACTGCAATTTTAACTTGTGTTTTATTAGCACGAGTATCTACGTCAAAAGTGTATTTATCTTCAGCCATTGCTTCAGAAGATTTTTCAGTGATTACGGGGCGCTTAAGAACATCTCTTGCTTCCATTATCCGAGCACCTCCTCAACTTTTTTCGCAGCTGATTCAGTAATAATAACACTGTCAGCGCTAGTGATATCTAATACGTTTAATCCTTGTGCAGTACTAACTTGTACGCCAGGGATGTTACGAGCAGATAATTCAACGTTTACGTCTTCGCTATCAGTAACTACTAACACTTTTTTAGGTTGTTCAAGTGTAGTTAATACGTTTTTGAATTCTTTTGTTTTTGGAGCTTCAAAACCAAAATTATCAACGATAGTGAAGTTGTTTTCTTTCACTTTGAAAGATAATGCAGAACGTAATGCTAAACGACGCATTTTCTTAGGCATTTTGTATGCATAACTTCTTGGTGTTGGACCGAATACGATACCACCACCGCGCCATTGTGGGGCACGAATAGTACCTTGACGTGCACGTCCTGTACCTTTTTGTCTCCATGGTTTACGTCCGCCACCACGTACAGCAGAACGATTTTTAACTGCGTGAGTTCCTTGTCGTAATGAAGCACGTTGTAAATTAATTGCTTCGAAAAGAACACTGTTATTTGGTTCAATAGCGAATACTGAATCGCTTAATTCAACAGAACCTGATTTAGATCCGTCTACTTTTAAAACATCATAATTAGCCATTATGCTTTTCCTCCTTTCGCTACTTATTATTTATTACCTTTTTTAATTGAAGTTTGGATTTCTAAGAAACCTTTTTTAGGTCCAGGTACGTTACCTTTTACTAAAATTACATTGTTATCTGTATCAACTTGAACTACTTCTAAGTTTTGAACAGTAACTGTGTTTCCACCCATACGTCCAGGCATTTTTTGGCCTTTGAATACTCTTGATGCATCTGAAGCCATACCTACTGAACCTGGTGCTCTGTGGAAATGAGAACCGTGAGCCATTGGTCCACGTGCTTGGCCATGACGTTTAATTGCACCTTGGAAACCTTTACCTTTTGAAGTTCCAGTTACATCAATAATGTCTCCTGCTTCAAAAGTATCTACTGTGACTTCTTGACCTACTTCGTATTCATCAACATTAACGTTTCTGAATTCACGAATGAAGCGCTTAGGTGCTGTGCCTGCTTTCTTAGCGTGACCTTCAGCTGGTTTATTTGCATATTTATTTGATTTAGCATCTTTTTTATATGCTTTTTTGTCTTCAAAACCTACTTGGATAGCATTGTAGCCATCTACTTCTTCAGTTTTCTTTTGTAATACTACGTTTTGACTTGCTTCTACTACTGTTACTGGGATTAATTCACCGTTTTCTCCGAATACTTGTGTCATCCCAATTTTTCTTCCTAAGATTCCTTTGGTCATCGAAAGTCCACCTCCTAAAATTTTCTATTATAATTTAATTTCGATGTCTACACCAGATGGTAAGTTTAATCCCATTAGGGCATCAACTGTTTTTGGTGTTGGGTTAACAATATCGATTAAACGTTTATGTGTACGTTGTTCGAATTGTTCACGTGAATCTTTGTACTTATGCACCGCACGGATAATTGTGTAAACTGATTTTTCAGTTGGTAACGGAATTGGTCCAGAAACTTCTGCACCAGAACGTTTTGCAGTTTCAACAATTTTCTCTGCTGATTGATCAATCACACGGTGATCGTAAGCTTTTAATCTGATTCTGATTTTTTGTTTTGCCATAATTTTCCCTCCTTATTCGTCTACATTTAAGTGATAGACTTCTCCACGAAAACTATCTCACACAACGCCATGGCAAAGCGGCCGGGTGTGTCAGTAACCTTTCGCTTCATCGCTTTCATCAAGTCCAACATTAGATATGTTACAGGAAAAACATTGATAAATCAAGGCTTTTCTATAACTTTTTGTACTTTGTCTAACACATACCTAAGTATTGTACTTTAAATAGATGAGGACATCAACCATTTTAGGTAAATTTTTTCCCTTTTTTTGTTTTTACTTTATAATATAGGTAATTGTTGTTATGAATTTTGATTTCTTCTATATAATAGTAGAAATTTGAATTTGTTTCTTTTATTTACATCCGGAGGTGAATGTTTTGAAGAAAGGTACTAAAACTGCGCTTGCAATTATAAGCGTCGTCTTATTAATTTGTGAATTTTTCTATGGTATACCATTTCTAGGTGGAAGCTTTATTTTAGGCTTCGGTTGGCAACCCTTATTAGTCAATGCCTTTTTATATCTTATACTAGCCCTTATTCTATTAATAGATACTCAAAATGCTATTAAGCCAATGTCTATCATTCCTATTATAGGTATTGTTGGTTCTTTTATCGCATTTATTCCTATTATTGGTATGTTTGTCCATTGGATTCTATTCTTCCTAATGGTTTTCTTTATTTTCGTTGTTTTAAACGCACCTAACTACGTTCGTAATAAAGATGCTAAAGTCGTTTACACACAATATAAAGATGATCAATCCAAGAAATAGTAATTTAAAACATACTATACTTAGATTAGCTGTGAAGAGATCTATGACTGTATATTTCTTCACAGCTATTTTTATATAGGTATTGATATCAAACCCTATCAATCTGGTAACACTTATTATAGGGATACTATTAATAAGCGGGGAAATAAAAAAGCTAGACAATCATTATTTTGGATAGTGATGAATATTATCCTAGACCAGCGTAACTACGATAATCATGTCGTCGATTATTATTACAAACTAAAAAAGCAGCCTAATGAGTAATCTCAAAAGACTGCCGTCGTCGCTTGTATAAATCGACTTTTAAAAACGATTCATTATCTGATAATGAATTAAAAATCGTACGATTATTAAATGTCCCCACATTAGCCAAACGTACAATCAAATACAGTTTAACATCTTATTCAAAAAATAAATTAAAACGACTAGTTAAGTAATGCTTAACTAATCGTAGGAAAGAAGTGGGACGGATTCTTTTAATTTCATCGGGAGCGGGACAGAATTCNNCACCCCCGCAAGGATGACTAGAACTGAAAAAAGCTTGATTTAAGCGCATTTTCAGTTCAGTCAGCTACTGCGAATTTGCAAAATAGCTTCATTATATTATTTATGTCCCGGACTCAGGAAAGAAGTGAGACGGATTCTTTTAATTTCATCGTCCGCCCTAGCTTGCTTAACTTGTAGAATTAAATAATGAATTTCTCTTTGCTAGAGTCCCGCTCTCAAGGTTGACTAGAACTGAAAAAGTTTAATTTAAGCGTTTTTCAGTTCAGTCAACTACTACTAATTTGCAAAGTAGCATTATCTTATTATTTTGTTAAAGCCCTTTATGACAATTTAGCCGTGTACAAAGATGAAGTATAGAATGAATAGTACCATTAAGAAATACATAATTGGATGTACTTCTTTATGTTTTTTTGTAATGATCATTGTAATTGGATAGAATATGAATCCACAAGCAATACCAGTTGCAATTGAATATGATAGTGGCATCATAATAATTGTTATAAATGCTGGCACTGCGACTTCAAATTTCTTCCAGTTAATTTCTGCAAAATTCGCAGCCATTAAAATACCAACCACTACTAATGCAGGTGTTGTTACTGCACTTGTAACAATTTCAATTAACGGACTGAAGAATAATGCTAACAAGAAACAGAATCCAGTTACTATACTTGCAAACCCTGTTCTTGCTCCAACCGCTACACCTGACGTTGATTCGATGTAAGACGTTGTAGTTGTTGTACCAAAGATCGCGCCCACAATAGTTGCGAGTGAATCGGCAAATAACGCTCTACCTGCTCTAGGTAATTTGTTTTCCTTCATAATACCCGCTTGAGTTGCTACAGCCACCAATGTTCCTGCTGTATCAAAAAAGTCTATAAAGAAGAATGTTAAAATAACAATTAAAAATTGAATCGTAAATAATTGGCCTGGATCTTTAAATGCTTCAAAGGCTGCACCAAATGTTGGTGTAATGCTAGGTATTTTACCTACTATGCCTGAAGGTGTATGTATTAATCCTGTTATCATTCCAACGATAGCAGTTATAATCATACCAATAAAAATTGAGCCTGGTACTTTTCTAGCGTATAAAATAATTGTTATCGCGATACCAAAGATTGCTAATAATACAGGACCTTTAGTTAAATGTCCTAATGTAACTAATGTAGAATCATTTTTTACAATAATACCAGCACTTTGTAAACCTACAAAAGTAATAAATAATCCAATCCCAGCAGATACTGCCATTTTCATTTGATACGGAATAGCATTAATAATTATTTCTCGAAGACCGGTTGCAGTTAGAATTGCAAAGAATATTCCTGAGAATAGTACCCCTGTTAAACCTATTTGCCAAGGAATACCCATCGTTAATACTACCGTAAATGCGAAGAATGCATTAAGTCCCATCCCTGGTGCAAGTGCAATCGGATATTTCGCAATCAGTCCCATAAATAAAGAACCCACAAATGCTGCTAAAGCTGTTGCCACAAAAATAGCACCTTGATCCATTTTCATGTCGCCTGATACACCTTTAACACCTGCTAAACTTAATACTTGAGGATTTACAGCTAAAATGTATGCCATTGATAAGAAAGTTGTGATACCACCGATGATCTCTTTCTTATAGTTAGTATCATACTCGTCGAATTGAAAGTATTTTTTCACGGCTTTAAACTCCTTTAATTGAAATACTTTAATATTTTAATATTACTTGCCGAAAAACACAATACTAAAAACGAACTTTTCCGATATTTAACTTAATTAAGTTCGATTTTAAACTATAATTTTAGATTTTTCAGTGCATCTTTAAACGGGTTATTCTCAAGTGACTCCTCTTTATTCATATATTTTTTCATTTCTTTTTTAGATACTTTGCCACTCGTTTTATTTTTGAACCTTTTATCCATTTGTTCTTGCGTTTCTGTATGACCACAAACACATCGATATACTGCATCCTTCCCTCTACCAAATAATGTCATTTTCTTTTTACAATTTGGACAACGTGCATTGGTTTTGCGTTGTACGTTCTTTTTAGTTTTGCAAGCAGGATCTTGGCACACTAACATTTGTCCATTTTTAGTTTTAACTTTAATCATAAATTTCCCACAGGTAGGACATTCTGTTGTCGTTAAATTATCATGCTTGTATTTTTGCTCACTGCTTTTAATATTATTTACAATAGCTTGCGTAAATGACTTCATTTCGTCAATAAAGCGTCGTGAATTGTACTTACCTTTTTCAATTTGCATTAACTTCTCTTCCCACTCAGCCGTCAACAATGGAGATGTTAATTCTTGTGGCGCAAGCTCTAGAATTTGTTTTCCTTTAGGTGTAACTTTAATCTTGCCATCTCTAGATTCAATGGCATTGATATTAAATAGCTTCTCGATGATATCAGCACGCGTCGCAACTGTGCCAATCCCACCAGTTTGCTTCAATGTATTAGCGTGTTTCTTCTCTTTAAGTTGAATATAGTTTTGCGGATTCTCCATCGCTTTTAACAGTGAACCTTCATTAAAGTATTCTGGAGGCGTTGTTTCATGTTCATTAACCTTGATATTGTTAAGATAATAACTTTCTCCCTTTTTAAAAGAAGCACCCTTAACCACATCATTATTACTCATTTTAAGTGCTTTGTAGCCTAATTGACGTGTAATCTTTTCATTTAAAACGAATGTATGTTTACCAACGCTAACATTTACTTTAATTGCTTCATATTCATGTGGCGACATTAACGATTCCAAGAATCTTTCAGCCACCATCATATATATCTTGCTTTCTCTATTGCTTAAACGTTCCATATCAGGACGCACTTCTGTTGGAATAATCGCGTGATGATCTGACACCTTTTGATTATTAAAAATGCGCATTTTACGTGAGTATGATTGTCCTATTAGGGGTCTTACTTGTGCTTTATAATCAGTAGCTAGTAATGCTTGTAATCGTTCTTTAATCGTATCAACCATATCATCAGTTAAATAATTAGAATCTGTACGTGGATATGTGAGTACTTTATGACGCTCATATAAATTTTGAATGGTATTAAGTGTTTCTTTAGGTCCCATTTTGTATCGTTGATATGCTTCTTGTTGCAAATCCGTTAAATTATAAAGTGGTTTAGGATAGCTTTTTTTGAGTTTCTTATCAACGCTATCAACGCTACCTTCTGCATGTTTAACTTCATTTGCAATTTGCATGACATCTTCTTTAGTCATATGGTGACGATCCGTTGCTAATTGGAAGGTTAATCCAGCTATTTCACTAGACAACGTATAATATTTCTTGGGCTTAAAATGATTAATTGCTTGTTGTCTAGCATTGACCAATTGTATCGTTGGCGTTTGAACGCGGCCTAATGATAATTGCGCATCATATTTTGTTGTGAGCGCACGTGTAGCATTGATACCTACAATCCAATCCGCTTCACTTCTAGCTAATGCTGCTTCATAAAGATGTTGAAATTGTCGACCATCTTTCAAATTTTTAAAACCATCACGTATGGCTTTCTTAGTTACAGAACTAATCCACAAACGTTTAATTGGCTTTTTATTATGAACTTTATCTAATATAAGACGTGCTACAAGTTCCCCTTCTCTTCCAGCATCAGTTGCGATGACAATCTCTTTAACATTCTTATCTAATATAAGTGATTTCACAGTTTTAAATTGTTTACTCGTCTTACCAATGACGACCGTATGCATTTGTTTAGGAATAATAGGTAAATCTTCAAGTTTCCATTCTTTAAATGCTTTATCATAATGTTCAGGTTGCGCGTTAGTAACTAAATGTCCTAACGCCCATGTAACAATATAATGCTCATTTTCAATATAACCATTGCGCTTTCCTTTTATATTCATAGCTTCAGCAATATCTCTAGCTACGGATGGCTTCTCAGCTAAAATTAATGATTTCATAGAACTTTCCTTTCGATAAAAGATCTCTCAGTTAATGTTTTTGATAATAATACAATTGTAACACGATAGACAATAGTCCAAACTTTCAATTACTAATAAATAAATTTATAATTAATTTAACAAATTGATATTGAAATGGAGGTACGCTATGGACATTATTAAAGTAAGCAACCTGAACCAAATCATATCTTTTATTAATGCATCATCAGACAAAATTGCGTCTTATATATATAAACTTCATTCGTCTAATGATGATGTAGAACAGTTGCTCAATGCATCTATCAATACGACAGGTGTTTTCTGTTTAATAGAAGATGACTCAATTGTCGCACTCATCACTGGAATATTATATGAAGAAGATAAGTACAAAGTTATTGGACCATTCGTTAAAACAGATTTTGATTTTACAGAGGCACATTTTATTTCTTTATTTTCGGCATTAAGAGATGAACAATCTGCTAATGCAACATTTAACTTCTCTTATAATGATTGCACACAAAATTCAAAACCTTTAATGAAGACGATTCATGCAAATTATAACTTTACGGATTATTACTTAAACGTCTATCAATCACTTAATGAACCAGATGCTGAAATGAACATCATTGAATATCAGCCGGGATTTCAACGTGCTTTTAGTAAATTACATGCGCAGACATTTAGGCATAATGCTTTAACACCAAAAGAAATTGTAAATACTTTAGATGAATATAATCGTTTATTCCTATTTGTAAGTGAAGGCTTACTTAAAGGTTATCTTTATTTACAAATCGATAGTCCATCTTCGCTAGCTGAAATAAGATATTTTAGTTCACATACTGATTATCGTCTAAAAGGAATCGCATTTGATTTACTATCGTACGCAATACATTATGCCTTTGAACACTATGCAGTGAATAAAGTTTATTTTAAAATACGAAGTAAAAATGCTGCCTTAGTTGAACGATTTAATGAATTAGGATTTGAAATTGAAAGTGAATATACTAAATATAAAATTGATCCAAGTCAATTACATCATTAAGCTTATATGAAAGCGTAAGAAAGAACGAAATTTCTAAATGAAATCACTGTTCCTTTCCTATGCTTTTCTATTTTCAATACGATTGTATTTGAGCGTTTACATTTTAAAATGAATATTTTTCAGATAAAATGTTCACGAGTGTTATAGGAAGGAAGCACTTTTAAGTAATTAAATAAGGAGAGTGTCAGTATAATGCAGTTTATAGATATACTTATCGCATTATTACCAGCCCTATTTTGGGGGAGTGTTGTTTTAATTAATGTCTATGTAGGTGGCGGACCCTACAACCAAATTAGAGGTACGACATTAGGTGCACTAATTGTCGGTTTCATATTACTCTTAATTGGTAAAGCAGAATTTGATAATTTAACAGTCATTATCGTTGGCTTAATTTCAGGTGCGTTATGGGCATTTGGACAAGGTAATCAATTACGTTCAATCAGTTTAATCGGTGTTTCTAAAACAATGCCAATATCAACTGGTATGCAATTAGTTGGTACGACATTATTTAGTGCTATTTTTCTTGGTGAATGGAGTACCGGTGTTCAAGTCACGCTAGGAATTATCGCAATGATTCTATTAGTTACAGGTATCGCATTAACCTCATTACGTGGTAAGAACGAAGGTCAATCTAATGATCCAGAATTTAAGAAAGCAATGTTAATACTTATCATTTCAACAGTGGGTTATGTTGGATATGTCGTAATTGCCGATATCTTTGGTGTCAGTGGTACGGATGCATTATTCTTCCAATCAATTGGTATGGCTATTGGTGGTTTCTTACTATCAATGAAACATGAAACCAATATTAAATCTACTGCGCTTAACTTAATCCCTGGTGTTGTATGGGCTGTAGGTAACTTATTCATGTTCTATTCACAACCTAAAGTTGGTGTTGCAACAAGTTTCTCATTATCACAATTACTTGTTATCGTATCAACATTAGGCGGTATTTTCTTATTAGGCGAGAAAAAAGACAAACGTCAAATGATTGGTATTTGGTCTGGTATCGTTCTAATTGTCATTGCCGCATTTATACTAGGAAATCTTAAATAGTTTGATTAATACTAAGGAGGAGTCAGATTGTTTTCAGATTTAGAAGGCAAAGTTATTATTATAACTGGTGCCGGAAGTGGCATTGGTAAATCGTTTGCTGAGAATTTTGGTAAAGCAAAAGCAAAAGTCATTTTAAATTATCGCTCAGATCGTCATTTAGACGAAATTGAAGCAGTCAAGCATATCATTCATGATGCTGGTGGACAAGCCATTGCAGTTCAAGCGGATGTAGCCGTTGAAGAAGAGGTACAACAATTAGTACAAGCTGCGGTTAATGAATTTGGTACGTTAGACATTATGATTAATAATGCTGGCTTTGAAAAACCAATTCCATCACATAAAATGTCTGTTGAAGAATGGCAAAAAGTGATAGACATTAATTTGACTGGGGCCTTTATAGGATCCAGAGAAGCTGTTAATCAGTTCTTAAAAGAAGATAAAAAAGGCATTATCATCAATACATCAAGTGTACATGATACTATACCTTGGCCTAACTATGTTAACTATGCTGCTAGTAAAGGCGGTTTGAAATTAATGATGGAAACAATGTCGATGGAATATGCACAACACGGTATTCGTATCAATAATATTTCTCCAGGTGCAATCGTTACTGAACATACTAAGGAAAAATTTTCTGATCCAGATACACGCGCAGAAACATTGGAAATGATTCCAGCTAAAGAAATAGGTGAAGCACAAGATGTTGCTAATGTTGCTTTATTCTTAGCTTCAGATTTAGCTAAATATATACATGGTACTACAATTTACGTTGATGGTGGTATGACGAACTACCCTGCCTTCATGGGTGGTAAAGGGTAAGTTTTATATGCTAATCATAAAAAGAGGCTGGGACATAAATAATATAATGAAGCTAGTTTGCAAATTCGCAGTAGCTGACTGAACTGAGAAGGCGCTTAAATCAAGCTTTTNNTCATCCTTGCGGGCGGGGCCCCAACAAAGAGAATTTCATTAAGAAATTCTACAAGCAAAGCAAGTTGGGAGTGGGACGACGAATTCAAATGAATTCTGTCCCGCTCCCTTTTTCATATTTATATTACTTTATTATACAAATAGTGCCTGATAAATATAAAGAATGGTAATACTTATAACGATTGAAATATTCGTTACCATACCAACTAAAGGTAATGTTTTATATTTAAATTGAATAGAATATGGAATAATCGCTACACCTACAGGCAGTAGCCAAGCAATAAGCAATGTCGCCTTAATCATTTCATCTGAAACAGGTAATAAGAAATGAACGAGTAGTCCGGCTATTAAGCCTAAACCATAATGTGCTAATAAATATTTAATCGCAATGGGTAAGAAATGGCGTTCTATCTTGAAGTTAAGCATAACACCTAATAAAATCATTGAAAGTGGCATGTTCGCTTTAGAGATAATTGTGAAAAAATCAATTGACACCTTTGGTAAATGAATATTTAGCATGTTCAAAGTAAACATAATGATATATGTGACAAGCGGAACGGATGTAATCAGTTTCTTACCTAGATATTTAAAATCGAACTGATCTCCGCCTTGACTAAAATAGCTACCAACAAAATAAGTTACGCCAAACATAATAATTGCGCCACCTATATCAGCCATACCAAAATAAATCATACCGTTCTTTGGCCAGATTGTATCAACAAGCGGATAAGCAAATAATCCAATGTTAAGTGATGCAGTCATCATCCCTACTGTACCTTTTATATGGTTATTATGTCTGTTAAATAGCCATAAAACAGTTATCTTAGCAAGCACACCATATGCAATCATCATGATAGGTAATATTGAAAATGAAAAATCTAATGCTGCACTGTTAAGATTAACAATAACTAAAGAAGGTAGTGTGACATTAAGTACTAGCGTTGATAACACTTGACTATCTGCTGCTTTCAAAAAGTTTATACGTTTCAATAGATATCCTAGCGCGATTAAAAGAATGATCATTATAAACTGCTCTGTCACGGTAGTTCCTTCCTTCTACTAAAACATTTTATTACAGTTAAATACTTTAACATAATTTACATCATTTTTAGAAGTGTCTTGTTTCATGCTATAATTCAATGTGATTATTAAATTTTGATGTTAAAGGGGTTTGAGACTAATGGATTTAGAATCACAATTAGATGAATTAAAATATGATTATATTCGATTACAAAATGACCTCGAGAAGCGAGAATCTCTAAATCAAACGATAGATCCTCTCGTTAAGCAATTAGAAGACATCGAATTACAAATTGCTGACATACGTGCTAAATTACGTCAGAAATAACGATTGTCTTGATTTAGACCAATTTAGGATTAATTTGTTGCCCTAGCGCTTTCTGTAGTAATCATCTAAACTAAGAATAGTCATACTTGGGCACCTTTCCAATCCATTAAGTAATTGCCAATTTGTAATAAATTGTATATTATTTTCAGACAAATCATATAAGTTGTAATTAGAAAGGAAGACAACAGGTGAAACTCTACTTATTATTATTACCCGTTTTATATCTCATTGTTAGTTATATAAGTATTTTCAAAATGCATTCTATATTTATTCGTATTTTACGCATTATCATGGGTGTGTTATTACTATTTGTATTAGCCTTAACAACACTACAATTTCCAGCTGAAAACTGGTGGGTCTTTGTTGTATTAGCCCTTCTTGTCGGTAATGTTGAAGTAACTGCATTCAAAGCTTTAAAACATGATGCTAAAGCTATTTCAATTCTGAATATCCTATCAGTTATTTTATTTGTAATTTATATCATTTTAATTTTTGTAATGTACTAAACCATTCTTTATAAGATTAAAAGAAGCCTAAGGCATCAATCAATGTCTTAGGCTTCTTTTTACATATTAGCAGTAGTTGGCTATATGTTTTATTTACGTGTTATTTTATTTTTTAAAGTGAAGAGGATTTCATAGATGACAGGTACTACAATTAAAGTAAGCAGTGTAGACGAAATTAATCCTCCAATAACAGTTGCTGCCATACCTTTTGATATTAATATTGAACTGTCTTGACCAAATAATAATGGTAACAATGCGCCAATAGTGGCAATGGCTGTCATCAGAATTGGTCTAATACGCGTACTTCCCGCTTCTAGCAATGCTTCTTTCATAGACATACCTTCTTGCTCATTTGTAATCACACGATCTATTAACACAATAGCATTGGTTACAACGATACCTATTAACATTAACATACCTATTAAACTTGGCACTGAAATTGTTTCACCCGTAATGAGTAATGCTAATACGACACCGATAACTGTAAATGGTAGTGAGAACAGTATTGTGAATGGCGCTAAGCCACCTTTAAATGTGATAACTAATACGAGATAAACAATGACGATAGCTACTAACATCGCAAATGCCAATTGGCTTATTGCTTGATTAATATCATCTGTTGCACCACCAACGTTGATTTTAACGTTATCTGGTTTGTCTATCTTATTAATTTTATTCATGACTTTACTTGAAACGCCACCAACGTCAGAATCTGTGATTTTACCAGATACTGTTGTTGCATAATCTCCGTCTTCTTGCACGAGTTTACTTGGTGTTGTTGTACGCTCAAGGTTCGCGATTTCTTTCAGTTGAACTGTTTCACCAGTTGGTGATTTTAATTCCATATTCTTCAATTTATCTTTAGACCAATCTGTCTGTTTGTTTTGTTTAACTTTGACGTCTACTTTATTACCATTTTCTTTAACTGTGGTAATCGTTTTTTCTGGTAAATTCTCATTTAAATTCAATGCTAGTTGACCAGCTGAGATACCTTTTTCAGTTGCTTTATTTTGATCAACTTTAATTTCATATTGATCATACGTTTGCGATAAATCTGATTTTACATTAGTTATACCGCTAACAGATTTCATTTCTTTCTCTACTTTGGCAACGGTATCTTTGATTGCATTCGTTGAAGGTCCTTTTACAGTAACTTCAACCGAATCATTTCCAGAACCAGTACCCATGTCTTGATTTTTCCATTCACCAGGTTGATTCATCTTAGATAAATGTGAAATCACTTTATCAGGTTCTTCTTCAAAGTCAGGTGTGTCTTTATCATATTCAACCATAATCGCCATACTATTCGTGCTACCAGTTGGATCTGCAGGCGAAGGTCCTCCCACAGAATATTGCACAGTTTTCACTTTATCTTTCGATTGCAAATAGGCTTGCGCTTGTTTTGCATGATTCAACACAGCTTTTTCAGTTTCACCAGGTTTAGGTGTATAAGTTACAGCTAGGAATTTATCGTCACCAGTCGAAATATAGCTTGTACCTAATTTTGAGCCGCCTAGTGCAATGCTTCCAATTAGGATAACAACACTAATAATTAAAACAATCCACTTATGATTTAAAGACCAGCCAAGGATTTTACGGTAGCCCCTACTTATGACGCCACGACTTTCTTCATTTTGACTATTCGAATGCGCCTTTAACTTAATTCCTTTTTTGAAAAATGTAGAAGCTAATGCAGGTACCACAGTAATAGATACAAGTAATGATGCTAACAAACTAAAGGCGATTGCTAAAGCGAAAGGTCTAAACATTTCACCTACTGAGCCTGATACAAATGCAAGTGGTAAGAATACGATTATCGTAACAATTGTAGAAGATAAAATAGGTTTAAAAACTTCTCTCGTTGCACTGATTACTAAATGGTCTCCAGACAATGCTTCTTTTGGATCTGACAATCGTCGATAAATATTTTCAACAACAACGATTGAGTCATCTATCACACGACCAATTGCGATTGTTAATGCACCTAGCGTCAAAATATTTAAAGATACATCGCTTAATTTTAATGCAATGAGTGCGATTAAAATAGAAAGCGGTATAGAAACTATTGATATAGCCGTTGTTCTAATATTTCTCAAGAATAATAGGATAACAATAATTGCGACAATAGTTCCTAATGCTGCTTTTTCGACCATAGTATAAAGTGAATCTTCGATTGGCTTAGCAGTATCCATAGTCTTAGTCGCTTTAATGTCATCATTGTTTTTCACAAAGTCATCAATTTTCTTTTGTGCATCTTTAGCAACTTGAACCGTATTAGCATCTTGTGCCTTCATAATTTGGACATTGACCGCATCTTTCCCGTTCGTCTTAGAAATTGATTCACGTTCATCTCCAACAGTAATGTTTGCTAAGTCACTTAACGGTATGCTTGGCATTTCACCACTAGACGCTTGAGATTGATTGTTCATTTGAGATTGAGCGCTTGACGATGATGCGCTGTCTCCAGTGCTACGCATCTCATTACCAGATTGGTCATCACTACTACTTGCTTGGCTTTGACCGCTTATTGTTAATGGGATTTCTAAGTTTTTAAGAGCATTGACGGATTTGAATTGACCATCAATGACGATTGATTTTTCATTTTTGCCAAATTGAAATAATCCTAGAGGTGTTTCACGTGTTGCTGTTTTGATGTAATTCTCTACGTCATCAGCTGTTAATCCAGCTTCATCTAGTTTATTTTGTTTAAATTTTAATGTTACTTGTCTTGTAGTTTGACCATTAAGTTGCGCATTTTGTACGCCATCAACGGTTTGTAATTTAGGGATAAGTTGTGTATTAATTTCTTTTGTCGTCGCTTTGAGATCATTATTTTTATTAGTAAATGAATACGCTACGATTGGGAATGCATCCATAGAATTTCGTGTTAATTCTGGTTCACTTACACCGTCTTTGAAGTCTAACTTATCTATTTCTTTCTTTAAGACTTCTTCCGCTTTATCCATATCCGTATCATTGTCATATTCAACGGTTACTATAGAGGCATTTTGTATTGACTGCGTTTTCACACTTTTTACATATGCGAGTGAGCGCACTTGGTCATCAATTTTGGAACTGATCTCATCTTGGGTTGTTTGAGGTGTCGCACCCGGCATTGTGGTTTGTACAGATATGACTGGATTTTCAACATCTGGCAGTAACTCGAGTTTTAATTTAGCACTAGCATATACACCTCCTAGGATAACTAATACAACCATCAAGAATATTGCAAATTTATTTCCTAACGAGAACGTTAGCATTTTCTTAATCACTTCTGGTTTTCCCCCATTCTTATATCTTAAAAAATCATCCATTCATCCATTTTAGCCATCCCTATTATCCTAAAAAAATCTGAACGTCACAATATTAGTTGTGTAATCGTTCAGATTAAATTCTAATAATAAATAAACTATTTACCTTTTAATTTACGAGAAATTTTAATTTTAGCTTTAGTTAAACGTGGTTTAACTTGTTCAATTAATTGATAAAGTGGTTGATTTAATACATAATCAAATTCACCTATTTTTTCACTTAGATACGTACCCCATACACGTTTAAACGCCCAAAGACCATAATGTTCAGAATCTTTATCTGGGTTATTATCCGTTCCTCCAAAGTCATAAGTTGTCGCACCATGTTCACGTGCAAATTTCATCATTTCAAATTGCATATGATGGTTAGGTAAGAAGTCACGGTAATCATTCGATGACGCACCATATAAATAATATGATTTTGATCCTGCAAACATTAACAATGCACCAGATAAATAAATTCCATTAGGATGTTTTGCTAATAAGTCAGTCATATCGTCTTTTCTTTCAATAGATTTTTGAATTTTAGCTTCGACATCATTGAGTTTATTCTGCGTCTTTTTATCTTGCTTTCTTTCATATTTGTCTTGTAGTTGTGCTTTTTCGTTGTCCAGTTCTTGAAGTTCTTTATCAATGTCCTCTAAGACAGGCTTTGGTTCCAACTTAACAAGGAATAATTCAGCATCTCCATCTTCATGCAGAGAGTCATAAATATTTTGGAAATAACTTATATCTCTTGTTAAAAAGCCATCACGTTCTCCTGTTACCTTCATTAATTCCGCAAAAGTTTTAAGTCCTTCACGATTTGAACGTTCTACTTTCGTACCTCGTTTTAGAGCAAGACGTACTTTTGAACGATTTCGTCGATCAAAACTTTGGATTATTTCTTCATCTGTTTTATCAATTGGCGTGATCATTGTCATTCGTGGTTGAATGTAGTCTTTAGATAAACCTTCTTTAAACCCTTTATGTTTAAATCCTAATGCATTTAAATTTTTAAGTGCATCTATACCTTTATCGACTTCAACATCTGGATCAATTTTAATAGCATAGGCTTTTTCTGCTTTAGCTACTTTTTTAGTTTCGGCTAATAACTGTTCCAAGGCAGCTTTATCACTATAATCTGTTACGAATCCACGAGAAACATAACATAGCGTGAATGGTAGTTTAGGTATCTTCTTAAATAATAATTGACCTACACCTTTAATTTCACCATCTTCGCCCACTGCCACACGCTTTGAATACCATCCTGTTAGTCGTTTTGTTTCTGCCCATTTCGTTAGTTGCAGCAAATCGCCATTAGGATGAGCTTTCACAAACGCATCATGCTCTTGGTTAGTGATATTCATCTTTTCCATGCTATAAAAACTCCTTTTTCTTTACATTAATTATAATTATACAATGTCATGATTTGAGTGTCGACAAACTCGCCGTCCGATTCAAATATTATTTCATGATTTTAAATTTTTGATATACTGTATAGACTTAAAATACTAATATTTCTTAAAAAGAGGGTTATTATGCGAAATTTAATATTAATACTATTTGTTATTTTAAACTTGATAGCTATTGTTGTTACGATGACTCAACCTTTAACTATTTCATATTTTAGTTTAAGAGTAATGTTCGTTGGATTGTCGTTTGTACTTACTATCTTTTTCTTATTATTACAAACGTCAAAAATAACTGCATACCTCAGTATACTCTCTTTAATACTTTCAATCGTGCACATCGGATTGATTGCACATAGTACTTATATTTACCTATATTAATCTTCTGGTTCAAAGCGATATTTAGCACCTTTTGTAATAATTGAGTACGGTGCAGTCGTTTCGCTATCTTTAAATACGACTGTATTATACCCCGACGTTTTCGCATCTTGTATGCGGTATATAATGTGATCTGTCGTTAATTGTACATCCGTGTAATAATCGCCTTCTTCAAGAATAGTCATATCAAACCATTTTTGCCATTTTGAAAGTGTTTTTGCACGCTTTTCACTATCTATAATAATTTTATAGATTTTGAATTGTTTTTGAAAAAGCGGTTCTAATTTCTGATTGTGTTTAACTTCTTTTTCTGCCCATTCAATAAAGAATGGCGGTTTTACCATGTAATCAGGATCTGCAATGTACAGTAGTTTCCATCTTACTTTGTCACCTTTTTTATTCTCTCTATGCATATCTATAGGTCCAATTGTTTCAATGCCACGACCTTCTAATGTTTGCTTCAATTGTTCTATATTTGAGGTTCTTAAAGCAATTGTCTTAAAACCTTGTTGGAAGTGGTCTTGAACAATTTTAGTCGCAAATGCAACGCGACCTTCTTCTGTTTTTGACTCTTTAGTTAGTTTTTCTTTGTCTTCTACATCTATCAATTCAATATAATTTTCATTTATATAAGATAAACGATTAAATGTTCCAAATTTATGATGTTTACCACCCGAGCTAATTTTTAAGATTTCCCCTGGGTATTTAAAGTTCTTTAGGTTATCAACATAATGAATAATATGGTCAAATCTTAGTTCCATTGATCGTATTCCCCTTTAATTATTCGACTTGCATCTATCTTATCAAACTTCTTATCTGATTACTTCTTTTATTCATACAACTTATTAATAAAGTATTGCAATTTTTTTAAATAAGTCATATAATAATTTTTGTTCAAAAAATAGTTAGCAAAGCTAACTTGTTTGGAAGGAGTATATTATGTTAACAAATGAATTTTTTAACAGTTTCATCGGTTTATATCGCCCATATATTAAACGGACGCAACCGATACTCGATCGATTCGATTTACACCCTGGGCAATGGTTAATATTAAGAGATATTGCCAGTACTTCTCCGACGACACTAGTTCATATTTCTAAACGTCGTTTTATAGAGAAACCTACGACACGTAAGATTATTAAAATTTTGTCTGAGAAAGAATTGCTAGTTATAAAACCAAGTAAGCAAGATAAACGTGAGAAATTATTAAGTCTCTCTGATAAAGGACAGGCACTATACGAAGAAGTTTATCGTGAGATTCTACCAGTTCAACAAGCGCTTATTAAGCATGCTGGATTATCAAAGGAAGATCTTGAAAGTGTCATAACAGTAATGAATAAACTTCATCTTGCGTTGGCAGAGGAGGAAGCAGAATGACACAAAACATAAATGCAAAACAACCCATCTTCACGAAAAGCTTTACAGTTAATTTCTCAATCAACTTTTTCGTGTATTTATGCATGTATCTTTTATTAGTCATTATTGCTGACTATAGTAAGACAACTTATCATGCCTCAGATAGTCTAGCCGGACTCGTAGTAGGATTGTTTATTATCGGTTCTTTAATAGGAAGATTTGGTACTGGTAAATATGTTAATAAATTTGGTCCTAAAAAAATATTAATCACTGGATTACTATTGCTTCTTATAACACAATTACTTTATTTTATACCCGGATCAATTACATTTTTAATGTTCGTACGTTTAATAAATGGCATTGCAACGGCTATTGCGACTACAGCAACTGGCACGATAGCTGCACATGTTACACCAGTTGAACGTAAGAGTGAAGGTATTAGCTTATTTTCTCTGAGTTTAGTACTTGGAACAGCTATAGGTCCTTTCTTCGGCATCTTATTATTAAAATCATTTTCTATCAATTTATTATTTACGATATGTGTCGTGTTAGGCCTTATTAGTTTAATTATTTCTTTATTTATTAAAATTGATTTCGATGCCGTTCATAATAAAACGGATGCTAAAGTAGCTCAAGCGTCTGGTTTCAACATTCACAACTTTATTGCTAAAGAAGCAGTACCTGTATCTATTGTTATGATGGTTATTGCATTAAACTATGCTTCCATACTCACTTTCCTAAAATTCTTTGCAGAGCAACGTCATTTATTAGAAGCATCCAGTTATTTCTTTATTTGTTATGCCATCGCTTCTTTAATTACACGTCCAATTGCAGGACGTATGATTGATGCACGTACTGAAAATGTTGTTGTTTATCCAGCATTTATCGCTCTAATCATTACCTTTGTCTTATTAGTATTCAGTTATAATGGCTGGATGTTATTACTTGCTGGTGTCTTTCTAGGTATTGGCTATGGCAATTTATCGTCATCAATGCAAGCAATTGCCATTAAAGTGTCACCTACGAGTAAATATGGTATCGCAACATCAACCTACTTTATTGGTTTAGATATAGGTATTGGATTCGGACCATCTTTATTAGGTTTATTTACAGGTTTCATTAGCTATACAGAAGTTTATATTATTATGGCTATTGTCGCTGCACTTAGCATTGTACTTTACTTTTTTGTTCATGGTAGAAAAGTCAAAATACAATATCAATAAATATAAAGCGCTAGGAAATCATTAAAACGTTTCCTAGCGCTTATTATAATCTATTAATTAGCAATACTAATTGCTTCGATTTCAGATTTCATTTTATCTAATAATTTCTGTTGTGTTGCGTTGAAGAAATAAAAAACTTGTCGCTCATCTGTTTCAGAGCGTAATTTAGAAATCAATTCTTTCTTATAAATTTTACGTATAATCACGTCAATTTTGCTTGTATCCCATAACATTTCAAAATGCAACGTATCGCGTAATTCTTTACCGCTAATTTTTTTACCTTCATAAACTTTAAATAAAACTACAAATTCCTCAATGGAAATTTTATACGATGATTTTAACCAATGTTTTAATTGGCTTAATTCTCTCTCTGCTGCAATAAAGCGTTGTACTTTTTCTGTTGCCATA
The DNA here is from genome assembly GCF_016892225.1 of Staphylococcus sp. GDY8P47P. Taxonomy (NCBI): domain Bacteria; kingdom Bacillati; phylum Bacillota; class Bacilli; order Caryophanales; family Staphylococcaceae; genus Staphylococcus; species Staphylococcus sp. GDY8P47P. The sequence continues at coordinate 58,400 of NZ_JAFENV010000018.1, read as the reverse complement.
ATTAAAGACCTCCAATGTTGATTCTAAGATGTAATTATTGCTTTAAAAAATTAATTTTCCTTAACAAAATTATATAACACATACACAATTTAATCTATTACAAATTTTATTTGTTTTCTGATTAGTGTTTAATACAAAATCAGTTATACATATACTCAGTGCTATTATGACATTCCTATACTTTAATCATAGGTATTATATTAAATAATGATTTACTTTAAATGAAAACTGTTAATTGAATTTATATTCTAAAAGAACGGGAGCGAAACAGAATTCTTTTTAAATTCTGCGCCACTCCCATTCTTAATTTAACCACCAATGTAGTTCATATTAATTTTCTTGCGTTGACGATTTTTAACGGTTTGTTCAGTACGTTCATCTGAATATCGATCGTCACGAATGTTCCATAAGCTTATTAATTGTTCTCTTAATTCATCATCCGTAACACCTGAACGAATAAATGATTTAATATCAAAGCCTTCAACAGTACTAAATAGGCACCCATAAAATTTACCATCCGATGATAAACGTGCTCTCGTACACGTAGAACAAAATGAAGCTGAGACACTTGTGATTAAACCAAATTGAGCACCATTATCTTTATGTCTATAGTACTTTGCGACTTCCCCAAAATATTTAGGAGGGACTGGTTCAATATCAAAATGCGCTTCAATCATATCTAGCATTTCATTTTTGGTCACAACTTTACTGAAGTCCCAACCATTATCATTACCAACATCCATGAACTCGATAAATCTAATTTCAACATCTTTATCTTTAAAGTAATCGACCATTGGGATGATTTGATCATCGTTTACACCCTTTTGGATTACAACGTTTACCTTAACATGGAAACCAATAGATACTGCATAATCAATTTGATCTAGAATAGTAGTAGCTTTAATATTACGATTATTGATAGCTTGGAACACTTCATTATCAATAGCATCTAAGCTAACATTAATACGTCTTAAGCCCGCATCATATAATTTTTGACCATGCTTTTTCAACAAGAGTCCGTTCGTCGTCATACCGATATCTTCAATACCATCAATGTTGTTTAACTCAGCAATTAATTGATATAAATTGCGTCTAAGCAATGGTTCTCCACCCGTTATACGCAATTTTTTCACGCCAAGTTCTGCATAAACACGCGCAATTCTCACCATCTCTTCAAACGTTAATAACTCATCTTTAGGTAGGAACACGTAGTCATCACCGAAGATTTCCTTAGGCATACAATAGTCACATCTAAAATTGCAACGATCAGTTACAGAAATACGTAAATCGCGAATAGGTCGACCTAATTTATCTTTGATTTGTGCAACCATACATGACCCCTCCTTAATGATTTATCTGATGTTTCAATGTGGCTAAATCTTCTTGATAATTAATATTCTTATACCAATATTCAGGTGGTTGTATGCTTGTAACATCTATACATTCTGTCGTCACTTGATTATATACGTGTCGTAAGCTAAAATCATCTGAATCTAAAGCTTCTTTCATAACGTCAATGCAATTCGGGTGATAAAATGCAATGGTTGGTATGACACGTCCATTTTCTGAATATGCAGCAATATCAATTTGATCTTCGATTAGTTTAGAAACTAAAAACTGATACAATGCACTGATGGCCTTACCAGTTACCATCGGCGTATCAACAGAAATGACAAAGAATAATTCCTCATCATTGTATTGCTCCATTACAGTATATATACCAGCAAGTGGCCCTTTATCTTTATTTTTAGTGTCATCTATAATGACATGATCATGTTTAAATTGATCAGCTAATTGATCATTCGTGCTAATAATGATGTCATTAAACATATTTGTTTCTTGTAATGTTTGAACAATTCGTTGATAAAATAATTGTCCATCTATTTCAGCAAACGCTTTAGCCGTGCCAAAGCGTTCTGAATGACCACCTGCTAAAATAATAGCTTTCATTTCCTGTTAACCCCCACTTACTGGTGGAATCAATGCAACTGTATCTGTTGGTTGAATGATATCCTCTTCTTGTACAAATTCTTCGTTTACTGCAACCTGAAATTTTTTAGATTGAATTGAGGGATGTCTCTCAAACAATCTTTGTTTAAAATTATTAACATCAATTGCTTCATTAATATCAAGTATTTCACTATCAGTTTGCAAAATTTCTTTTATTTCAGCGAAGTATAATACCTTCACACTAGTCCTCTCCTTTAGTTGCAAGGTCGTGGCTACCTCTTTGATGGCCCTGCCATTCTGCACCATCTTCCCATATTTCTTTTTTCCAGATTGGAACAATTTCTTTAATACGCTCTATCGCATACTCATTCGCACGGTATGCATCTTTACGATGTGGTGATGATACTGCAATTAATACTGCAATATCTGAAATTTGGAGCGGCCCAATTCGGTGAACAATGGTTGTAATTGTCCCTGGCCAACGTTCTTGAATTTCATCACCGATTTGCGCTAATTTCTTCTCTGCCATAGGAACATACGCTTCGTATTCTAAGTATTCCGTTTTAATGCCTTTGGTCCACTCTCTTACATGCCCTGTAAAGACCACTACAGCACCTTGGTGTTCATTTATAGTAAATGTTCGATACTGTTCCGTTTGGATAGGTTCAGTAACGATTTCAAATTGCTTCATTTAGTGTCAATTCCTTTGCTCTATCCATTGTAATAGCCAATTATCATAATGTGATAATGCTTGTATATCTTGAACATGGTAACAATATTTAACACATGTCAATTGCTTTAGCTGTTCTAATTCTTCGGTTGTTCGATAAACAATTACTTTATCATAATGTTCATCTTTATATCCTTCAACCAAAATGATATTACAATCAATTGTAACAGATTGGTCAATCATTTGAGTAAGATTTTGTTTATATGCACGCGTGACCGTTTGTTGATAGTGTTCACCTTGCACAATGCTTTGATCTGCTCCAGCATTAAAGTGTTTCATATGATCTACATGATCCTCTTGAAGCGTGATATCATCACCAATGTGACCATGATGTTTGATTGTTGCTACAGTGTAACCATGAGATTTTAAAAATTGTATCGTATGTTGCATCAATGTTGTTTTTCCTGAATTTTTAAAGCCTACGATTTGCAAAATCATAAGGTCATTTCCGTCTCAAAAACATTAGATTCAGTTAAAATAACATTTACTGTATGTCCAGCTTTAAATCCTCTTGTCCCCCCTGGCAACATAATCATTGCATTACTATGCGCAATTGCCACTACTGCTCCTGATTTATTAAACCCTGATGGTACTACAGTCGCACCGCTTTGTGAGAAATTAGCAGTTGCTCGAATAAAACGTGTAAATGGATTAGCTTTCGTAAAATCTTCCATTAATGTAGCTTTAACAACCTGAGGGTAATATGCAGTTGCGCCCATCATGTGCTGAACAGCTGGTTTCACAAATAATTCAAAACCGGTAAAGCAAGCAGATGGGTTGCCTGACAAGCCAAATAAATATTGTCCATTAGCAACAGCTACCGTTGTTACACTACCAGGTCGCATTGCAACTTTGTTAAATAATACTTTAGCATTAACCGCTTTATAAATTTCTGGTAGGTAGTCAAAGTCTCCAACAGAAACACCGCCAGTTGTTATAACAATATCGTGTTTAGACATAGCATCTTTAACTACAGCAATACTACTTTCTAAATCATCTTGTTGGATTTTGTATGCTTCCACGTTTAAGCCAATCTTCTCTGATAATGCTTTAATCATTGGACCATTTGAGTTGCGAATTTTTCCTGGTTGCAAGTCATCGTTCACATCTAATAGTTCACTACCTGTTGCAATGACAGCAATGCTAGGACGACGTGTGACTGGCACTTTAGTATAACCATACGTTGCTAATACGGCTATTGCACCGGGGTTAATGACTTGTCCCTTTTTCAAAACAATATCTCCAGTTGTCGTTTCTTCAGCTTTAAGCGATACATTCTCATTTGCTTCAAATGATTTACGTATCGTGAATGTATCTCCGTCTTCAACTGTTTGTTCAAACATCACTACTGCATCGGCGCCTTCTGGAATTTGAGCACCCGTCATAATACGCACCGCTTCGTTTTGACCAAGTGTTTTACTAGAAACTGAACCTGCACCTATATGGTCAATTACTTTAAATTGTTTGCGGTTTTCTGAATAGGCACCTGCAGAGTCTTCACTGCGTATCGCAAACCCATCATAAGGTGATTTATTAAAACGAGGTATATCATAAGTCGCAACAATATCCTCTGCTAAAATATATCCTAAACTCTCATCTAAATTCACTTCAATTTGATTTAAATATATCTCTTGTTGGACAACACGATGTATTGCTTCTTTCACTGGTATAGGATTTCTTTTTTCAACTGCCATTGATTTCATCTCCAATTTATTATTTAAAATCATGATATACTATCCCTATCAGGAGGGTTAATATGTCAAAATTCACTCATATTAATGAACAAGGTAATGCTAAAATGGTTGATGTTTCAAATAAAGCTGTTACGAAGCGTACTGCACAAGCCCATTCTAGCATTACTGTTAATGAAACAATTTATAATCAAATAATTGAAAATACTAATAAGAAAGGTAACGTTTTAAATACGGCCCAAATTGCTGGTATTATGGCCGCTAAGAACACATCAACAATAATACCTATGTGCCACCCCTTACCTTTAACTGGTATTGATGTTCAATTTGATTGGCAAACGAATGACAACATGTCTTATACATTAAATATCACTGCGATTGTCTCCACAACAGGAAAGACTGGTGTTGAAATGGAGGCATTAACTGCCGCATCAGCGACTGCACTAACCGTTTATGATATGACGAAGGCAGTAGACAAAGGCATGATCATTGGTGAAACGTATCTTGAATCAAAATCAGGTGGCAAATCAGGTGATTATCGTCGATAAGCTATTCTAAGCCCATATATTATGTTCAATTTAAATAATAAAGTCATGGATGCAAAACTTCAATTAGGGAAACCTATCATTTAAGTTTAAATCCATGACTATTTTTTTATTTATTCAATTCATGCAACATATGATTTAATTCTGGCTTAATTAACTTTTCAATAGCTAATTTCACAGCGCCAGTTGATCCAGGTAAACTGAAAATTAATTTATTTTCGACTGTACCAGCAACCGCTCTTGATAATAAAGCTTTAGTGCCCACATCTTCTGTGTAACTTAAATATCTAAATAATTCTCCAAACCCCTCTATTTCTTTATCAAAGATGGGTTTAACTGCTTCAATCGTAACATCTCTTTGCGCAATGCCAGTACCACCTGTTGTAATAATGACATCAATATCAGTTGCCAACCATTGTTTGATTTGCGAATAAATCGCTTCTTTATCATCTTTGACAATCGCATAATGTGACTTTGCGACTTCAACATTAATGTCTTGTATTAAAGTTTGAACAAGTTGACCACCTTTATCTGTTTCTTTATCTCTAGTATCTGAAACTGTCAAAACTGCACAATGAATCGTTCTGTCTACTTTCGCATGATCATGTTGATGCATTAAATTCACTCCTATCCGAATAATTGATTAATTAAATGAATGGCATCTGACGTTTTTGTTGTGCCATGTATAAGCATCCGCCCACCTTCAAAACTAACAATTCGATGTCCTTTATATTCAAACATTATCATATATTTGTTTTCTCTATAATTAAGTTGATGTTGTTTAAGAAACTCACGCACCATTTCCTGGGTAATATTATCATTATCATATTGTACTGTATCTCTACCACATAATGTTGCATATAATGTATGTTGCTGATTTAAATAAGGAAATGATGGATTTGAACCACACGTTGGACATTCATTTCTAAACATGCGACTAAAGCCAAATGTATAATGTTGTCCTTCCCATATATCCCCGTATGTTAATTTACTAGGCACTGATTGTTCAGTTAATAATTTAAGGGCATCTCGCAATTGAAAGCTCGTTGTCATTGTGACTGCAGGTTGTATAACACCGACTGTATCACACGTTAAATTAATTGCTGGGAGTTGTGGCATTAAACAGTTGAAACACGGTGTCTGTCCGGGTATAAATGCAGCTTCTATATAAGTGCTTTGTACGACACCACCATAAATCCAAGGTATTTTCTCTTTATAAGCAAAGTCATTGATTAATTGTCTTGTCTCAAAATTATCCGTAGCATCAATGATTAAATCTACATGCTGTGCATGTTTATCTAAAAAATAATAATCAACATGCGTAATGAACGTATTGAGTGCTAGATCTTGACGCAATGCTTTTAAATGACGTTCAGCAGCGACGACCTTAGGTAGCATTTTATTAGCATCCTCTTCTGTAAATAATGTTTGACGCTGTAAATTACTAAATTCAATATAGTCTCTATCCACAATTGTAAGTGTGTTTATTCCTGCACGAACGAGCCCCTCAGCAACATGTGTTCCCAATGCACCCATACCAACAATAAGTACATGCTTTTGACTGATTTTATTTTGTCCGTTAGCTCCTATTCCTTTAAACAAAGTTTGTCTCGAATAACGTTCCCTCGTCATTTTTATTGCCCTCTCTAGTTAAGACCCATTTCTATTATTATAACGAACAGGGAGTGGGACAGAATTCTTTTAAATTCGTCGTAACCCCAACTTGCTTAGCTTGTAAAATCACTTTCGTGATTTTTTGTGTTGGGGCCCCGCCCACCTCCGCAAGGATGACTAGGACTGAGAAAAGCTTGATTTAAGCGCCTTCTCAGTTCAGTCATCTACTGCGAATTCTCAAAATAGCTTCATTATATTATTTATGTCTCAGCCTCTTATTACCCTATCTTTATGATTTTATCCGCTAAAACTTCAGCTTCAAAATTAGAATGTGTAACAAAGATGATAGGTATCTTCCATTCTTTAAAAATACGTTTGATTAACTTGATTCCCTCATCTCTTGTCGCATCATCTAAACTTGAAAAGGGTTCATCTAATAAAATTAAATCTGGCTTCGTACTTAATGTACGTGCTAATGCAACACGTTGAGATTCGCCTCCTGAAAGCGTCGCTGGATATTGCGCGCTTAAATGATGAATATTTAGACGATCCATTAAGTCATCTATATGAACAGATGGTTTAGCCATAAAAGTGATATTCTTATTCACTGTCATGTTCGGAAATAATTGGTAATCTTGAAATAAATAACCAATATGACGCTCTTGGATTTTCACGTTCACTTTATGTTCAGTATCAGTGATAAGTCTATCATTTATTTTAATATATGCTTTATCCGGTTTTCTTAAACCTGCTATCATATTCAATACTGTCGTTTTACCTATACCTGAAGGTCCTCGTATTGCATAAATTTTAGGGACAGTATCATGAATGTTAATATCAATAAACGTCTTCTTTAATTGATATTGTAGTTTTAACTCTAACATCTAATCTACCTCCCTATATTTATCTTTATTAGCAAAATTCAATACACCTATTACAGTAATTGAAAATGCGACTAACACAAGCACCCATAACCAAGCTTGGTTTTCTCTACCTTGTTCCACTAAAAAGTATATCTCAAGTGGTAACGTGTTCGTTTTATTTGGTATGTAACCTGCAACCATTAATGTTGCACCAAATTCTCCAATTGCACGAGCAAAACTCATCATAATCCCCGCAATGATTGAACGTTTAGATAACGGTAAAATTAAGCGATAGAATATTTTATTTTCACTTGCCCCCATGGTACGAGCAGTATTTAACATTTTAGGGTTAATACTTCTAAATCCTTGAATCGTGTGTTGATACATTAACGGAAAACTAACAATGACAGATGCAATAACTGCACCTGTCATTGTGAATACTACCGGAAGATGTAGTACCTCTTCAAAAAATTGTCCTACAACACTTCTAGGAGAAAATATTATGAGTAAGATAAACCCTAGCACCGTTGGCGGTAGAACAATGGGTAATAATATAAAACTTTCAAGGAGTTTAGTAAGATGCCCTTTTCCCTTATAAAGCAATCGACATATAAAAATACCTAGTACTGTTACAATAATCGTACTTATGACGGCTACTTGAATCGATATCCAAAAAGGTGTTAATTCAGGCATTCTTCACCCTCCTAAACTTCGAAATGATACTCTTTTAAGATATCTTTCGCTTTGTCAGATTTTAAGAAGTCCATCCACTCTTTCGCAAGCTTTTTATCTGAAGTTGCACCTGCTTCATACGTGATTGGTTTTTTAAGTTCTGCTTCTTTAATTTCATTTACTTTATCTGTTTTTTTGTTGTCAGTATATAAATCTGTTTCATAAACAAAGCCCATTTCGGCATTGCCTTTTTCAACATAATTTAATACTTGTTTAACGTCTTTGGCATAAACTAAATGATCTTTAACGTCATTATATAAACCTTGATCTTCTAGATATTGTTTCGCATATTTACCAGCTGGAACTGTTTTAACTTCACCAATTGCTAATTTTTCATTATCTTCTAAATCTTTAACTGATGTTTTGTCGCTATTTTTATCTCCAACTAAGACAAGCTTATTATGTGCATATTTGTATGTATCGTGTGCTTTGTCTTTATCTTTTAGCATATCAACATCTTTAGTGTTCGCAGACATGAATACGTCAGCTGGGGCACCTTTTTCAATTTGTTGTCTTAATGCACCAGAACCACCATAGTTAAAGCTCACATCAACATTTTTGTGATCTTTTTTAAATTCTTTCTCTAATGCTTTACTTACATCACCTAAGCTAGCTGCTGCCGAAATTTGTAATTCTTGTTTGTTGTCACTATCTTTTTTGCTTGAGTCAGATGATTTATTTCCACTATCATTGCTACCAGAATTTGAACATCCTGCTAAAATAATAACTAATGTAATAATAACTGCCATGAAATGCTTAAGTTTCATTTCACAACCCCCTCCTTTTATACCACTTATTATACGCTTATTTATAGCTTTTAAAAGGTATAAAATGATAAATTTCACCTAATCTTCATATTATTAAATATATTTAATATACTATCAATAATTTATATGTAATTTAAATCTTTTCAAATAATGTTCAAAAGTTTTAATATAGAGTTATATATGCCTAAAGGAGAAATAAAAAATGGATAAAGATGTATTACAAGGGCAATCTATCCTCCGCTATGAAGATGGGCAACTCATCAATACAACAGATAGCTATGTTACAGAATTTCCATTGACAATTATTGTTAATGGCACAGAATTTGCTACTGTCATTTGTAGTCCAACACATATGGAAGAACTTGTAGTGGGATTTTTAGCTTCTGAGGGAGCTATTTATAAAAAAGAAGAAATACGCGCTTTGCAAATAGATGATAGTAAAGGTTTCGCACATGTAGAGTTAACTAAAGATTTAGGCGACCGTTTTGAGTATTCAACTAAACGTATGATTGCATCATGTTGCGGAAAAAGTAGAGAATTTTACTTTCACAATGATGCAGCTATCGCTAAAACCTCAATGTCCAAAATTACATTAACGCCGAAACAAGTGCTCAATATGATGACTGGGCTACAATCCGCTAGTACATTGTTTAAACAAACAGGTGGTTTGCATAATGCTGCCATTAGTGATGGTGATGAATTTTTTGAACATAGACAAGATATCGGCCGTCACAATGCGCTCGATAAGCTTTACGGATTTTGTCTTGAAAGACATATACCTGTCAGAAATAAGGTCCTTATTTTTAGTGGGCGTATTTCATCGGAAATATTATTAAAGGCGGCTAAAATAGGTGTAGGCGTCATTTTATCCAAATCTGCACCTACTACGTTAGCGATTACGTTAGCTAATGATTTAAATATAACTGCAATTGGTTTTATTAGAGATGGCAACTTTAATGTTTATAGTCATCCAGAACGTATTAAAGCCACTGACACATTGGATTAATCTTCCAAATGCGTCAGTGGCCTTTTTATTTTACATCTTCTTTGATGATATGATACACAAAGCTTTGATACGTGTAACCTTGTTTCGTGTACATATCTTTGGCTGTATCTTCTCCATCAGCTACGAGTATAACTGGACGTTCATTTGCTATGCTGCCTATATGTGCTTGCAAAGTTGATCCAACACCCTGTCTTCGATAGTTTTCCATAACACCAAAACTATCAATTTCGATAGTTTCCTCAGTTTCAATCACATCAACAGTACCTACAGGTGCTTTGTCAACGTAGGCTATTAGTCGGCATATGTTATCTTTTTTATGCTGAATTGTCCGTCTCGTATCATTGACACTCTCAATCGCAAACGGCTTACCATAAGGCAAGGCAAATGAATAATAAATATTCAAATAATCTTCCATATTGCTTTCATTTACCTCTTCAATCACAACATCTTTTCGACTAGGTAAGCGTGTTAATTCATTACCTTCTATAATATAGAATTCAAGTAAACCTAGTTGAAATCCTTCTTTTTCAATTGCATTTTTCCATACTTCTTCCAATCTTTCATTCTCTGGAAAAGTAAACGCTAAATGATTCGAATGCTGTTGCTCATGCAATTCATACTGTGTAGTCATATCTTTATGCCACTGTTCTATAGTTGGCATTTCTTTATACACCCACTTATTTGTATCATATTTCAAAGGTTGTGAAGGTGTTAAGTAAATCATTATTCGTTCATCTTCATGATATAGATGCCCCTCTTGAGCAATGTTTCGGATTGATATATTCGACATCACTACATCCACCTGCCTCGTTCATTTGTTAGACTTATTGTATCAAACTTTTGAAGCGTGAATGATTTAAAAGTGTTACGCCAATTAAACTTGCAATGATGGCTTTAATGATATCTCCTGGCATAAAAGTAAATGACAATAAGAAGGCTTTACTTACTGGAATATGTATAATGAAGCCCATAATAATTGTACCGACGATATCTAAAAATAAAACACCAATTACTAATGTAGTAACAAATAATACGGCAAAATTGATTTTATTAAAATATTGATCTCTTACAAAACCAATACCAAACGCAACAACCGGATATAAGAATAAGAATCCTGCTGATGGTCCTGCAAATACGCCGATTCCTCCACGTCCACCTGAAAGAACTGGTAAACCTGCAGCAGCTAATAGTAAAAAGACTATGACACTGAGTGTCCCATATTTTTTACCTAATATCATACCTGCTAAAAATATACCAATATTTTGTAATACGATAGGTACTGGCATAATCGGAAGCGGAATGCCCGGAACCAATCCTAAAACACAAATAATCGCTGTCATTAAAGCTGTGTAAACTAAATTTCTTGTATTCATGTTGTATCCTCCTTCTACGAAGATGATTATACCACTAATGTAAACTTTATAAAATAAAAAGTTTACATTTATGAAGGAGAATCTACTTTTTTAGCTAACTGCGTAATATATTTAAAGAAGTCATCATGATTTACACTCGTAACAACTTGGACAGGACGACCTTTTTCTGTCACATATGTACGCCCTTGACTTGGTCCTTGATGTTCAACATCAACATGCTTTGTTATTGATTGAACCAATTCAGGATTACCAACATAAGCAGTGGTTAGGACATCCCATAAAAAGTAAGTTGAATTAGTTATAAAATGAGTCAAAGGTGGGACTGCCGCATAACTAACGCCTAGAAAATCAACGCCTGAATAATGACGTTCGTTTGCCCACATTTGTCGAATATCTAATGTTAATGGCACTTGATTCGTGCTTTCTAAAGCCACCATATCTATAGCAATGTCACTATCAAATACTACTTTTACCGCCTCTGGATCCCAAAATGCGTTCCATTCAGCTGTACCATCATGTTCTGGCTCTTCCACATTGCCTTTTTCAAGAAAAGTCTCTCCCATCCATACTAATTTATCAATATTCTTCTGAATGCTTGGATCAATTTTAAGTGCTTTAGCCAAATCTGTTAATGGTCCCGTAAACAATAGTGTTATCTTTTCTGTTGACTCGCTCAATACGCGTATAATATCCTCATACGCTTCTAGGTTGCTCATGCCAGATTGTTGATTCGTCGTTTGTTCATTCAATATCGGCAATGCATCCATAAAGAATGCATGCATTCTCCACTCTTTCGGAAAAGGATTGGCACCACGTTCATATGATGGCGCAACTTGTAATGATGCATTAGAAAATCGATTAATAATTTTACATGAAGCACTAACAGACGGTTCTAAATAGCAATCTGCTCCTATTGTACTTACACCAACTAAATCAATATCTTCCATTTGTAATAATAAAAATAAAGATATTAAATCATCTACACCACCATCGTGGTTAAAATATACTTTAGTCAAAGTGATTCCTCCCATTATTATGTAAATAGTAAATAAAGCGGGACAGAAATGATATTTTCCCAAAAATTTATTTTGTTGTTCCGCTCTCAACTTGCTTAGCTTGTAGACTTTCTTGATGAAATGCTTTGTGTTGGGCCCTTTCAGTAAGGTTGCCTAAAATTAAAAGAAGCTTGTTGCAAGTGCACTGTTATGTTAGTCAACGACTGCCAATATATTTTAAGAGCCTAAAACATTGATTGATGTCCCAGGCTCTTAAAATATCATAAAAAATTGATCGTCGTCTCTATATTCTATTATTTACTAGCTTCAATTAATTTGTCTTTTAAATCTTTTCGCATAAAGTCAAGTGTGTAAGGGTCATTATACCAATATGTTTCAGCCTTAACTTCAATCACGTTACCATTTTTAACTGCTGGCAAGTTTTTCCAGATGTTTGTTGTCTCATAACTTGGTTTAGATTTACCTTCTCCTGTTGAGACGATATAGTCACCAGCTACGTCTTCAATTTTTTCTTGACTGACTTCAGCCCAACCTTCTTTTTTAACTAAATCTTGTTGGCCTTTAGGCATATTCAAACCAAATGCTTGATATAATACTTCTCCACCACGCCCCCAGTTGTCGCCGTAAGTGTAAACTTTCTTGTCAAATTCATCTAAGATAGAAACTGTTGCGTCCTTACCAATTGCATCTTTGATTTCTTTGCCATCTTTTTCAGTTTGTTTCTTCCATTTTTCTTCCCATTTTTTAACTTCGTCTTCTTTACCCATAATCTTACCTAACATTTCTTGTTGTTCAAGGTATTTGTGTTTACCATAATCAACAACAATCGTTGGTGCGATTTTTTCATATTTTTTGATATTTTTATCTGTAGAGTAAACAATAATTAAATCTGGTTTTTTCTTAGCCACTTTTTCAACGTCAGCTTCACCAATTTTTGTTGTATCTTTAAATTTCTCTTTTAAAATTGGGCTTTGATCAACTTGATTGTTAACCGCAACAATATTCGCGCCTAATTTATGTAAACCACCTGCAAATGTAGGTGCAACGACAGCAATACGTTTAGGATCTTTAGGAATATCTATCGTCTTTCCACTATCTAATTTATATGATTTTGTTTCTTCTTTTGAATCAGATTTACCCGAACCACCGTTATTACCACATGCAGCTAAAACGATGATTAGAACTAGTAATGGTAAAATTAATTTCTTCATAACATCCTCCTGTTGAAAACGATTATCAATTTCAACAAAATTATATCCTACAATGCGACGTTTTACAATAAAATTTTAAATTATTTATAAATTAAAAAAGAGTGGAACACATTATTTTAAAATTGTTGTCCCACTCCCCCCGCAAAGCTCATCGCTACTGAGAAAAGCTTGATTTAAGCATCTTCTCTGTTCGATCAACTACTACTTCATACTATTATTTTTTCCCATTCTCTTATACTTACCTTATTTACACTATTTAAAATAAATTGCACACAGATTTAGCTATGTTAGTATAAGCGGCATCCTCCATAGGTGGATTGTGTAATCCAGCTCTCATATCACGGTAATAACGTTGCAATGGTCGTTCCATTTCAAGACTCTTCGCGCCAACGATTCTCATCGCTAAATCAACTACTTCTAACCCTTGATTCATTACTAGTACTTTACTCGCAGATGTTTCATTCCATAACTTAGGTTGATTTTCTGGATGATTATAGCCTTTAGCAGTACTCCATAAGAAATGACGAGCTGATAATAATAGCGACTCCATTTTACCAATATTTTGTTGTACAGTTGGCAAATGACTAATCGTACCTTCTATACTATTTGGACCATACGTTGTTGCGAAATTGATTGCATAATCTCTTGCCGCCTGAGCAATGCCTAAATAAGTGCTAGGAATGTGCAATATCCATCCATTCGGTTGCGGTTTTCGTTTTGACTCAACAAAAAAGTCATTCGGTACCCACACATCATTTAATACTAAATCGTGACTTTCTGTTGCTCTCATACCTACCATATTCCAATTATCGGCAATTTCTAAGCCCTCAGTGGCTCTAGGCACTAAGAAAAATCCTACTTCTTGCAAGTCATCGACATAAGCGGCGACAATATAGTGTGTCAACGCTTTGCTCATTGATGTGAACGTTTTAACACCATTTAATAGATAGCCATCATCTTGCTTAACTGCATGCGTTGCAGGTCTGCCACCACGAGTAGGGCTACCTGTATCCGCTTCACTTACTGCTCTATTGACTAAAGCACCATTTTTAATTTCTTTAGCAAAACGATCCAGCATATCTTGATTCCACATTGATTGTTCATATATTTGTCCTATGACACTTAAATGCCAACCGATTGATAACGCCGTTGCACCATCAATTGCTCCTAAATACGTTTGTAACACAACCATATCTTCAATAGTCGCGCCTTCACCGCCATATTCAACGGGTAACGTAAGTATGCTATATCCTTCTTGCACTAACCATTCAATATTCTCAAATGGGAATCTCGATTGTTTATCATTTTCTCCTGCTCTTTTTTTAAAAGTTTCCTCAATTGATTGAAACTTTTGTATCCATTTTCTTTGTATATCTGTGTTAATCAGAACTGAATTGATCAATTATATCACCTGTTCATTGTCATTGTTATTTAAACCTAGTTTATCACTCAACATTTTAAAATGAAAGTTAACCACGTTCAGATAGCAATATAAAAAGACTTAAGTCAGAGAGATTGAATATCTCAATACTTAAGTCTTCTCATGAATAAACATGAATTACTTGATGTACTTTTCTAATTCAGCAATCAGTTTATTAATCTTGTCTCGTTGTTCATCTGTTACATAAACAATAACTATTCTTTCATCTTGTATGCTACGCTTTTTTGAAAGTAACTGTAAATCTTTTAACTTTTGTAATGCTTTAGTTAAGTAATAAGGTTTAAACTCTGAATACGTTGCAATTTCCTTCGAAGTTATTTCATTTGTTTTACTTCTTGCAATATAATTTAAAATATAAACCTCTTCATAATTTAAATTATATTTCTTTTTAGTGTCTTTGAAGAACTTTTTAACTTGAAATGTTGCGTTAACTAAATCATTGATGTCTTTAATTTGTCCCATATCCTAAACCACTCCTCTGATGTACGTCTTGTTGCTACAAGGTTCATGTCTACTATTTATTACTTACCAAACATTTCTTATGCTATAAATTTTATTTTATAACATTTAAGTATAATATTTCAATATTTTTATGAAATTAAAATGATATTATATATCAATAACACGTTCCATCAATTAAATTACACATAATCAATTTGTCTTAATTGCTAGTTAATAGAATATAAAAAAGGAGTGCGACAGAACTCTTTTTGAATTCATTGTCCCACTCCTAACAAAGATGATTCGCGTTGAACACAGCTTCTTTAAATCGCTGTCTCAATTCAGTCAGCTACGATATATTTGCAATGTCGCTTCGTTATATTAATTTTTTATTTCGTTCTTTCTATATATTAAAGACTTAAACTAACTGAAAAAATAGTTAATAACTGTTTTTTTATCCCTTAATTATCTAATACTGCCATTTTATTGTTATTTAATTTTAGCATTCACATAATCAACAAATGGTTGAATCTCTTTTGTTTGAATTTGTTTCATTGGTACTTTCCCAATGTTAAAAGTAAACACTAAATCTTTACCATCAAATTCAATTGCTTCTATTTCATTGTATGGAATATTTCTATAATAGAATTGTCCATTCATATCTACATTCATAATTAATCTTTCAGAGGTAGCAATAAACGCACCTTCAAACTCACTTTGTCCTTGAACGTTATACTCAATCATCCCTAGTACAGAAGGCCCTTTAGACTCTGTTGGGAACAAATCATCGGGATTCACATTATCTAAAATCATGCATTCATTCTCCTTACCTATTATGTTTATTAAATCAATCTCATTTCCTCTTGGAATTTATTGTAACATTTAACAAATATTTGATAGGTTTCATATGCTCGTGATTCACTAAATTTTATGTTTACAATACGTTCATCTATCGAATTACGATATTTCTCTAAATACCCTTTATGATAAAGTTCATTAATAACTGCGTTTATACATATTAAGTATCGATAAGACATAGATTGAATCTCTTTTAATGAAATGACTTGCCGATTCGAAATGAACGCTCCTAATAAAATCAGTTCATCTAAACTCAGATTAAATTCCTTCGCTAACATTTGGACTTTATATCGTGCATCAAAAATAGTGATGACATATTTCAATGAATTGTAATGGGTACTTTCTATTATACATGCAAAGTTTTTCACTTTTACCATTTCATTAATTTCAGAAAACATCGTATTGAGTTTATCCTGACAGTTTGTTGATGGGAGAAATAATAAGCGTCTTTGATCATTATGATCACGCAATTTAATAATCCATCCCAAATGGTACAAGTGCTCTAAATGATGTCTTAGTTGTCTTTTTGAAATAGATTGATACGTGATTAATTCATCTATATAAATACCTTGATGATGAACATGATAATAATTAATGACTTCATTTAATGTTTTTAATTGTTCAAACTTTAATTGGTAGCTATACTTTAGCACCTCACCTACCGCCTTCATAAAAACCAGATAAAACAATAATGTTTCTAACTTATGCTTATCCACCATACCTATCACCTCATGACACAATCTTTAGATTGGGCTATCGAAAGCATCTATGGCAAATCGCTTAACCGTATAAAATGATTAAGATTACTTTGAACATAGCAATGATACACCACTATTCCTACCCAACCTTTTCAAAGATAGACATTTACATGACTCTTTCAATAAAACAACTTCATCTTTATATTTTGTGAATCAGTAGGTCGTACTTACGCATACGCAATCATAACAGTGATTGATGACTTCTGATAGGTTATTTTAACTGTAATGCGCTTTGGCTTCAGCAATTAATAACTGGGTTGTTTCATCAAACGGTATTTCTGATTGATTCAATGATTGGTATTGATGTGACTGATTTTTAGTTCGAATTTGACCAGGTGTGTTACCATACCTTTTATTAAATAAAGCGATAAAATGTGGAAGATGATTGAACCCATGCTTGAACGCAATGTCTTGAATCAAATGATTACTGATTAAGATGTCTATTAAACATAATTTTAATCTAACATCATTTATATATTGCGTTATATTACGATAAGGTGTGTGATATTTGATAACTTTACTTAATTCTTTAGCTGACATATTGAGTGCGTTTGCCATGTCCTGACGACTAATCTTAGTACTGTGATGTTCAATAACATACTCGTGTACCTTATCAACTAAAGCATTTTCTAATTTGTAATGAACACGTTGTTTTCTTTGCAAATATCCTAATTCTACACATAAATGTTTAACAAGCTTATCTTTTATTTGTAATTTGTGCGGTTGTCTACTTTCAAATTCCAGTATATTTAGAATAAATGGTTCTATTTGACTTCTTTCTATAGAAGAAAATTTATAGCCATTTGACTTAATATAATCATCAGCAAACTTCAAATAATCTTTGAATGCTATTTCAATGTTTGCGACGATCGCACCATCTTCGCTTTCAATCGAGTAAATATCATTTAGCATCACAAATAATAAATCTCTTTCTTGCATCTGAAATCTCTCTAAATTTAAATTTACTCGTCCTGACCCTTTCAGCCAATAGATTAATTTAATATTCGATTCCTTTTGCTTGCTTATCTTTATATCTTTTAAAAGTTTTACCGAAAAGTTATTAATCATACGTACGTCCTCTCACTTTATAATATATAAAGACATGACATAAACAGAAATAATAAATTATCCCCCATAACTCTAATAACTATTGCTGCATCATTAACGTTTCTCTAATTTTAACGCATTTAATCGAATGTCTATCTTCATATATAATTGTATGGTTTATTTCGGTATTATCAGTAGCAAACTTTTAACCAATTATATCATTTTATTATCTTATATAACGATTTTTATATCCAAAATGATTTTTATAATATCAAATATTATAAATTGCTTTAACACGCCTGCGAGAGAGTAATAATACAATTAAATTAAAAGATGATTCAGATACTTATTGTAAAAACAATACAAAAATAATGAATTCTATTAATTTTATATCAAATTTATTTTTTGCTGTTACTTTACAAAAATGTTACAGAGAAATGAGTATCTTTTTCATATATTTTTTAAAACGTTGCTATAACAGCGTTTTTTAATATTACAAAAAATTACTTATTGTATTTATCTCAACACTATTTATTAGCAAAAAATTACAAAATGATAACAACGCACACAAAATGATTTTTTTCTGATAAAGTATTTCTTGTCGTTAAGAAACTTATTAAAAACTGGACTCAAGGGTCATCAAATGACTATTAAATATAAAATATTAATTTAATTCTCAGGAGGAAATTTTACAATGAAAAAAATCGCTACAGCTACAATCGCTACTGCAGGAGTTGCAACAATCGCTATCGCTGGACATGGTCATGAGGCACATGCAGCTGAACAAGGTTACAATCCAAATGATCCAACTTCATACAGCTACTCTTACACTATCGACCAACAAGGTAACTATCATTACACTTGGAAAGGTAACTGGAGCCCAAATCAAGTAAATCACTCTAGTCAATCAAATTATTCAAACTACAACTATTCATATAACTACAATAATTACAATAACTATAACAACTATAACTACAATTACTATGACAATAACACACAATCATATAGTTCAAACACACAACAAACTGGTGGTTTAGGTGCAAGCTACTCAACTTCAGATCGTAACATTAAAGTAACTACAACTACTGCGCCATCATCACAATCTAATGGTGTGTCAATTTCAAGAGCTTCAAGTTCAGGTAGTAACTTATACACTGCTGGTCAATGTACATACTATGTATTTGATAGAGTAGGCGGTAAAATCGGTTCTACTTGGGGCAATGCTAATAACTGGGCAAGCGCTGCAGCTGCATCAGGTTACACTGTAAACAATTCACCATCAGCTGGTGCTATTTTACAAACTTCTCAAGGTGCTTACGGTCACGTAGCATATGTTGAAAGCGTTGGTAGTGACGGTTCAGTTACTGTATCAGAAATGAACTACGGTCACGGTGCTGGTGTTGTTACTTCACGTACTATCTCAGCTAGCCAAGCTGCTGCATACAACTACATTCACTAATTTTATGCGTAACAAATAAATTAACAGTCTGGGACATAAATAATATAATAATGCTATTTAGCAAATTCGCAGTAGCTGACTGAACTGAGAAGGCGCTTAAATCAAGCTTTTCTCAGTTCTAGTCATCCTTGCGGGGGTGGGACGACGAATTCAAAAGAATTCTGTCCCGCTCCCTTTTTAATGTGCACAAGTTTAATCATATTGTGACCTGTTGGATATATAATTAAGCGTATTAAAAAAGATTGGAAAGTAACAATCCATACTTTCCAATCTTAATGTATGTCCAACAAATTCATTCTTTCTTGCTTTGTTATATCTTTTACTATAATGGTGCTAATAATAAATTCGTTTGTCATCGTTCATGGATCCAATTCTCGCTACAAAAATTGAACCCACTACTATGAAATATTTTGAGTATATTTACAGTTAAAACTTAAATGCATTAGATATCATCGCTACAAAAATATCTATGTAATGTTTTAACATACTTGAATATATCCTTTTGACAAATGATTAAACATATTTTTACGAATTTTTTACATAACTTTTGTTGTTTAATTTACGAATACCAAGTCCTGAAAATCCATAAACAATAGCTAGAATTGCACATAAGTAACACGGCACTGTCCAAATAAAGAATTGATCTACAGATACGCCCAATTGTTGTGTGTAATAAATTCCTGAAGTTCCCCAAGGTATTAACGGCAATACCATTGTACTAGAATCTTCTAAAGTTCTTGATAAATTAGTTTTATCCAAATCCATATCGACAAACATGTCTTTCATTAAGACACCCACCATGATAATGACTATAGATGCTACACCAGCAGCAAAAACTAACATTAAGCAACATATCACCGTTATTAAAATTAACGTCCCCACTGATGTTACACCTTTAGATACTGTATTTAACATGACATCTAAACATCCTGATGTCTCTACAATACCTGCGAAAGCATAACCACAGAAAATTGTAACAAGTATTTCTGTCATACTCATCATGCCACCTTGTTCTAATAACGACGTCGCATTGTTAGAGAGATTGGTATGACCAGTCATTGCAGGTGTAAAACCGTTAAACATAGCTTTAAATCCATCAACCATATTAAAGTGATGATTTAATGTACCTACAATAACAGCACTCAGACTAGATGCTAACATAGAGGGTACTGTGGATACTCGACACACTAAGCAAATAATGATAACTAACAAAGGTATCCACACCCATATATTAATATGATATATACCATCAAGTTCATTTAATAATTGATGTATTTGCTTTGTATTGACTGCACCTTTTGAATTTAATCCTGCAAAGAACCATACGATCAACCCTATTATTGATGCCGGTATGGTCGTCCACATCATTGCCCTAATGTGAGAAAAGATGTTCACCTTAGTGACTAAGGCAGCCAAATTGGTAGTATCTGATAATGGTGACATTTTATCACCAAAAACTGCACCTGCAATAATAGCACCTGCTGCCATACCTAAGTCGATATTCAGCTGATGTGCAATAGATATCAAAGCAATACCCGCAGTAGACGCAGAGCCCCATGCTGTCCCTGTGGCTAAACTACAAATTGCTGAAATGATAAATGCAGAAACTAAAAAATAATGTGGATTTAAAAATTTCAAACCGTAATAAATTAAAGCTGGTACAGTTCCAGAATACATCCAACTACCAACAATAATGCCTACTGCTAAGATAATAAATATTGCAGGCATTGCCGTTGTTAGCCTTCGAGTAATACCCTCTTCCAAATCTTCCCACTTTAATCCTACACGCCAAGCAATTAAAGCAGCATAGGCAGAAGATATAAGTAATAGCACTTGAATTGGAATATTAAATTTTATAAATCCGATTGTTACGACAAGAACCATAACGATGATTGTAGATATTGCTTCCCAGAACGATGGCTGTCTTTTCATACACATTCCTCGTTTCTATTAGATTAATGACCTCTTTTCATAGCTAAATATTTATTTGAATGATTAATTAAATATGCATGTATACATCGTTTATTCAACTTTTCATTATTCTAAACCGAGTTTTTCTAAACCAAGTTCTTCAACTTTAAGACCTTCTTCGAAAAAGTCACGTTCTAAAATTGTAGACGCAATCATGATAACCGCATCGATATTGGGTGTCTCAACATCGATTGCTCGTCCTAGACTTGACCATAGCACTAAGCCATATGCGATATCTTCTGTTAAGTAACGATTTTGAACTGAATTAGGTCCAGGAATTTGAGAGAAAACAGGACTCGTATTAAAGAGTCGATTTAATGGTTCATCTTCGTCTTTACGCTCTAGATATCCTCTTTGTATACGTGCCTCTTTCGCAGTTAAGAGTTCAAACCCTAATTTACGACCTAACGTTAAACGTTCTAATTCAATCGCATGTAATAATCTGACAGTGTGTTTCGTGATTCCTTCCTTATACAAGGCAAATGAATCTGCATAATCGATTCGACCTACATTTAATAATGTTGGCCCAGGATGTACTTCTGGATTTCCATTTTCTAAATTTGTCTTCCATAAGTTTTCTTCTTTAACGAGGTATGGATAAACTTGACTCACTTTTTCAAAGCTGTCACTAAGTTCTTTCTTGTTATAAGTAGAGAAGAACACCTTACGTACATTGAGTGATAAATCTACACGTGCTGCTTCAAAGTCAACACGCGTACCGTACGTTAGCGTATTAGCTTCAGCAAACTTAGGCTGAACCTCGATATGTCTATCCTCAAGTACATTAATAAAACGGATTGAAGCCATCGCTGCTGCAATATTAAAGAAAATCAGTTGATCATTCGTCACGTGCTCAGCCATTATTTCCGCATAGTATTCAATATAAGATGAAGGAATAATTACTTGAACAAGTTCAGCGTCTTTCAAGACATATTCAATGTCATCACTGATGTCAGTAAACGGTACAAATGATTCGGCACCTTCATTGTTAAAATCAAAGCCACCCTTTTCTAATGCATGATTAAACTTTTTAATAGATGAATTTCGACAGTATAATTTCACATCATGGCCTTGATTCACCATATCTACTGCCGCTGTTACTGCACCATTACCTGATCCTACTACTGCTATTTTCATAATTATAACTTCCTTTCAAACTATCTTATTGTCTCTCATTTTGATTAAAAATAAAGGGAGCAGGTTAGAAATCTACATCGCTTCACTAGATTTCTATTTAACCTTGAAAAGACAGTCCAAAATAACTATCTGTTTCCAAGTCCCGCTCCCGGGCAAAGTTGGCTAGAATAAAAATAAATTAAAGCCATCATCATTTTTATTCAGTCAGCTACTGCCAAATCATTCATATGAATCATTATTAAACAAATTAGTACTTAAATTTATACAACGCTAAACTATATCCTATTTTTAAAAAATTAAACACGCTAAATTAATTTAAATTAATTTTAAAATTAACTAATCATTTTAAAGTAACTTTGTTATATTAATAGTGATACATGATTATAAGTTGAAAGGAGTATTATTATGTCAGAATATGATAATCAATCACACAACTCTCCGATTCAGAGGGATAATGAGCAAGATGCGCGTTTAATGGCAATGTTAGTCTTCTTATTAGGCTTTTTTACTTCTATTATTGGTCCGATTATTATTTGGGCTATTAAACGTAATGAATCACAATTAGTTGATAAAGCTGGAAAAAATTACTTCAACATGCTCATTTCATATTTCATTTGGAGTGCTGTCATTGGCATTTGTATTGTTCCGTTATTCTTCATATATGCTGTTAATAATGAAGCGGTTATCATTATCGTAACAATATTAATCTTTATTCTTTCTATCTTGCTATTTGTGCTTTCTATTTTATATTTCGTATTCCACATCGTTGCTTGTGTGAAATATTTTAGTGGAAAAGCGTATGTTGTTCCGTTATCAATTCGTTTCTTTAAATAAATAGCGTACCAACTAATGTTACAAATGCCTGTAACATAAATCATATGTTAACATTATCAAAATATAAGAATAATGTAGTATACATGCATATTCCAAGCATTATTACATTACGTAACCTTGAGCACCCCTTTATTACGGAGTTGTTCAAGGTTTTTGTATTTCATTTACGAAAACGTAACAATGCACATAACGGGTTTGAAATCTGTTAAAGTATGATTTGTCGTTGGGAGCGACTAAAAACTTAAATCAAAGTCAATTCAACATATCGCTAACTAAACCTATTGTTGAATATCATATTTTGGGAGGACTTTTTACTATGAAAAAAATCATTACAATTTCAACTTTAACAGCAGGCATTGGTGTATCAGCATTAGGATTAAATGCTAACCATGCGGATGCTGCGGAATATAATCACAATCCAGCACCACAACACAATCAATTCGGTGGCGGTTATCAACAACCTCAATTTAACCAACAATCATTTAACTATAACCAAAGCACTACTTCATCTTCAATAACTGACGGAAGTACGTCATCTAGTAGTACTTCAACAACAACTACGTCATCAACACAAACGACTTCTTCAACATCTGGTAATTTATATACAGCTGGCCAATGTACGTGGTATGTTTATGACAGAGTTGGTGGCAACATTGGGAGTACTTGGGGAAATGCGAATAATTGGGCTAGTGCAGCTTCAGCAGCTGGCTACACGGTGAATCAAACACCTGAAAAAGGCGCAATTCTACAAACATCTGAAGGTACTTATGGACATGTTGCTTACGTGGAGAGCGTTAATAGTGATGGTTCTATAACTGTTTCAGAAATGAATTATTCTGGCGGACCATTTGTCAAAGATACGCGTACCATTTCAGCAAGCCAAGCAAGTGCTTATAACTATATCCACTTATCATAATTTCTATATATAATGATCAGTTAAAAGCGTATGCCTCGTTAATTAAACATTAACAGCATACGCTTTTTTAAGTTTCTCAAATTGAATTTTAATCAACGATTTGAGAGAATGAGCATATTAGTCTTTTATAGGTAAGGAGTGTTAGGTTATGCAATGGCTTAAAGTCATCTTTGCTGGTCTGATTGAAGTGGTTTGGGTAATAGGATTAAGTAATGCCCATAATTTCGTTACTTGGTTATTCACTTTAATCTTTATTGTATTAAGCTTCTATTTAATGATTTCCGCTTCTCGACATCTACCTGTTGGGACCGTTTATGCGGTGTTTGTAGGCATAGGAGCTGCTGGTACAGTGATTGCTGATATGCTTTTCTTTGGTCAACCATTTACGATTACGAAACTGGGCTTGTTACTACTATTGTTGATAGGAATTATAGGCCTCAAATTATCAACGAACGACACGCCTCAAGGAGGTATGTAATATGTCATGGCTATATTTACTCATTACGGGATTATTAGAGGTACTTGGTGTCATTTGGTTAAATCAATTTGCACGTTCAAAACAAAAAATTTATATTATTTTGATGGCAGTGACGTTCATTTTTAGTTTTAGTACTTTAAAACTAGCAATGGCAACCATTCCAATGGGCACTGCTTACGCTATCTGGACAGGTATTGGTACTGCTGGAGGCGCTATTGTAGGAATGATATTTTATAGAGAATCAACACATTTTAGCCGCATATTCTTCATTTTCTTAATACTTTTCTCTGTAATTGGTCTCAAAATAATTCAATAAAATGAAATGAATTACATTTGTATACGTTTTCTCCTTTTATTATACTTAAGGAGAAAACAATGTTAAGGAGTGAGTATCATGGAAAAAGTTTATATCGCTGGCGCAATTCCTGACGTAGGATTAAATCTACTTAAAGAACACTTTGAAGTTGAAATGTATGATGGTGAGGGCATCATTGACAAGGAAACGCTAAAAGAAGGTGTCAAAGACGCTACTGCACTAATAAGTATCCTTTCAACGAATGTGGATCAAGAAGTAATTGATAGCGCAACTAACTTAAAAATCATTGCAAACTATGGTGCTGGATTTAATAACATCGATATTAAATACGCACGTGAAAAAGATATTGATGTTACAAATACACCTAAAGCATCAACTGCATCAACAGCTGAATTAACATTTGGCCTTGTTTTAGCTGTTGCCCGTCGCATAGTAGAAGGCGATAAATTATCTCGTACTAAAGGTTTTGACGGTTGGGCACCTTTATTCTTCAGAGGTCGTGAAGTATCAGGTAAAACAATTGGTATCATCGGTCTAGGAGAAATTGGTAGTGCAGTAGCTAAACGCGCGAAAGCTTTTGATATGGATGTCTTATATACTGGTCCACATCAAAAGAAAGAAAAAGAACGCGAAATTGGTGCGAAATACGTAGATTTAAATACATTACTTGAAAATGCAGACTTCATCACGATTAATGCTGCATATAATCCAGATTTACATCATATGATTGATACTGAGCAATTCAAACGAATGAAGTCAACAGCCTATTTAATTAATGCAGGTCGTGGCCCTATTGTTAACGAAGAAGCTTTAGTAAAAGCTTTAGAAGAAAAAGAAATCGAAGGCGCTGCATTAGATGTTTATGAATTTGAACCTGACATTACGGAAGGATTAAAATCACTTGATAATGTCGTTATCACACCACACATTGGTAACGCAACATTTGAAGCTAGAGATATGATGTCTAAAATCGTTGCAAATGATACAATCAAAAAATTAAGTGGCGACACACCTCAATTTATAGTTAATAAGTAATCTAAAATATGAAAAAAGACGGAAACTGAAAGGTCTTATGGCTAAGTGAATTCGTACTCACTTAAGCATGTATAATGACTTCAGTATCCGTCTTATTTTTTTATTTACTTTTCGCTTTATATAAGAATTTAGTTTGTCTACTTAATAAACGTTTAGGTGTTCGCTTCATTACACCATTGCGTAATGAGATGACTAATTTGTTATCTTTTTGAGCTATTTTACCAATCTTTCTTGAACGTTTAATGACTTTAGTAGTATGTTTAACTCTTAACTTATCATAGCGTTTTAATGCTTTGTCCAAATCGTATTCAGCTAAGCAATTGGCTAATACAATTGCATCTTCCATTGCTTGCCCTGCACCTTGCCCCATATTAGGTGTTGTTGCATGTGCTGCATCTCCTAACAATAGTATGCGTTGGTTTACAAATGATTTGATTGGTTTCATATCATATAAATCATGTTTCAGAATACCTGTTTCGCTCTGTTTATCTAAAAGATGGCGTACGGGTTCTGGATAATTATTGAAATATGCTTGAAGATGTGGTTTTTCAAATGATTGATATTTTGAATCCTTTTCAGACGCATTCATTGTGATAAACCAATACGCTTGATTATTGATAAGTGGGACAATACCTACGCGACCACGTTTACCCCAATATTCATTAGCTATATCTGTGTTTTGTAGGTTTGCATCATCCACTAAGCCACGAAAACACGTATACCCTTGATAAAGTAGCTTGGCATTCGGATGAACAGCTTGTCTGACAACAGAATGAATGCCATCTGCACCTATACATAAATCAAAGCGCTGACTTGCATGGTTAGAGAAATGAACTAGCACTTGTTGATCAACATTATCAACTTTAATGACATCATGATCAGTATAAATACATTGAGGATTGACATAAGACTCTATGAGTTCTATTAATGTTTGTCGTGCTAAAGTAACATTTAATGTGTTTTCTTTTAATTTCACAGTAGATAAAATGTTTCCTTTGTCATCAAGGACATTCATCGCTGATAAGTTTTGACCCGCATTTTTGATGCCTTTAGCTAAGTCATGTTTTCCTAATTTCTTAATGACATTATCACCAATGCCTATCCCTGCGCCAACTTCACTAATGTTTGGTTGTCTTTCAAAGATAGAAACGTCATGTCCTTTTTCTGAAAGTAGTGCACCAGCGGTTAAACCACCTATTCCTGCACCAATTATTGCAATTTTCATTTATTTACACCTCAGTATTAAATTCTACTAAATTTTATCATAACTATTCTTTATCATTGCAGTTGGAAATGCAACATCCTGCAATTGTTAACCTAATCATGAAGTATAGAAGTTTTTGCGAATATCATCTTTTTTAATACCAAATTCATCATAATATGATTGCATAAATGTTGCGATATGATCTGCCCATAAGATATCACTCGCATACTGATGCTGACCTGGATTCTTAGGATTCCATCGCATTTGATAGAGCGTAATCTGGTCATTATCAAAATAGTTCGCACGGATAAATTTGGCACCACCTAGTATTGCTTTGCGTGGTGTCGTCCATGCTGCTTCTTTCGCGTAGCTTTTACCTGTATGTATTGCATTTTCATCGAAGGCACCCACACCAAAAAAATTATAATACCGTGTCTTGCCATCTTTGATACCACTAGCGAGTTTAGATTCACCATTCGCCGTTTCAACACGTGCATGGCTTATTAAGTAGATGATATTCACTTTATATTTATCTTGCGCTTCTATAAAAGCATCGGCTTGATTTTCAAGAATACCGTATCCTTTTAGCATCTGATTTACTTCTTGTTTCGACATTGGAACTTGTTGAGAAATATCCATGTATTTAAAGTTATTATCATCTCGTGATATGCGCATCGCCTTCTCTATGTCTTGGTTATTCGCATTCACAAATTGACCATTGCTTTCAACTGTATTTAACACACTTGCATCTGTTTGTTTCTGTAATGCTTCTTGAAAGCTATAATGACGATCATTTTTCAACAAATCCGAGTGATTAATAATTAATAAAACAATGAAAATAATGATGATAGTACCTAACAATATGATTGGCAAACGTAAATGAGATAATTGTTTCATGTCACTGACAATCCTTTATATAGCTAATTAAGATAAATATAAGTAAGTAATGATAATAACAATTAAGACAATCGCAAACGATATGTTGATGACAATCTTCATGCCAGTTCGGTCTCTGAATAATACATTGAAGATAACCAAACTAATTGCCAGTGATACAGCAAACATTGAAATTGCTAGCACCATTTGCATCATCACTAAAAAAATAATTCCTAAAATAATGAATACATTAGAAATCACTGTCATAATTTTAATTGCGTTTGGATGAATTGTTCTCACCCCTTTTTATTAATATATAGTCCACCTTACCATAATTTAAGTTGAAAGTACTTATAAATTTATTTAAAGAAACGAAGTAAGGAGTGAGACTGAATTCATCGTCTCACTCCTTACTTATTTTAATTACATTATTTCTCGTCTCTTGACATACCTTTCAGTAAGTTAAGCATATATGTCAAGCTACGATTCATATCATCGTCTTTAAGGACACCCATTAGACTACGAATACTTGTTTTAGCATTAGGATTAGCTTGATTTGCAACATGTAAGCCTTTATTCAGTTTATTTAAGAATTGACTTAATTCTTGTACATTGAGCTCACCTAACATAAAGACCATTGGTGCTAAATTTGTAATTAAACCTGCGTATAAGTCTTTATTAAGCTCGGTCATAAATTTATTAATGATCACTTGACGTCCTCTAATACCGCCATTCATTAAATCAAGAATTTTCGCCTCATCTAATGCTTTCACTATACGAATTGCTTTTAAAATACTATCTTTATTTTCAGCAATAGCATCTGTGACTTCATTAATACTTTCAAGTTTAATTTGCGCTTCAGACTTCTCTAAACGTTTAATTTTTGTTATTCTTTCAGCCATTATTTATCCACCACATTTCCTGGGAAAACATAATCAGGACGTTCCCATTTTTTCTGTACTTGGACACTATATTGCGGATTACGTTGCTTATCGACACGGAAGTTTGTTGGATTTAATGGTGACTTACCTTTACGTGTCAATACTTCCATTCGACAACTTGTTCGTTTATATGATGGTGTGTCTGTATATTGATCGACATCACTGTTCGTTAATTTATTGATAGCACCTAAATCACCATTTGACATAGCATCATTATTTAAAGGAATATAGATTTCTTTACCTTTAACTCGATCGGTAATTGTGGCAATCAATGTTGCTTCCCCAGTTTCAGAAATCAATCGTAGTTCTGCACCTTCATGAATATCACGTTCTTTTGCTAGTTCTGGTGAAATTTCAACAAACGCATTAGGCATTTTATATTTAATCATTTCAGTTTGATATGTCATATTACCTTCATGGAAATGTTCAAGTAAACGACCGTTATTCACATGTAGGTCATACACTTCGTCTTCTTTAAAGAAGTTATCAAATGTCAATGGGAATAATTTAGCACGACCATTTTCAAAATTAAATCCATTCATATATAACGTTGGTTCATCTGTACCGTCTGGTGCTACTGGCCATTGAAGACTGTTGAAACCTTGTAATCGATCATAGCTTACACCTGAATAAGATGGTGTTAATCGTGCGATTTCATCCATGATTTCACTTGGATGTTTATAATTCCAATCCGCACCCATACGTTGCGCAATTAATTGGAAGATTTCCCAGTCTGGTTTAGACTCACCTAATGGTTGTAATGCTTTGTTAATACGTTGAATACGACGTTCTGTATTTGTAAACGTACCATCTTTTTCTAATGATGGACTTGCTGGTAAGACAACGTCTGCATAAGTTGCTGTAAATGTTAAGAATTCATCTTGAACTACTAGGAAGTCTACTTTTTCTAAAGCTGATTGAACAAAATTAATATTAGAATCTACAATACCTGTATCTTCACCGTATAAGTATAATGATTGAATATCTCCATTATGGATACCTTCCATCATTTGGTGATTGTCACGTCCAGGTGTTGGGTTTAATGCAACACCATATTCTTTTTCAAATTTCGCTCTAACTTCATCGTCGGCCACTTTTTGATAGCCTGGGAATTGGTCAGGCATACTACCCATGTCACTTGCACCTTGTACGTTATTGTGACCACGTAACGGATACGCACCTGAACCTGGTTTTCTGTAGTTACCTGTGACAAGTAATAAGTTAGAAATGGCTGTACTTGTATCACTACCAATATCTTGTTGCGTCACACCCATTGCCCAACAAATTGACATTGATTCAGCTTTTGCAGCCTCTTCAGCAAAACTAATGATTTGTTCTTTTGGAATACCAGTTGCTTCTTCAGCAAAATCCATCGTAAATAATTCTAATGATTTGTAATATTCATCATAATTATCTACCCATTCATTTAAGAAATCTTTATCATGTAAATCATGATCAATGATGTATTTCGTAGCCGCACCAAGCCATACTAAATCCGTACCTGGTTTCGGTTGATAGAAGGCATCCGCACGCTCTGCCATTTCATGTTTTCTGATATCGAATACATGCATTTTTTGTCCGAATAATTTTTGTGCACGTTTCATTCTTGAAGCAATTACTGGGTGTGCTTCAGCAGTATTGGTACCGATTAAAACTGTCATTGCTGCTTTTTCAAGATCTTCAATTGAGCCTGAGTCCCCACCATGACCAACTGTTCTAAATAGGCCTTTTGTAGCTGGAGCTTGACAATATCTTGAACAGTTATCAACATTGTTAGAACCGAAAACTTGTCTTGAAAGTTTTTGCATTAAATATGACTCTTCATTTGTCCCTTTAGAAGATGCGATAAATGCTAAGTGATCGCCACCGTATTCATCTTTAATACGTTTGAAGTTAGATTCAATTACATCCAACGCTTCATCCCATTCAACTTCATGGAACTCGCCGTCTTTTCTCACAAGCGGTTTTGTTAAACGTTGGTCTGAATTAATATGACCCCAAGAGAATTTACCTTTCACACATGTAGCAATTTTGTTTGCTGGTGAATCGTGTGATGGTTGAACTTTAAGCACTTCTCTATCTTTAGTCCATACATCAAATGAGCAACCTACGCCACAATATGTACAAACCGTTTTCGTTTTCTTAATACGTTCTTTACGCATTTCCGCTTCAGAATCTGATACTGCGAATAATAGACCATCACCTGGTTCAGCTTTCTTAGTTAAATCAATCATTGCTGCTAATGAACCTGGTTCAGTATCTGTCATATAACCAGCATTGCCCTCCATATTAACTTCCATCATGGCATTACAAGGACAAACAGTTGCACACTGACCACATGATACACATGATGACTCATTAATTGGAACATCATTATCCCAGATAACTCTAGGATGTTCACGATTCCAGTCAATTGAGATGGTTTCATTTACTTCGATATCCTGACATGCTTCGACACATCGACCACAGAGAATACATTGATCTGGGTCATATCGATAAAAAGGACCATAGTCTTTTTCATATGGCTTCGTCTTATATTCATATGACTGTTCCTCTAACCCCCATGCATCCATGGCGTTATGTATTTCACAGTCACCGTTATTATAATCACATACTGTACAATACAACATGTGTTTTTCTAAAATACGATCTAAAGCTTCTTTTTGGCTCGCTTTCACATCGCTATTTTGAGTATTAACTGTCATAGGTCGATCTACAACAGTGCTACACGCACGTTCAATTTTGCCGTCAATTTCGACCATACATGTATCACATGTTTGGATTGGTCCCATTGACTCGTTATAACAAATTGAAGGTACGAAAGTATCACGAGATTTTATAAACTCGAGCAAACTTGTTCCTGGTTCTACAAGATAATCTGTGCCATCAAGCGTGACGATTAAATGTTCTTGCATACTCTCCACCCCATCTATATTAAAATTTTCCGTAAAATGACTTAACGACGTAACCATTCCATTCCAATACCCCACATATATTGAACATAGAATTACATTAATTGTATTACTTATTTCATTAAATGTTAAGCGTTTCATAAATTTTTGCAATTTTAAAAGAATTAAATATTAATAATACATTCCACTATTACAAACTTAATTTTTAAAGATTTATTATATTTTAATTTTTTAGAGTATATAAAAAGAGGTAGGACCAAACACTTTTGAGTTTGATCGCCTACCTCTATAAGTATAGGTTTACTTGAATAGCAAAAGAGAAAGCGTGGGACAACGCATTTATTTTAACTTTTGTCCCGTTCATTATGCTTACAAGTTATTATTTAACACATCTGTAGCATTCTGTTTTGAGTCATCATTTGGTATAAAGTACCAAAGACCATCATCTTGAATGCCTCCTTGCCCTTCTAATTGATGACGGTTCACTGTTGCATTGGCGTTTTTATAATTTTTTCTAATATCGTTCATGTCATTTAACGTTAAATCTGTTTTTACATTTTTCTGGATTTGATTCATCAATGATGGGAAATGTGTCAATGCTGACGCACTTGTCATCTTATTTGCCATCGCTTGAAGGATCAATTGTTGTCGTTCTTGACGACCGAAATCGCCACCAGCGCCCTCTTCTTTACGACTACGTATAAAGGCCATTGCAGTATCACCATCTACGTGTGTGGATTGACCTTTTACAAAGTTTGTTCCTTTCGTAGTGAAAGTATCATTACTCGTAACATCGACGCCACCTAAAGCATCAATCATATCATGTAAGCCATCCATATCAACCGTCGCATAATGATCGATAGGAACATTCATTAGTTTCTCTAATGATTTAACAGCCATCGTCGGCCCACCATAAGCATAAGCATGATTGATTTTCTCTGTTGTACCTTTACCTACAATATCAGCTTGTGTATCTCGAGGCACACTAACGATTTCTGTTGTTTGTTTCTTCGGATTAATAGAAAGAAGCATGATTGTGTCACTTCTTTCACCATCATTTTGACTTTTACGTTGTGCATCTGAGTCAACACCAAATAATGCAATGGTAAATGGGTCACCGTTAGATAAACTGATATTCTTTGATCTCAGTTCTGAATGTTGTCTATTTAATGGATTATGAATCTTACCACTCGTGATAAAAATACTAGCCACCACAAAAATTGTCGCTACAATTGCTAGTACAAACAATATTCCTATAAACCATGTAACTATTTTTACGGGCAGGCTCATTCGTTTATGCGTTCTACGCATCCTACCACTCCTATTCTTTTTTATGAATTAATATCATAATTATATATTAAAATGATTAACTTGCTATACGTCTTAAGAACTAACTTTTCTTAAACTAGCGATTATAAGTATTAAATATGATAGCCACCATCTCGATTGATAATAGCCAAAATAGCTTTATAACAACCACGGTTACTAATAATGAAAGGACCACTCTTAGCAAAGTCTAACGGTTCGCCATTTAATTGTGTCATTTCCAGATTTAATTCTTTTGCAAATAAAAATTGTGCAGCTATATCCCACGGTTTAGGGTTTGTATTAATATGTGCGCCAAATTGCCCTTTGATGACTCTAACTGAATCTAATCCACATGATCCAATATTTCTCACGCTGAATGACGCATCATATAATGCTTTACTTGTATCCTCATTTATATATTGTGTTCCAAACGAAATGATAGCATCACGTAATTGTAATTCACGAGGTGGCAATAATGGCTGACCATTAACATATGCCCCCTTACCCGCTATAGCCTTGTACAATTTATCATGAGGATAATCATATATGTACGACAGTTTAGGTTCCCCTTCAACGAAATATGCAATGATAATACAATAATCTTCTTGTTGCTTAACTAAATTTGCCGTACCATCAATTGGATCCATAATCCATAAATGACCCTCGTATGGCTGAATCGTATCATTATCTTTTTCTTCAGCTAACAATTGATGACCAGGAAAGTGTTCAGCTAAATACGTTTCAAATTTGTTTTGAAGTTGCTTGTCTACATTAGTAACTAAATCAAAGCGATTTAGTTTGGTATCCGTAGACATATCTTTGATTAATTGTGGAATAACATCATCTAAGTGTGTTAACCAATTCATGATATGTGTATCTATATAATGAAGTTCATTTTGCATCATTTCACCTCAACGATCTATTTCACTTTATTGTATCTTACTGTATTTATTTGTCATAGGTATTTTTAAATTGCGACACAAAAAAATCGGCTAGTCATCTGCTAGCCGACAAATAGAAAGGAAAGTAAGTAATAAATATTGAAGATGTTTCGATGTAACTCGAACGATTCACAACAAGCTATCTGTTATATAGCTTCTACCCCTTTGTTTGAATTCGTTCTCCCCTGTTACAAATAATATATTAGCATAAAACACTTAATTTGTAAGCGTTTTCTAAATAAAAAATGTTTAATTTTACACACATAATCTACGACTATTCTCAAAATGTCTTCAATATCAGTGTTATGTTATAATTAATGTAATATGTAATGGTTATAGGTGGTGTTTATGTTGAAGAAATTGGATCGCCAAAATCAAATTATTTCATTGATACAACAAGGCAAAACAATCAATGCATCAGAATTGGCACAACACTTAAATGTTTCTGTTCGTACAATTAGTCGTGACATTGCTGATTTAGAAAATCAAGGTGTTCAAATATACGCACATAAAGGGAAACATGGTGGCTATCAAATTCAAAATTCTGAGGATAAAATACAAATTCATTTTAATGAACAGCAATTGGTATCTCTATATTTAACCTTAATAGAAAGCCAATCTTATTCAACATTACCTTATACGAAAGAGATTGAATCTATAATTAATCAACTTATCAATATACCTAACACGCATGTTCGTAAATCACTCACCCATATGACTGACTTAATTAAATTCGAAGATACAGAACAAATTACTTTACCTCATCTATTTACAGACATATTAATCTATAGTTCTGAGCGAAATGTTATGCTGATTGACTTCAATGATCATCATGATACTATTGCTGAAAATGTGATATTTATTGGTTTACTATGTCGTAATGGTGAATGGCTAGCTATTATATATGAAATCGGTTTAGGTCGAACACGGGAACTACCAGTACTCGATATTTATGATATTTCTTATTCCTTCGAAAAGACGATTAAAACATACGATATTTCAATACAAAATTATACTCAATTTTTAAATCCAATCGAGCATACTGACTAATATGTTCGGTTGGTCCTCTACGTTCTACCTCTTTTATGACTTAATACCTTCAAAGTAAGGAGTTTCACATACCTTGGATCAATTAACTCAAATTCGTCAACAACTCATTGTGCTACTCACGCACATCGAAAAGATACGATATTACTATCTAATGGATGATCGGTACTTAAATCAAGAAATTGACGCGTATCATACTTCGATTCATCATTTCAGTCATGATTTAGCTTTAACGCTTCACAATGACGCCAACAACAGTCACACATCACCTTCCCTTGAACTCAAACATGCTTATAATAAATTACTGAATCATTTATCCTCACACCCGTTACATGATTTTCAACAAGGAACGATATTAATTGATTTACAACAACGCCAAAATCAAATTCACCAAACATTCGTTCACTTGTTAAATGTGTTCCAGTAGTTTCATTTCCCTTGTACAACCATCGATACCCATGACTTCTTCAAACTTTTATGCATCTTTCTTAGTCATAAATTCACGTCAATTCTGTCATTCAATCTCATCTTTAAATACTTAGCGATCCACCAATTAAATATAAAAATTATATAATATATATGTAAATTGTAATAAAAAACGTGAAACGCTATAATTGTAAGTGATTACAGTAATTAAGGAGGATTCACATGCTAGGTTTCTCAGTCTATTTAGGTCAACCATTAAATACTTCTTATATTTTAGATATGGTTCATCTTGGTTATGACATTATTTTCACATCATTACAAATACCTGAGGAAAATGATGAGACAAAATTGACGTATTTGGGAGAATTATGTCAATTATTAAAAGATACATCAGTAACCTATATCATTGATATCAATCCTTCATTGCTGAATCAAAACGTTTACCGTTTTTTCGATCAATTTCCAAATGGGGATTTTGTTATTAGAATAGATGAAGATTTTAAGCGTAGTTTAATAGAAGACTTATATCAGCATCATTTAAAGTGTTGTTTAAATGCTAGTACGATTACTGCTCATACCCTTGATACACTTTACAATCAAAAATCATTACCGAAAATTTATTTTTGCCATAATTACTACCCTAGACCTGATACAGGTTTAGCTTTAAGTTTCATTGAACAACAAAATGAGCTTATACGAAAATATGATGAACATGCTCCGATTATGGCCTTTATTCCTGGAACTACTTTTAGAGGTCCAATATTCAAGGGACTTCCAACTATTGAGCAACACAGACATATGACGTTACTTCAATCTGCACAAGCTTTAGTTCATTCTAAACTAAACTATATTCTTATTGGTGACACTGCTATCACTCGCTCAGAGGCAATCGCTTTACAGCAGATGGTTGATCATCGTCATTTCAAGCTTCGTCTAACTTATTTTGATGAATCATACGAGCAACTCATCTTCAAACATCATACATCTCGTCTTGATGCGCCAGAACATGTCATACGATCTAAGTATTCTAGAGCAACAAAGGTCAGTATTCCTCCTAATAATCATTCGAACCATAATCGCACTAGAGGAGATATTACTGTGGATAATTCACTTAACAAACGTTACGAAGGTGAGTTGCAAATTATTAAATCAGATTTGCCTAGTCATAAAGCGATTAATCATGTTGCTTCAATATGCGCTGAAGATATAGCAATGATTGACTTAATCCAACCTGGTGACACTTTTGAATTTATTACTGAAAAGGAGAAACGCTAATGGAACATTTAACAACTGAAAGTAGAAATACACAAACGATGCATTTAGATGAAATGTCTATTTTAGAAGCTTTAAAAGCAATGAATCAAGAAGATCAATTAGTAGCTAAAGCAGTAGCCTCTATACTGCCACAGTTAAATAAAGTCATTGAAGCAACCATCACTCGATTTCGCGATGGTGGTCGCATTATATATATTGGAGCAGGTACAAGTGGTCGTTTAGGTGTATTAGATGCAGCCGAATGTGTTCCAACCTTTAATACACAGCCAAATGAAGTAATCGGTTTAATTGCTGGAGGTCAACAAGCTATGACTGAAGCAATCGAAGGTGCTGAAGATAACGTAGAAATGGGAATGACCGATTTAAAAACAATCCATTTAAATCATAGAGATGTTGTCGTAGGTATTTCCGCAAGTGGACGTACGCCTTATGTTAAAGGAGCGTTAACGTACGCTAATGAAATCAATGCAATGACAGTCGCTCTATCATGCAATTCAAATAGTGACATCAGTACAATCGCTAATCATGCACTTGAAGTCAATGTTGGACCTGAAGTATTAGCCGGCTCTACGCGACTAAAATCAGGCACAGCACAAAAGCTTGTGCTTAATATGATATCAACCATGACTATGATTGGTGTTGGAAAAGTGTATGATAACTTGATGGTTGACTTAAAGGCGACAAATTACAAACTTGAACAACGCTCTATACATATTATTGAAGACATTTGTGGCTTAACTTTTGAAGAAGCGCAATCCTTATATCAACAAGCTGACAATGATATCAAAGTGGCAATCGTTATGAATCTATGTGACACAACGAAAAGTGATGCTAAATCGAGACTAGCAAAGCATAACGGTATTGTGAAACAAGCAATTCAATCTTAAGGAGGCAATGATATGAATAAGGATCAACAATTAGCCCATCATATCTTAGATGCGGTTGGTGGCATTGATAACGTGGATAATATCATTCATTGTATGACACGTGTGCGTTTAAAAATAAACGATGCGTCAAAAATTGATTACTCAAAACTTAAAACTATAGATGGTGTACTCGGCGTAGTACAAGATGAGCGTCTTCAAGTCGTGGTTGGTCCCGGTACAGTTAATAAGGTATCAGCTGAAATGGTTAAGCTAAGTGGTGTACAACTAGGAGAAGATATCCCCCACTATAGCAATAAGTCTGATATCGAAGCGCAAGCTAAAGAAAATAAAAATGACTATCAACAAAAGCACAAACAAAGTAAACTAAACAAGAT
The DNA here is from genome assembly GCF_016892225.1 of Staphylococcus sp. GDY8P47P. Classification (NCBI taxonomy): domain Bacteria; kingdom Bacillati; phylum Bacillota; class Bacilli; order Caryophanales; family Staphylococcaceae; genus Staphylococcus; species Staphylococcus sp. GDY8P47P. The sequence goes on along the minus strand of NZ_JAFENV010000018.1, from coordinate 20,020 downwards.
TTTAAAGTCTATTGCTAACATCTTTATACCATTAATCCCTGCATTTATAGGTGCCGGTTTAATTGGTGGTATTGCCGCAGTACTCAATAACTTTATTACAGCAGGCACTATTTCAGCCGATTGGGTCAAACAGCTTGTAGCCGTACTTAATGTCATTAAAGATGGTATGTTAGCGTATTTAGCTATCTTTACTGGATTTAATGCTGCTAAAGTATTCGGTGCAACGCCAGGTTTAGGTGGTGTTATTGGGGGTACCACATTATTAACAGGTATTACCGAAGACAACCCAATCAAAAATATCTTTACTGGTGAACCTTTATTAGCAGGTCAAGGTGGTATTATAGGGGTTATCTTAGCAGTATGGTTATTAAGTATGATTGAGAAAAAGTTACATAAAGTCGTTCCAAATGCGATAGATATTATCGTAACACCAACAACATCATTACTCATTATAGGTTTGCTAATGATATTCCTAATTATGCCTATTGCCGGATTTATATCTGACGGTTTGGTTGGCGTCGTAAATTGGGTCATTGGGGTAGGTGGCATATTTAGCGGATTTATTATAGGCGCGTTCTTCTTACCACTTGTTATGTTAGGCTTACATCATATATTCACCCCGATACACATCGAATTAATTAATCAATCTGGTGCAACATACTTACTACCTATCGCAGCAATGGCTGGTGCTGGACAAGTAGGTGCAGCTTTAGCTTTATGGGTAAGATGTAAGCACAATACAACACTAAGAAATGCGATTAAAGGTGCATTACCTGTTGGTTTCTTAGGAATTGGTAAACCGCTTATTTATGGTGTGACTTTACCATTAGGTCGACCTTTTATTACCGCTTGTATCGGTGGTGGTATTGGAGGTGCGGTTATCGGTGGAATTGGTCATATTGGTGCTACCGCAATAGGACCTAGTGGTATTTCATTATTACCTTTAATTGCACATCAGAAATATTTAGGCTACATTATAGGATTACTATCTGCGTACCTAGGTGGTTTTATTTTCACATACTTTTTCGGTACGACTAAAGAAATGAGAAACTTAAATAAACTAGGTGATTAGATGACAAACATTTTATATTTAATCGACGACAATTATCCTTCTTTTTCTAAAAATGAAAAGAAACTATCACGATTTATATTAAACTCACCACATAAAGTGATTCGCATGTCGAATCAGGAGATTGCTGAAGAACTGGAAATGAGTGTTTCAACATTAAATCGATATAGCCAAAAATTAATTAATCAAAGCTTTCATGAAGTCAGAACACAGTTAGCAACATTATTCCCTAAACAGGAAACACCGTATAAGATTGAACTGCTTAACAATGAGTCGGTAGACACTTTAAAAAAGAAGTTATATCATCGTGCAGAAGAAGCACTTCAAAAGAGTTCTACCTTTGCGGATAATGCAACAATAGATAACATATGCAAACAGTTTAAACGTGCGAATACGATTTTTATATTTGGCTATGGTGCATCATATGTCTGTGCTACGGATTTATATCAAAAATTATCGCGTATTGGGCTAAATGTTCAACTTGTACAAGAAACACATTTATTTACAACGATGTTGTCTACGCATGATAAAGATGATTGTGTAGTATTTATAACGAATAACGGCGATCAAAGTGAACTTCGAGCAATGGTCAAAGTGGTTTCAGATTACCATATTCCAATTATTACCATCTCAAGTTCTGAGCATAATCATGTAGCCAAGCTTTCTGATATTGTTCTAACGTATGGCCATTCAGACGAAAATGAATTGCGTATGGGGGCAACTACTTCTTTATTTGCTCAGATGTTTACGATTGATGTTCTTTTCTATCGTTATATTGCATTAAATTATGAAACGTCATTAGATTTTATCACGCAATCAAAAATGGCACTCGATAATTATCGTAAACATTTATCAAATGTGGAATTTAAGCATTAACCTTTTCAAACAAGAAATAAGATATAGAAGAGGGAGTGGGACAGAATTCTTTTTAAATTCGTTGTCCCACTCCCAACTTGCTTTGCTTGTAGAATTTCTTAGTGAAATTCTCTTTGTTGGGGCCCCGACTCCCAACTTGCTTTGCTTGTAGAATTTCTTAGTGAAATTCTCTTTGTTGGGGCCCCGCCCGCAAGGGTGACTAGAACTGAGAAAAGCTTGAATCAAGCGCCTTCTCAGTTCAGTCAGCTACTGCGAATTTGCAAAAATAGCTTCATTATATTATTTATGTCCCAGCCTCTTATTTAATGTAACCAAGACATTATGACTTGGGTTTTAGCTCTTTTTGTTACGACGCTTTCTTTCGGTAAAAGCGTTAAAAAGAGAGCGGCACAGAATTGATTTAAATTCATTGTACCACTCCCCTTCATATGAATCTAAGCACTGTGTGTCTTAGTCCATTTTGAATCATGTGTTGATGATGTTTGATTTGATTTATTTATGCGCTTATTTAACTTTACGGTATCCATCATTTTTGTGATGTCCACGAACGAAGTAGTAAGTCGTTACCGCTGCTAAGAAAATAATACCAATGACAACTGAAACAACTGTTTCTTTGTTGAATAACATGCCAATTAATACAATTAATAAGAATAAGATTGTAATTGCACTCGCAAACGTTCCACCAGGCATTTTGAATGGATGACCTTCAACCTTCTCAGGATGCAATCTTCTGAAACGAATGTGACTAATTAAAATCATAAACCAAGGAATCATACCAGGTAATATAGATGCACTATATACATATACGAAAATACTATCCGCACCTTTAATAAATAAAGGAAGAATAACATTTAATAACGCACCTACTAAGATACCTAAAGCAATGGCTAATACTGGATAGAATGGTACACCATTTTTCATAACTCGTGTAAAGATTTTAGGCATTTGACCTTTTTGACCTAATGTAAAGATCATACGACTTGCACTAAAGATACCTGAGTTACATCCAGATAATGCTGCAGTTAAAACAACGAAGTTAATTAATCCAGCTGCAAAAGTGATACCAATTTTAGCAAATGTAGCTACAAATGGGCTACCGATTTCACCTAATTGATTCCATGGGTAGATAGTAACAATTACGAAAATCGCACCAATGTAGAAAATTAATATACGCCAGATAACACCGTTTACTGCACTTTTAATATTTTTCTGAGGATCTTTTGTTTCTCCGGCAGTGATACCAATTAATTCAACGCCTTGGTAAGAACCAATAACAATTGATAATGCAAAGAAGAAACCTACAAATCCATTAGGCATAAAGCCACCATGAGACCATAAATTTGAAAGTCCAATCGCATGGCCACCATTACCAATTCCAAAGAAGATTAATCCTAAACCAGCAATGATCATTAATATAATTGTTACAACTTTAATCATTGCAAACCAGAATTCAAATTCACCGAATGCTTTTACAGAAGTTAAGTTAGCTGCTAATAATAGTAGCACCGCAACGACACCAGGAATCCATTGTGGTAAGTTTGGGAACCAATAATTCATATACTCGCCCACTGCAATAACTTCACTCATTCCTACAACAATCCATTGGAAGATATTACTCCATGCTGTCATATATCCTGCTGCAGGGTGAATGTAATCACTCGCAAATGTAGCGAAAGATCCAGTAGTTGGATTTAAGTAAATCATTTCCCCCATTGCTCTCATGATTAAGAATAAAAAGATCCCTGCGATTAAATATGCAAAAATAACTGATGGACCAGTCCATTTAATCGTACTTGTTGCTCCCATAAATAAACCAACACCAATAGTACCACCAAGTGCGATCATTCTAATTTGACGTGCACTTAGCCCCCTATGTAATTCATTGTTATCCATTAAAATAACCCCATCTCTATTAAATCTAAGGTTCGAATACTTTTGTCTTTCAGAAAACCCTCTTTTGCTTTCCTTCTTTTCCCTTAAAAGTTCCTTTACCTTAATGAAGTTATTATACTATAATTTGACAAAATTAAAACATAAATTTTACAACTTTTCGAAATCGCTTCCATTACTGTTGTAATAACTCTTTTCAAATTTTTAAAAACCTTGATTTTACAGTATTTTTGCCATTTAAACAAAGTTACTTTTTACAATATTTTTTATTGAGATTTTTCACTTTTGCAAATAATCTTTTTTTAATTCAATTGTTTATAATCATTTTCTGAGCGTTTAATGGATGAGGATGTCGCAAAAATTAATTTAGAGTGTGATATACTTTTGTTAGAATTTTTACTGATCAATACAAGGAGTATTAATGAATGCAAGCATTGTTAAAAAAGAGTGTTAAAATTTCTATTATATTTGGCATCGTTTTCTTTCTATTAAACTATTTCAGTGCCAATCATGATACCGTTAATCCACTAATCATAAGAACACTAATCGCAACTTTAACTTTTTTCTTATTATATTTTGCTGTGTTTACAATTTTCAATTCAGATGAGCGTAAGTTAAAATTTGGCATTACGTTGCCAATCGCTTTAATTATTTTCATAATTATAGGTGCCCTCTTCTTTACACTGGAAATGGGTGTTATAGCGGGTCTCATTGTTGGCCTTTTAGCAGGATTTATTTGGGAATGGATTGATAAACAGAATGGAGGTACAAAATAATGTCTGTCACAATAGGTATCATTTTAATTATTGTCTTACTTATACTAAGTTTAGTGCCTAATTATAAAGCGATGCAACAAGCTAAATCACAAGGTCAAAAATCCACACGTTATACAATTATGGTAGGTATTGATTTAATTCTCATCGTCTTATTAATCGTCACTATTATATTAAAAGTATTTATGAACTAAGCGGTAATCATAATCTAATCGTAAAACTAGATTTTTATAGAAAGAGGGAGTGGGACGACGAATTTAAAAGAATTCTGTCCCACTCCCACTCTTTTCTATTTACTAACTATCATACGAGTGCTTTATATTCTTCCTTGTAACAATAAGTAATAGCCTATAGTAGCTAAAATCAAATAGATCATTGTACCGACAACGAAAGAACGCACTTGAACTTTAAAAGGTATATGTTTACTAAATATAGGGCCTAATACTAAATTTCCTATGCCTATGATAATAGGACCTGCTAAAAAGAATATGATAATTTGCCACGACATCATATTTACTCCTTATTCGCTTCAAAGAATGTATTTACTATCTCTTCAAAGCTTAAATCTTTGCCGACATAAGCTATGTCAGAGAAGTCTTGTGCTTCTGTCATCTCATTTGTATTAATAATTACATCTAACCCAGCATTCATTGCACCAGTAGCGCCATTGGCTGAATCTTCAATAGCTAAGCAATGTGCAGGTGAATAATTTAAGCGTTGTACAGCCGTTAAATAAAGCTCTGGGTCTGGTTTCACCGCTTCAACATCTTCTCTTCCTACAATCACATCAATATAATCGTTAATACCTAACGTTTGAATCGTAGGCATAATTTCTTCCCTATAACTACTTGTCGCAATCGCCATAGGTATGTGTCGTTGTTTTAAATATTTCATTAATGAAGACACTGTGTCGATAATATCTAATTCATGACTCGAATTATTATGTTCATCATATATTTTTTGTTTCTTCTCAATACCAATTTGTTGTTCAAGATAGTCATGTAACCCTTGCGCATGTCCCCCAATGTGACTTCTGTAAAACTCAAGTGTCACAGGTTTCACGCCATGAAATGAAAGATGTTTGTTAATTATTTCATATAAGTGTTTCTCAGTATCTATAATGGTACCGTCGAAATCAAATACTACAGCTTTATACATAAGATTGCTCCTTTAATTACTCCAATTATTGCTAAGTTTATCATATGACATATGAATTTCATACTTCGCCGAATACGTACTAACACGTTTAAAAGGAAACGCTATTTGAATGCGTAAATTTAATTCCATGTTAAATCGCGTTACGATTGGATTACAAAATAATTAAATCGAACTTCATTCAAAAGTCCTAGTGCTAATATTAATAAAGAGTGATACAATCAGTGTGTATAAAAGAACGGTGTACGACTTAAGGGAATTTACAGGCTAAATGCTTTTTACATACGTTAAATAAATATAGGAGGTCATTGCATGTTGTTAGACAAATTTGAAACTTACATTATCAACATTGTAGGTTTAAAATCTAGATCAACTCGAAAACATTTAATTAAAGTCTGCAAAGACGTTAAATTTTGCGATTCATTTCAATATTCAATAATCAAATACGATGATATACCCGTTTTAGAAGTTAGCTTACCTAAGCAGCAACTGCCATATTTTATTAGCTTTTTAAGTTTTTATCAATTCTCAATTTATCAGATTTTATCTCCTAAACGAGTAAATACGTTACTAGATACGGAACAACCTTATCAATCATCTAAACGTTTCGATTTAGCAATAGACGGCCTCCAAGATGCATTCATTAAAGATAAAGTTATTGATATTATGACTTATTTCTCAAATAACTTTGATATCAAATACACATTAAATAACAACTGTGCAAGCGTATGTTGTGCACCTGAAACATTCAGCAAATTACTACAAACGATTGCATGCAGAAATATTGATATTCTTTCTGCATCTTATAAAACACGTGTACTACATAAAGCAAACATTTCTTAATTAACTATCATCATAGTAAATCTATACTACGTAGAATAACCAAACTAGTTAGGAGTGGGACAAAGAATTTAAATAGCATTCTGTCCCACTCCTTATGCATTTTCTTTTTATGATAACAATGGGTTTAAATCCAAGTGACGCTCTGTTTATGGTGAGCAAGTGATAGAAACGTTTTACCAAAATAGGATTGTATACAAAAAATGACCAGTAGAAAATCTTATTCCAGATTTTCTGCTGGCCTTTTACTTAAATACATTATTTTTTATCATTGTCATCATAAACTAAATGTTCAAATGCTTCACGTACTTGTGGGACAGTCATTCCAACTACCACCTGAACGTTTTTACCACTTTTCACGAGGCCATGAGCCATTTGTTCATGAGTGAAATAAGCACTATCTTCAACTTTTGATTCATCATTAACTGTTAAGCGTAAACGCGTTGTACAATTTGTAACGTCTTTAATATTTTCTTTTCCGCCTAATCCTTCTAAATAATAATGTGCTTTCGCTTCATATTCATTGCTAGGTTCAAAGCCTGAATTATACGTACTTCCATCGCCTTTTTTCTCTTTGTAATCTTTCTTAGAGAATAATTTAACTTCTTCTTCAGCTCGACGTCCTGGTAATGGAATATCAAATTTCAAGATTAAGTATCTGAATACAACGAAATAGATACCTGAGAAAATCAAGCCTATCACAACTTGAGCTACATAAGTTAACCAATGATTTTGTCCTAATGGAATCCAGTTCGTCGCGATGAAATCAAGTAAACCGCCGCCCATGTTACCAACAACGCCGAAACCATACATAATTGTATCCATTGTCGCTGCTAATAATGCATGAATTACAAATAAGTAAGGTGCGATAAATAAGAATGTAAATTCTAAAGGTTCAGTAATACCAACAACTACCGCAGTTAAAGTAGCTGGTACTAACAATGCTGCAACCTTTTTACGGTTTGCTTTAGGCGTTGTAGAATACATTGCTAATGCAATACCAATCGCACCAAACACTTTACCGTTACCTTGTAACATGAAACCATAATGGAATTGTTCTTTTAAAGGTTTACTACTTTCAGCAAACTCATTTAAATGTCTAAACCATTCTGCTTTAAGTCCATCTTTTGCTACAACTGGACCTACTTCAATTGGCGCATAAATGAAGTGATGTAAACCAGTTGGAATTAACACACGTTCTAAGAAATGATACAACCAAACACCAATATAACCAGATGCGATAATGAAATGTTGCATTGATTCAATACCACTTTGTATTGTTGGCCATACAACACATGTGATTGCTGCAATTGGTAACATAACAAAGAATGATATTGTTACAACAAATGTTAAACCTTGGAATACACCTAACATTTCTGGTAATTTCTTGCTATAGAATCGGTTATGTATCCATGTCACGATGGCAGAAATAATGATACCACCAAGAATATTTGTATCTAATGTTTCGATACCAGCAATTGCTTTTAAGCCAGTTACATTTTCAACACCTTTTTCTAAGTTGGCACCAAATGTATGTGGCCATTGCGTTAAAATCGCGTTGATAAATGTATTAAACATTAAATAGCCCATTAATGCAGCTAAAGCAGCATGACCAGGTGCTTTCTTAGCTAATGATAAAGGCAATCCAACCACGAATACGATTTCCATATGATTGAAGATTACCCAACCACCTGATTCAATTACAGACCAAAATTTAAACCAAAATGTATGATCATTTGCTAATCCGCCCATGATAGTTGGATTTTTGAATAATGTCGCAAAACCTAATACAATCCCAAAGAATGCAAACATTAATACGGGAACGATCATAGCACTCCCAAATCGTTTAATAGCGTTCATAATTTAACCCCCAAATCTTTCTATGTTGTACTTAAGTCCATCGTACATATAAAAGCGTTTTCTTAATATCTATTATAGTAAACGCTTACACATATACAATGACGTTGACCGATTTTGAAATAATTTTGTATAATCAGTTTATGTTTTCTATACATGAAAATATTTTCAGGAAAGAATGAGAGGTGTCTTTGTGCTATTAGATGAAAAAGTAAATGCTAATTTCGACAAGTTAAATGATAACGACCTTCAAATTGCACATTTTGTAAATACGCATGTCAATCAATGTAAAACTTTAAAAATACATGAACTCTCGCAATTCACTCATGCATCTAATGCTACGATTCATCGTTTCACACGAAAGTTAGGATTTGATGGTTATAGTGACTTTAAATCCTATCTTAAATTTGAAAGTGAACATTTAAGTCAACTGCCAAAAGATTCAATGGATGCTTTTAAACAAGAAATAGAAACAACATTTAGCTATTTAGATCGCATCGATTATAATTTGATTACAGATAAACTGAATCATGCATCTACTGTTTATTTATATGGCACCGGTCGTGCGCAAAAGAACGTTGCGGAAGAAGCGCAACGAATATTGTTAACAATGCATAAAAATATCATTGTCTTACATGACGTACACGAATTAAAGATGGTACTGAACCGTTCAGTAGCTGAAGATTTATTTTTCATTATTTCTCTTTCTGGTGAAAGCCATCAACTTTCAGATGTAACTAATCTACTTCAATTACGTCAAAAATATTTTATCTCAGTGACAACAATGAAAGATAATACACTAGCGCAAAAGGCTAGCTACAACGTTTATGTATCAAGTAATACGTTCTATTTATATGATGGTACAGATTACTCAAGTTTTATTAGTTATCATATTTTCTTCGAAACATTACTACGAAAATATAATGAACGAAAAGATAGCGGTGAACTCAGTTAAGCGCGATTAACAAAATGGGAGCGGGACAGAATTCTTTTGAATT
>NZ_JAFENV010000018.1:4099-10451 GCF_016892225.1 Staphylococcus sp. GDY8P47P | reverse complement strand
TAGCTTCATTATATTATTTATTTACCACCCCTACTTTTATGACTGACTTATATTGAGATATCATGAGACCATTGTTAACTGAAATCAACCAACTACTGTCAATGTTTGTAGTCGTTTCAGTCATTGATTATAACAATTGATTATCTTCTACATATTGTTCAAGTATTTGATGCATTTTATCGAACATCAATTCTAGACCATGAACAGTTGAGTCATGATATTCTTTTTTCTTTTGTTTATATTCTAATGTTGTTAAACGTCTTTCACGTTCGACTAATGACTGATAATAGAAGAACATTTGTGTACCGCCACTTTCACGTTCTTCAAATTCGACTTCAATAATATCTTCTTGATCACTTAATTCAGGCATACCAATTGTCATTTTAATATACTCGTTATTAACGAGTTCTTGATATGTACCTTGAATTATATTTTGACGCCCATTACGTGAATCTACAATTCGATATGAACCGCCTTCTTTCATATCTACATCAATAGATTTATTTGTACGTTGAGAAGTCATAAACCATTGTTTTAATAAATCTGCGTCTGTCCAAGCTTGATATACTAATTCTGGTGAGTATTTCAATAAGCGTTCGATATGAATTTCAACATTTTCATTCTCTACATTATATTTTGCCACTTGTTTCACCTACTTTCACTCTTACTTCTATTTTAACGTATTTCAATACAGTTCCAAACTTTGAACTATTAAAATGTTTAATTATTTTAAATTTCTTAATAAAAAACAACCTACACAACTGTGCTGATTACTTAAGATTGCTGTTCGGTTTAGCTTTAACACGTGGATATCTTAATATAATCGCTAAAATGCCACAAATTCCTAGTAAAAAGGAATAAATACAATACGGCATAACACTAAACGGAGATATACTTGCCACGCCAGCTGCTGCAATGACTTGTGGACTATAAGGTAAAAAGCCTTGGAAACATCCCGCAAATATATCTAACAAACTTGCTGATTTACGCGGATCAACATCATATTCATCAGCAATATTTTTCGCAAGTGGCCCCGACATGATAATTGAAATTGTATTATTAGCTGTTGCAATATCTGCAGCACTCACTAATCCAGCAATACCAAATTCTGCGCCACGTTTCGTTTTAACTTTAGAACGAACAAAATTCAGTAACCATTCAATGCCACCATTGTGTTGAATGATTCCAACTAAACCACCAATTAGCACTGCAATGATTGCAATATCCTCCATACCAATAATTCCTTCTGATACTGCTTGTAATAATCCCTTCCAACCAAAAGAACCATCAAACAAGCCAATCAAACCAGATAATAATGTACCACCGATTAAAACGATGATTACATTCACACCAATCAGTGCTAAGGCTAATACCAATACGTAAGGAATGACTTTAATTAAATTGTAATCATAGCTTTTAGAGTGATCTATTGAAATACCATTAGTAAGGAAGAATAAGACAACAATTGTTAATAGTGCTCCTGGTAATACAATCCAAAAATTCACTTTAAATTTATCTTTCATTCGTGTCTTTTGCGTTCGAACGGCAGCTATCGTTGTATCAGAAATCATCGATAAATTATCGCCGAACATGGCACCACCTACAACCGTACCCATTGCTAACGCTGCTGGAATATCCGTTGCTTGAGCAAACCCAAAGCCAACAGGTGCTAATGCCGCAACGGTTCCTACTGAAGTACCCATTGAAATAGAAACAAACATACATATTACAAATAAACCAACGATAATTAAATTCTGCGGTATTAATGATAAACCTAAATTTACAGTTGATTCAACGCCACCCATTTTTTCAGTTGTGGTTGAAAAGGCACCGGCCAATATAAAGATAAAGACCATCAAAATAATGTTTGAATGACCTGCACCTCTTGTAAATACCTCAACTTTATTTGCGAATGTTTCTTTTCTATTCATAATTAAGGCAACGATAACAGTAATTGTGATTGCTACATTAAGGGGCATATTTGTAAAATCACCTGTAACTGCACCAACACCTAAAAACAAGGCAATAAATAATACTAGTGGCAGTAACGCCCATGCATTGCCTTTTCTTTGTTCTTCCATACTTAACCTACTTTCCTTATAAAAATAATTTTATTATTAAAGTTACAAGAATACTGTCATAACGTCAATAAAGTTTTATGGAAATTGCATATTTAAAATCATCGTTTGTGACATGACATTAATGATTGGGTCGTTCAATTGTAAATTGCTCGCCTAATTTAGCGTAATCATTACCTGCTAAACGTGCAACAGGTTTGAGTTGATTTGCATTAATTTTACTGTCTCCAAAATATACATCGTCCTGTATATGATACTTAACAATTGTTCCAATAATTAAATCGGCGCCCTCATCTTCAGAGCCTAATAAAATCATTTGTTCAAGTTGACACTCAAATCTAATTTTGGCTTCTTTGATTGCTGGTACATCAATAATATCAGAAGTCATCATATGGAGTTCAGTCAAATCAAGTTCATTGTCTTCAGGTTGGATTGGCGCTGCAGTTTTATTAATTTCTTCAACATTATCTTCATCCGTAATATGAACAACAAATGATTTAACGTTTTCCATATTGATTGCGGTATCTTTGCGTTTTCCTGCTTTTCTTTGTGCGGAAATAGCAATCATAGGTGGCGCATTATTAACGATATTGAAAAAGCTAAATGGTGCGGCATTTAAACGCCCATCGCTATCTGAAGATGTAACAAATGCGATCGGTCTTGGAATAATCGAGCCACTTAATAATTTATAATTTTGAATATCTGTTAATTGCTTAGGATCAATGTGCTTCACGCTCTATCACTCCTACTCATTTCATTATAAAAACGCAAGAGTCTTATTCAAACCCTTGCGTTGGATTTACAATTTTATATTTAATTAATTTGAATACCACCAGTTACACCGAAGACTTGACCAGTTGTATAACTTGAGTCTTCAGAAGCAAGTAAGACGTATGTGCCAGCGAGTTCTACAGGTTGTCCTGCTCTACCTAGTGGTGTATCTTGACCAAATTGTGGTATCGCAGACTGTGGCTGACCTCCAGTGATTTGTAATGGAGACCAGAATGGACCAGGTGCAACGCAATTCACTCGAATCCCCTTCTCTCCTAGTTGTTCAGAGAAGCTTTTCGTGAGTGAGATGATGGCTGCTTTTGATGCTGCATAGTCGTGAATAAGTGGATTGGGATTATAGCCTTGAACAGATGATGTTGTTGTTATAGATCCACCAGGTTGTAAATAATCCAATGCCCTTTGCACGGTCCAAAATACTGGATATACATTGGTTTCAAATGTTTCTTTAAACGATTGCGTATCAAATCCTTGTAATGTGTCATGATACTGTTGATGACCTGCTACTAATGTCACATTATCTAAACCACCTAGTTCATTATACGCTTGTTCAACTAAATCATAATTAAATTGTTCATCACGAACATCCCCAGGTATTAAGACAGCTTTACGTCCTGCCTTTTCAATAACGTCTTTAACTTCTTGCGCATCTTGTTCTTCACTTGGAAGGTAGTTAATGGCAACATCGGCGCCTTCTTTCGCATAAGCGATAGCTGCCGCACGTCCAATTGCTGAATCGCCTCCCGTTACCAACATTTTATAATCCAATAAACGATGATGCCCCTCATAGGAAGTTTCCCCACAATCAGGTTGTGGTGTTAAATTGGATTGAAGTCCTGGTAAATCTTGTTCTTGCTTTTCATAATCAGATGACTTAAATTTAGTTCTTGGATCTTGTGCGCCCATTTTATTCAACTCCTAAAGCATGTTTAGTGTTTGTTTACCCATTCTTATTGATTATTAAATCAATTATTGAAAAATATCATACAGTCACACACACCATATTTAAATTTCATCATTGGCGATGAATTAAATTAAAGCGCTTCAAACAACTGATCAATGAGCGTTATAAAATATTCTGGGACTTTCTCAAGTATACGTTCATCTGGATCAAATTTTGGATGATGTAGATCGTATTTACTATTTGAACCAATAAATGCAAACACACCAGGATGATTAGCTAATAAACCAGAAAAATCTTCACCAATCGTATACGGATTCTCTAATTCAATGATGTTATAACCGACCTTTTTAGCGGCTTCTTTAGCATGTTGCGTTAAGTACGCATCATTGACTACCGTTCCTGGAAGTCTGGTATAAACAACTTCAATTTCTACATTAAATAATTGCTCTAACCCTTGGGCTATCTCATGAAATCGCTGTTCTATATAATTTTGAATCTCAGGTTTAAACGAACGCACTGTGCCTTGGACATAAGCTTGATCAGCAATTACATTCCATGTATTACCAGATGATACTTCTCCAATCGTCACTACCGCGCTATCAAAAGCCGATATATTTCGACTTACAATCGTTTGTAGACTTGTAATTAATTGACCGAGTACCATAACTGGATCATTACCTTGTTCAGGTTTTGCAGCATGCGCGCCTTTACCGTGAATTTTAAATTCAAAACGATCAACAGCGGACGTAATAGGCCCAGCCTTAATTGCAAATTCTCCAATATCTAATGTTGGATAGTTATGGAATCCAAGAATAGCTTTGACATCATCCAAGACGTCTGTCTCTGCAATTGCTTTAGCACCATAACCCGTTTCCTCTGCAGGTTGGAATATCAATTTCACACGACCTTTAAGTGTTTGCTCTTGTTCTTTTAATTTAGTGGCAATAGCTAAGATGCTAGCCATATGAATATCGTGACCACACGCATGCATCACGCCTTCATTAGTTGAAGTGAATTCATGGTCAACTTGCTCTGTAATCGGTAACGCATCTATATCTGTACGTACAGCAATACATGGTTCTCCTTGACCAATTTCAGCTATGAGACCTGTTTCTAAAGGAAGGTCAATGATTTTAATATCATATGCTTGTAATATACGTTTTATACGTTTCGTCGTTTCGTATTCTTTCTGAGATACTTCAGGAAATTGATGAAATGTTCGTCTCCAATTGACATAGTCATTAAACGTTGTCATATCGATTGTCGTCCTTTCTTTTTGAAAATAAAGTGAATGCCATAATAAATCAATGTCCCTATAACGACACCAATAGCTAAATTGTGAGACATTAAAATTAATATCATCGTTATCATCATAACGATGCCATGTGTAATTGGCGCTTCTCTCAAATGTTTAAATGTACGTCTATCAAACGTATTTAAGGATATCGTAATGAGTACCGATGCCAAAACTGCCATAGGAATTAATCCTACAATTGGGCCCAAAATGACAACACAAGATAAAAGAAACATTCCAGTAATCAATGTCGCTAACCGTGTTGTGGCGCCCATTTTAAAATTAAACTTTGACTGACCTACTAAAGCGCTTGAACCATAGCCACCTAGAAATCCAACTAACACATTAGCTAACCCTTGACCCATCACTTCACGATCTTTATTCGATTCACTTTGCGTTATGGTGTCCATCATATCGTTAGTAAGATTGGTTTGAACGACAGAAATGATAGCCATGGTTAATGCATATAACATGATAATACTAAGTGCATGTGCATTTAGTAATTCTGTATAAACAGAGGGCTTAGGGAGGGTAAGTCGAATTTGTGCTAAATCATGTACCAATTGAACATTGGGTTTAATTAAATAACTTACTACTGTTAATACGATGATGGCGATTAGTGGCGCCGGTATCAATCGTATCAATTTCGAGGATAAATAAATGATAAGAAATGTTGCAATTGCTACATAATACGTTGCAGTTGTAATGCCAAATATATATTTTATTTGTGTCGTAAGTAGTAAAATCCCCAACGCATTCATAAATCCTATAACGACAGTATCGGGAATATGATGGAGTATCTTATCTATACGACATAACCCAAAGATAATCAAAATGATGCCCATAACAATTGTTGACATAATTAAATAATGAACATTGTATTGTTCAACAAGTGGTGCACCTACAATAGAAATACCACTACTCGGACCAGATACCATACTAATCCGTTCTCCTAGCAAACTTATAAACAACATCATTAATCCACAACTCATCAACCCTACAGTAGGACTAATATGCACGATAAACGAGAAAGCTATAGATACTGGGAGTAATGCTAACCCCATTAAGATACCAGCCAAGATATTTTGTGCAACATCACCACGCCATTGTTGCTTATAGCTTAATCGTTTCATTACCAGTCACTCCCCTATTAGTTTATATCGTAACATAATTGTCAAACTTTTCTATCAATTTAAATTAGAAAAAGAGCGGAGTCTGGGACATAAATAATATAATAATGCTATTTAGCAAATTCGCAGTAGCTGACTGAACTGAGAAGGCGCTTAA
>NZ_JAFENV010000018.1:1612-4081 GCF_016892225.1 Staphylococcus sp. GDY8P47P | reverse complement strand
AATTCTGTCCCACTCCCCGCTCTCACATATATGAATACATGATTTATAAGCAATTAATACGTCATCGTTAACGGTATAGTCTTATCATTCACGTTAATTATTGATACTTATACTAAGAAATGATGAATTAAATTTGCTGCTAATTTAGATGTACGATCATCTACATCATAGTCAGGATTGGTCTCTGCAATACTAATGGAAGATACTTTTTCACTTAATATGATTCGTTTACTAATTTCAAATACTGAATGCGGATATAATCCCAACACACTTGGTGCACTAACGCCTGGCGCAAACGCACTATCAATCACATCCATACATATCGTAAACATAATCGTATCATGATCGTGAATAAATCGTTCTACTTTATCTTTAATGGTAGGTGATACTTGATGTAAGAGTTCATCCGCATACACATAGATAACATCGTTGTCTTTCGCATAATCATACAATGCGCGCGTATTGCCACCTTGAGCTAATCCTAGTACTAAATAATCAGCCTTATCATCATTATCTAGTATTTCTCGAAACATCGTGCCAGATGTAGGTGGTTCATCAGGTCGTGTATCGAAATGCGCATCAATATTTATAATGCCAATTGAAGCATCTGGATAGACATCTCTTGTCGCTAAATATTGGGCATAGGCAATATCATGTCCACCACCAATGAGAAAGGCTTGCTGATGTTGTTGAATAACTTTAGCGGATAACTGTGCCATCTCCTGTTGCGTCTCTCTTAGACAGTCATTCGTATGTGAGACATTGCCGTAGTCAACAAGCATATCACACTCACTTAAATCTGGAAGTTTCGCAAACTCACGTTTAATAGCGTCTGGTCCTTTTCTTGCTCCTACTCTACCCTTATTGTTCTCTACACCTTTATCAACCGCATATCCTAAGAAACCAACGCCTGTCTTCTCTCCTACATTTTCCATTTTTTCTAAATTAGCAAATTGTACTGTTTGAAAATGTCTAAACTGTTTGGGATCTGTGTCGCTATCTAAACGACCTGTCCAAAGTTGCGGATTACCTTGTGTATACATTTCATTGCCCCCTATTGATTTACTCTATACCATTATCTTACACCACAATGTAATGCATCGTTAATGTTACGTTATACTTTTGCTTACCCTTTTCAAATTAATTTAAGACATTAAAAATTGTTTTCAATCATATAAAANNAGACTATTACATTTTAATGATATTTAAAATGGACAATTTATTTATACCCTTGTAATATGTATAATATTAAAGAAAGAGTTTTTACGGTTACCCTAATGGAGGTTACATAAATGAAGACGAATCGTATATCAGGATTTCAATGGGCGTTAACAATATTCGTATTCTTCGTAGTTACGATGGCGCTATCATTAATCTTACGAGATTTTCAAGCAACAGTAGGTATCAAACGTTTTGTATTTGATCTTACTGACCTTGCACCGTTTATCGCAGCAGTTGTTTGTATTATTGCATTTAAAGATAAACGTGCTCAATTAGCTGGATTAAAATTTTCAGTTGATATCAGAGTTATTGAACGTATATTACTAGCACTGATTTTACCGCTAGTGATTTTCATGATTGGCATGTTTAGTTTTAATACTTTTGCTGATAGTTTTATTTTATTACAAGCAACTGATTTATCTGTATCAGTGACAACAATCATTGTCGGTCATCTTTTAATGGCATTTTTTGCGGAATTTGGATTCCGTTCATATTTACAAAATATTGTTGAAAATAAAGTGAATACATTTTTTGCTTCAATCATTGTTGGTTTAATTTATTCTATTTGGGCAGCAAATACAACTTACGGAATGGAATATGCAGGATATCACTTCTTATATACATTCATGTTCTCAATGATTATCGGTGAATTAATTCGTGCAACAAAAAGACGTACAATCTATATTGCAGTTGTATTCCATGCCGCAATGACATTTGCGCAAGTATTCTTATTTAGTGAAGAAACTGGTGACTTGTTCTCAATGAAAGTCATTGCTTTGAGTACAACATTAGTGGGTATTATCTTTATCATTTTAAGTTTAATCATTAGATTTATTGTATATAAAACAACAAATCGTTCACTAGATGAAGTCGAACCTAACAATTATTTAGATCATGTGAATGATGACGACATTACAGACTCAGATAGTGAAGATGTAACTGATGACACAAGTGCTGACAAAGAAGACAACAAGACCACTCATCCTAACAACGATGACAGTGTAAGTCACGCATCACAGTCTGAGACATCTTCAAGTATTTCAGATGTAGAACTTAAAGAGAATACGGCTTATAAAGAAGAAAGACGTTCATCTGTTGTTGATGATGCCAAAGATGAAATCGACCATGTAAATGACACAGCGAATCATAAAACGGATAAGTAAAGCTTATACACCTTGTGATTTCTTATAAAGACTCACAAGATATTTAAAAAGCCTAGGACATAATTAATATGATGGTGCTATTTTG
>NZ_JAFENV010000018.1:234-1545 GCF_016892225.1 Staphylococcus sp. GDY8P47P | reverse complement strand
AATTCTGTCCCACTCCCTTTATTTATAATTTTAACCCCATCTTGTGTACCAACAATCACTTGATCAGTAATATTTAAAAAATATCCTGTTTCTAAGACACCAGTTAAATGAATTAAATAATCATGAAATGTAAATGGATCAATTTGTTTATTTAATTGACAGTCTAAAATATAATTCCCATTATCAGTAATAAATGGTACATCATCACTCATACGACGCTCTGTCACGACATCTTCATACATTTCAATTTTTTTAGCAATATGTAACCAATTAAATTTATCTACTTCGACTGGTAGTTTAAAACCTTCACCCAAATAATTAACGAGTTTGCTTTCATCCGCTAAAACTACAAATCGATGCGCCATTTCATCAATTACTTTTTCACGAAATAAGGCACCGCCGCCACCTTTAATTAAATTAAGGTTAGGATCAACTTCATCAGCGCCATCTATAGCCAAGTCAACGTGATCAACATCATTGATATCAACAATATGGATATCTAACTTCTTCGCAATTAATGCACTTTTATTAGAGGTACACACACCTGTAATATTTAATTGTTCATTATGAATTCTTTCAGCAATCTTTGGGATAAGCAATTCTATTGTGCTCCCCGTACCAATGCCTAATATCATATTGTCTTTAATTTGAGCTACAGCATCATCTACTGTCATGAATTTAAGTTCTTTAGCATCTTTCATCTTAACTGTGACCCCTTTTCAATTATACTCAACTATTATTTTACATGACGTTGAAACAAATACCTAGTTCAATATGAGAAATTCTTTTATCATTTTTCTTATCTTTTAATTGTGAGTATAGTAAAATTTTGCTTATTAACTTTATCTGGGGGAGAAGACAATGATTTCAGTCTATGCAATTTCAGTAGGCAAAATTGAACAATTAGATTACGGACAAAAAAGAGAAATGCGATCAGCTTTAAACAAGTCACCTTTTTCAGGAAAGATGTGGTTATCCAAAACTGGCTTTGCCGAAGATGAACAAGCGTACAAAGACCATGGTGGGCCTCATAAAGCAGTGTGTTGCTTTAGCAAATCGCATTATAACATGTACAAATATGCGTTGGACACAGTTCCAGATTATGCAATGTTTGGTGAAAATTTAACTGTAGAAGACTTAGATGAAGCAGATGTCTATTTTGGAAATCAATATCAATTAGGTGAATCAGTGATTGAGGTATCCGAAATTAGAGAACCGTGTTGGAAGATTCAAACTAAGTACGGCATTACAGATTTGGTTAAACGAATGACTTCGAGTGGTAAAACTGGCTTTTACTTTCGAGTCATACAA
>NZ_JAFENV010000018.1:0-212 GCF_016892225.1 Staphylococcus sp. GDY8P47P | reverse complement strand
TTAAAATTAATCCATTTAGCAGATGAAACAACACGACTCTCTGTACAAGAACTGAATGAAATTTATTATAACGACCGCAAAAACGTCAATCGATTGCGTTATGCGTTACAAAATCCATATTTAAGTGAAACTCGTATAGCTAAATTGCAAAAGCTATATCATCACGCACTTAAAACAACATCATAAATGACTAGTAAGGGACAGAGGAAGAA
>NZ_JAFENV010000017.1:184066-209150 GCF_016892225.1 Staphylococcus sp. GDY8P47P | reverse complement strand
ACAATTATACGGACTTTATCATTATTTGATTGGCCATTATCAATTTGTTCTTGTGATGTATCATTATTATCTGTAGGTTGTTGCTCATTTCCATTGCTACATGATTTAAACAACAATATTACTAAACCAATCAATAATACTACAATGACTGCTACTAACCATTTATTTTTTCTTTTAGCTTTAGTGTTCTCTTGCTGCTGTTCTAAATCACGTCTAAAATCACGTTCATTATAGTAATCTTCCGGTCGATTTCTTGTTGATATATTTTCATTATATGAATCTTTATTTTTTTCAACTCTACTTAAATTATCATTAACATAATCATGATATAATAATTTAAATTTCAAACCGAAAACTTTTATCGAATCTTCATCAGTTATTGTGTTTGTATAAAATTGACTGTTTACTCTACCATGTTTATCTAAAGCAATGATTCTTCCATCATTCTCTATTTTTAAAATTTTAGGGTACTCTCTGAAATCTCCTGATTTACTCATAACGATTACCTCCATAATAAATTAATTATCTATATCTTTATATATTCCACTTTGATAATCTTTTTTTATTCTATATATGGTTTGTCTTGATAATCCTACTTTTTTAGCAATTTTACTAATTGCCATACCTTGATCTAAAAAACTAACAACACGATAATATACTGCCTGTTTATGTGGGTCTTTAGCAATAGGACTATATAATTTGGGTCGCCCTTTATATATACCTTTAGATTTTGCAACAGCTATTCCATCAGCCTGTCTACGTCTGCTATCATTTCGTTCTTGTTCTGAAATCATTGCCAGTAATTGAATAATTAAATTTTTTAAGAATTTATCTAACAATTCATTACCGATAATTTCATTCATCATTGGTAGGCTTGTAATTATTAATCTAACATTTTTTTCTTTAAGAAAATCTACTGTTTTAATTACTTCATCATAATTTCTGCCTAGCCTATCTAATGCATCGACTATTAAAGTATCTTCTTCTCGTACAAAATTCATTACTTCTTGAAATACTGGTCTTTCTTTAATATTTTTTCCTGATTGTTTTTCAGTAAATATTTTTTCTGCACCATTTGCTTTCAGTACTTCAATTTGTCTATCTAAATTCTGATTTTTAGATGATACTCGGGCATAACCAATTTTCAAAATCTCACCACCTTTTTGTTACACCCTAATCATACAATTTAAACCTTATGTCACTTTGCTTGATATATGAGAATTATTTAACCTTATAAATGAGAAAAAAGCAACGCACTTTAAATAAGATACGTTGCTTTTTCGATTGATGAACACCTATAATT
This sequence comes from Staphylococcus sp. GDY8P47P, assembly GCF_016892225.1. Taxonomy (NCBI): domain Bacteria; kingdom Bacillati; phylum Bacillota; class Bacilli; order Caryophanales; family Staphylococcaceae; genus Staphylococcus; species Staphylococcus sp. GDY8P47P. The sequence continues at coordinate 207,847 of NZ_JAFENV010000017.1, read as the reverse complement.
AAACTATTCATCTATTATTTATAATTTTTTGTATATACAATATTTCTAGTTTGTTAAAGAGAATTAAGAAAATAAATCTCGAAAATAATAGAGGGAAAATCAGTTTTTGATATCAAAATTATACATGTCAACGATAATACAAAATATAATACAAAATATAAGATGTTATCAGTATTTATTATGCATTTAGAATATTAAAATTCCTTCATTACACTCTTGGCGGTTTCACTTATCAACTTATCATTTGGCTTATCACTTTTATTGTCTTTATTCGTAAAAATGACTAAAACAATAGGTTCAGATTGGCCCTTAGGATAAACAAAAGCAACATCATTTCTAGAAGCATATGTTATTGCTTGACCACTTTTATCAGCAACCTTATAGTCTTTTGGAACACCGTCTTTAATTAAAGTATCTCCGCTTTTATTATTTAACATTAAATCAAGTAAGAATTTTTTGTTTTCTTTGCTTAATTTTCCATTTGCGATAAGTTTATTTAAAGTCTTACCGAAAGCAGCAGGTGTTGAAGTATCTTTTTTGCTCTTTGGTGAATAGTAATTTAATTCTATCTCATATCTAACTGGATTTGTTACTTTATCTCCTAGTTCTTTTAGACGTTGTTTAACTTTTTTGATTCCACCGATTTCTTTTATAATTTTATTGTTTGCTGTATTATCACTATATGTCATTGAAGCCTCAATAAGTGCTTTTAAAGTGATATCTTTTCCTACATATTTTTCTAAAATAGGAGAATAAGCAACTATATCATCTTTGTTAATATGTACTTTTTTATTTAACTTATTATAAGGTACTTGTTCTAACAAAATAGCACTATTTATCGCTTTTGAAGTTGAAGCATAGGCAAATCTCTTATCTGAATTAAATTTTACTTCCTTACCACTTTTAGTATCTAAAGCATAAACACCAATATGAGCATTATATTTTTTTTCTAAATCATTTAACTCTTTGGCATGTGAACTGTTTGAATTACATGCACTTAAAACTAAAGCAATTACAATTAAAAATATTAACTTTTTCAAAATAAACCCTCCGATATTACAGTTGTAATTTTTATAAATCAATAATATTACAATTGTAATATCGGTGTCAATAGTTTATTATAAATATTTGAAAGAAGGTGTTGAAATGGCTAAGTTATTAATAATGAGCATAGTAAGCTTTTGTTTTATATTTCTATTGTTATTATTTTTTAGGTACATATTAAAACGCTATTTTAATTATATGTTAAATTATAAAGTTTGGTATCTAACTCTTCTTGCAGGATTAATTCCTTTCATTCCTATTAAATTCTCTCTTTTTAAATTTAATAATGTGAATAATCAAGCGCCCACAGTTGAAAGTAAGTCACACGACTTGAACCATAACATAAATACCACCAAACCTATTCAAGAGTTCGCAACAGATATCCATAAGTTTAATTGGGATTCAATTGATAATATCTGCACAGTTATTTGGATAGTTTTAGTTATTATTTTAAGTTTTAAATTTTTGAAAGCCTTATTATATCTTAAATATTTAAAGAAACAGTCACTTTATCTAAACGAAAATGAAAAAAATAAAATAGATACGATACTTTTCAACCATCAATATAAAAAAAATATTGTGATTCGAAAAGCAGAGACTATTCAATCTCCAATAACTTTTTGGTATGGGAAATATATTATTTTGATTCCTAGTTCATATTTTAAAAGTGTAATTGACAAAAGACTAAAATATATAATATTGCATGAATATGCTCATGCTAAAAATAGAGATACTTTACATTTAATTATCTTTAATATCTTCTCTATTATTATGAGTTACAATCCATTAGTACATATTGTAAAAAGAAAGATAATTCATGACAATGAAGTAGAAGCCGATAGATTTGTCCTTAATAATATTAACAAAAATGAATTTAAAACTTATGCGGAATCTATTATGGACTCCGTATTAAATGTTCCATTTTTTAATAAAAATATATTAAGCCATTCATTTAATGGTAAAAAGTCATTACTCAAAAGAAGATTAATTAATATAAAAGAAGCCAATCTGAAAAAACAGTCCAAATTAATTCTAATTTTTATTTGTATTTTTACTTTTTTGCTCATGGTAATTCAAAGCCAGTTTTTGATGGGGCAATCCATAACTGATTATAATTATAAAAAGCCCTTACACAACGATTACCAAATTTTAGATAAAAGTAAAATTTTTGGTTCAAATAGTGGATCTTTCGTCATGTACAGCATGAAGAAAGACAAATACTATATTTATAACGAAAAAGAAAGTAGAAAAAGGTATTCTCCTAATTCAACTTATAAAATTTATTTAGCTATGTTTGGACTTGACCGACATATTATAAATGATGAAAATTCACGTATGTCATGGAATCATAAGCATTACCCTTTTGATGCTTGGAATAAGGAACAAGATTTAAATACAGCAATGCAAAATTCAGTTAATTGGTACTTCGAACGTATTAGCGATCAAATACCAAAGAACTATACTGCGACTCAACTCAAGCAATTAAATTATGGTAATAAAAATTTGGGAAGTTATAAAAGCTATTGGATGGAAGATAGTTTGAAAATATCTAATCTTGAACAAGTAATAGTTTTTAAAAATATGATGGAACAAAATAACCATTTTAGTAAAAAAGCAAAGAATCAATTATCTTCTTCATTATTGATTAAGAAAAATGAAAAGTATGAACTGTATGGGAAAACAGGTACAGGTATAGTAAACGGGAAGTATAATAATGGGTGGTTTGTAGGTTACGTAATTACAAATCATGATAAGTATTATTTTGCTACACATTTATCAGATGGAAAGCCATCTGGGAAAAATGCTGAATTAATCAGTGAAAAAATATTAAAAGAAATGGGTGTTTTAAATGGCCAATAAGCAAGTTGAAATATCTATGGCTGAATGGGATGTTATGAATATAATATGGGGTAAAAAATCAGTATCAGCTAATGAAATTGTAGTTGAAATTCAAAAATATAAAGAAGTTAGCGATAAAACGATTAGAACATTAATCACAAGACTATATAAAAAAGAGATTATAAAACGATACAAATCAGAGAATATTTATTTTTACTCATCAAATATTAAAGAAGACGATATTAAAATGAAAACTGCTAAAACCTTTCTTAATAAACTGTATGGAGGGGACATGAAAAGTTTAGTGCTGAATTTTGCGAAAAATGAAGAATTAAATAACAAAGAAATTGAAGAATTGCGAGACATTTTAAATGATATTAGTAAAAAGTAATTAGAGATATGTTTCAAACATAATACATATGTAAACTATGCTTGACTCTTATTAAATTAGTTTTGTTAATAACATTTAAAATATATTATTAAAGATGAGAGTGTACAGAAAATAACCATTTTCTGTACACTCGTTTTTTATGTCTAAATAAGTATGTATTACATAGAATTATGTGTTCAAAAACCCAACAAAAAATCTATGTTCAAAAAAGATCTTGTGATTAAGTTATGGTACACTGAAGGTGTATATAGGAGGTTTGTATTTTGAAAATAGGTTATGCAAGAGTTTCAACTGGATTACAAAATTTAAATTTACAGGAAGATCGATTAAATACACATGGTTGTGAAAAGATATTTAATGACCATATGAGTGGTTCAAAAAGTAAAAGACCTGGTTTAGATAAAGCAATTGAATTTGCGAGGTCAGGAGATACCATTGTTGTTTGGAGACTAGATAGACTAGGACGTAACATGGAGGATTTAATCACATTAGTTAATGAACTTAACGAACGAGGTGTAAGTTTCCATAGTTTAGAAGAAAATATAACAATGGATAAATCAAGTTCAACTGGACAATTATTATTTCATTTATTCGCAGCATTTGCAGAATTTGAACGTAATTTAATTTTAGAGCGTTCTTCAGCTGGCCGAATTGCAGCACGTGCTAGAGGCCGATATGGAGGCAGACCAGAAAAATTAAATCAAAAAGATTTAAACTTACTTAAGACACTTTATGATAATGGCACGCCAATTAAGACAATTGCAGAACAGTGGCATGTTTCACGTACAACAATTTATCGTTACCTCAATAAATTGGAGGACAAGGAAGATGAAAAACAAGGAGAAGTATCTAACTAATTTTTCTGAAGCCAAACGTAAAAAAGCTACTCAAAAGTACAATATTATAAAACCTTTTATCCTAGGCGAACAATCTTTATCAAGTATTTCTAAAAGTAAAGGGATTGCGTTAAGCACCCTTTATAGATGGAATAAGTCATATAAAGAACAAGGACTTAAAGGACTAATCTATGCGACAAGAGCTGATAAAGGAACACGTAAAATAGAACCAAAGATAATTGATGAAATTGAACGCCTTGCGCTTATGAATAAAAGAAATAGTATAGCCACAATTCATAGGAAAATCACTAATTACTGTAAAGAAAATAATTTTGATATACCAAGTTATAAACAAATTTATAGTGTTATTAAAGCGATGCCTAAGTCTGTTATTGATTTCTCTCATCAGGGTGAAAAATACTATCAAAATAAGTACGATTTAATACAAATTAGAGAATCCTCAAGACCCAATGAAATATGGCAAGCCGACCATACTTTGCTAGATATCTTTATATTAGACCAAAAAGGTAATATCAATAGACCATGGCTAACTATTATTATGGATGACTATAGTCGTGCAATTGCAGGCTATTTCTTAAGTTTTGATGCCCCCAATGCTCAAAACACAGCATTAACACTACACCAAGCAATATGGAATAAGAATAATACCAATTGGCCAGTATGTGGTATACCCGAAAAATTCTACACAGATCACGGGAGTGACTTTACCTCGCATCACATGGAACAGGTCGCTATTGATTTGAAAATTAACTTGATGTTTTCAAAAGTTGGTGTCCCTCGTGGTCGTGGAAAAATAGAACGATTCTTTCAGACAGTTAATCAAACTTTCTTAGAACAACTGCCTGGATATATAAACAATAATGATACTCCTAGTAATCTAATAAATTTTCACAATTTTGAAGAAAAATTACGTTACTTTTTAATTGAAGATTATAATCAAAAAGAACATAGTACTATTCATACCACGCCTATCAGTCGTTGGAATAGTAATCACTTTTTCCCTAATATGCCAAGTAGCTTAGAACAACTTGATTTATTATTGTTGGAAATACCTAAATCTAGAAAAGTTCATTCAGATGGCATTCATTTTCAAGGTTTTCGATACAGTAATACTAATCTAGCAGCTTATGTAGGTGAATATGTACTGATTCGTTATAACCCAAATGATATGGCTGAAATACGTGTGTTTTATAGAGATGAATTTCTTTGTACTGCTATATGTCCAGAAATAGCTGATTACTCCATAGATATAAAAGACATACAGCACGCTCGTAGTCAGAGAAGAAAACACTTAAAACAAAATATTGCTAGTCCAAGTACCACGGAATTAATTAAGGAAGAAAAAAATTGTGGTTATTCACCTCAAGAAACGACTAAAAACGTCAAAAAATTAAAGAGGTATCGTAATGACTAAAAATCAAAATTTCATTGAAACGAAAGAGTATAAACGCTTTGCTGAATTTTGTGATGCTTGTATTAAATATCAATATATTGGGATCTGCTATGGTCAACCTGGTGTCGGAAAAACTTTATCGTCTAGGTATTACACAAATTGGGATACTATTGAAAAACAAGTTAACCATAGAGGTTGGGAAGATTTAGCTAGTAAAACGACCGATGACATACTATCGGTGGATAAAATATTTTATACTGCACCAGCAGAAAAACAAACTAAATTAAGGAATGATTTATATAGTATTACTGCAAGCATTGATTTGGGTCAAAAATTACATGTTGTAAATAAGTATGGACATGAACATAGTAAACATTATAGTGATATGTTTAAATATATTGATTTAATTATAGTAGATGAGATTGATCGCCTTAAAGTGCAACATTTAGAGCAATTAAGAGCTATTTATGATGAACATAATTTAGCAATGATATTTATTGGTATGCCGGGTATAGAGAAAAAACTATCTCGTTATCCTCAACTATATTCGCGTATAGGTTTTGCACATGAATTTGATAATCTAAGTAAAGATGAGACGCATCATATATTAGAATATAAGTGGCAAGATTTAGGATTTGATTTAAAACTCGAAGACTTTACTGATTATGAGGCAATAACGACGATTATTAAAATTACAAAAGGGAATTTTAGGCTGATTCATCGTTTATTTGCGCAGATAGACAGAATTATGGATATAAATGGTTTAGATAAAATAAGTACAGAAGTTGTAGAAACAGCTAGAGATAGTTTAGTTATAGGTATTCGATAATAGAAAAAGCAACGCATTTTAATATAGTGCGTTGCTTTTCTCATTTATTAGGTAAAGTCATTCTCATATATCGAGTAAAGTGACAGTTACTATAAATTCAATAACTAAATATGTATGATTAGGGTGTGCTTAAAATAGACATATAAAGGTTTTAATAGTTTACAGATACATCATAATAAAATCTAAATTTTAATGCTGCATCTTTTAATGAGCCTTTAGCATAATAGCCTTCCTTAGTTTTACCTACACAATCGATAAGAGAATTTGAAAGCAAAGATAACATATCTTTTACTTCTTTCATTGTTATCGAGATATCTGAATTTTGAGTTTCTTGTTTTATCATAAAGTATATAACCTCAGAAGAAATAATACCTCCTGAATAATCATCATTGCTATTATCAATTAAAATTTTAATTATTAATTTAAATAAATCTTTTTGTCTATTCATAATATTATACTGTTTTTTTAATACATCTAAGTTAACTATTCCTTTTTGTTGGAATATTGGTAAATATTCTATAGCTTGTAATGGGTACTTTTGATGGTTCTTTAATAAAGTTTCTAAGACATCAACATCAATTAAAGCTATACCATTACTTTCAGCTCTTTTAATAAGTCTTGATCCTACAAATGATTTACCTACTACCACTACGTATTGAGCTTTATGCTTTTCTTTATGTTCTTTTAATGTCTCGAAATCAATTAAACCTTCTGTTATTTTTCCCTCTCTATTGGTTTTTGCGTCTATATTAACCTTATATGTAAATTTAGGTGCTGTAGGCGCTGTTAATAAAATATCAGTGGTACCCGATTTAGCTATTAATTCACTAAAAAAGCCAAGCTCTTCAAAATATTTTTGTAATACTTTTTCAAAATTATTTGGATTACTAGAATCAATTGAACTTGTTCGTAAGTCATATAATAAATTATATATATCATTTTTTTTAGCATTTTCGTCTTTATCATTAATGATTCTTGTTGTTTCTTCAATCATATTATCGTAGTATTGATGTAATTTATCGCATAAAAGATGACCTCTTTGGGTTAACTTGAAGGTTTTACCCATATCCTCAATGATTAAAGAAGCGTTTTTCAAATAATTAATTCTTTTTCTTATTTGATCAACCGACTCATTAGGCATATTAAATTTAGTTTTACCTACTGTTGCTATTTCTCTTACTGCCATATTTTTATCTTTAATTAAATATAATATTTCAAAAATATATTTATAGTATTTATGTAAAATAAATACTATATTAAAATCTATGTTCTCAGATTTTATTAATTCCAAACCTAATTCAGATGTTTTATAAGTCTTTTCTCCTATTCTCTCTAATATGTTTAAACGAGTTAAAAATGTTATATACTGGCCATTAGAATTTTCACTTATATTATATGTTGAACTTAGATAATCATAAATACTATCAAAATCAGTATAATTACGAGCTAAATCTAAAGTGTCTCGTATGGTGTTTGCTACGTTTTCTAATCCACCAGGAACATATCCTATATTACTTTTTCTATTTATATCACTAGACCATTTGTATGTGTATGTATCATTTAAAAACTCAGGTATATAAATTTCAGTTTCAGTTTCGGTCTGATCGTACTTAAATCGCAGTATTTCTGGATTTTCAATTGGGGGATGAGCTTTCAGAAATTTTTCACCATGATTTGTAAGTACGTATTTTTTTTCATATCCAATATGCTCAACCATACCTAAATCCATAAACCAGTGTAGTCTATCATAGACTTGACTGTTGTCTTTCCACGTCATATTATAATTTTCTTTGGCATTTTCTAAAATGACACGTATATTTTTTGGTTTTTTTATAAAATTTAACATTTCAGCTATATATTTAACTTTGGCATTTAAAATTTCAGGTAGTATTTCTCTAATGTTTTCACTATTCCACCCAGATATTTCTTCACTTATATACCATTTACTATTTTTTAATTCAACTATTCCAATTGGTCTAAGTTTAATACAGTAATGATTTAATGTATTCGAGCTTTTACTACCTTCAAATTCTAAAATATGGTTATTTTCTTTACCTTCTTCTATTGCTTTAAGGATCTTAATTAAAGATTCTACATATCCGTTATTATTTTGACTTCTCGGTATCCTTGGCATAGCTTGAACTTTACTATTCCATTGTCTTTTTATGATGTTCAATATTATCACTCCGTCGCCTCAATATTATATTAAATATATCAAATTAAATACTTTATTACAGATGAAATTTTGATAGTTTTGCATTCCTCTACTAACTAGTGTTATAATTTACTTAACAAAGTTATCAAGTATAATACACCAATTCTCTCACTACTTCTGATAGTGAGGGGATTTTTTAGGTGCGGCTATAGTCGCCTATTTTTTCTTATCGTTGCGATTGCGTAGCCAATGCGCAAATAATGCAATGATACAACCACTCGCTGCTGTGGTCATGATGTGAACAAAGTTATCAAGCATAATTACACCTCCTCTCTTCGTCAATTGACGCCTGAGAGATAGGCGACTCATATATTATATCATCTCTGAATATTCGATAATAGATAACTTCCGATAAGTCAATTTATGTTAAATTAAACCAAAATTATCTTTCTTTTGAACAGTACCACGTTGAATATCTTTACCCAAATTATCGATCATCTCATTAAATAGTTCTTGAAATCTTACTTCTTCTTGATCAAAGTAACCTTCAAATATAACGCTATCAATATTCTCTTCATTGAAGTAATAGATTTGATCTTCTACAACACCAACTGGGTATTTACATGCTGAATAATCGAACATATACTTTTGACCCTCAATTTCTGCAATTGGCCATCGATTGATAATCATTAACTTTTGAGAACCTTCTTTTAAATATATAATGCTTCCTATTGTTTCCATTTTATCTCACTTATCTTTACTTTTATTTTAGATTGATTCAAGGTTGATATGTTTATTTACTCTGATTGACCTAGCTTACTTATAATTATCTCTTCGTTGTCATATGTAATGAGGTTCATTAATGAAAACATGAAAAATATTAAGGGGCTTCCAATATAAATCATAAGATTGTTTTCAACACAAAAAATAAGTCCTATCATTTGTAACAATACTCATTTTCAGATTCTATCCCCTTTATATTCCATAATTTCAATTTTGCATTCCTATCCAGTATGGTGTTATAATGTAATTAACAAAGATATCTGCATTTGATGCACCAAACCCCTCACTATTGCGAGTAGTGAGGGGTTTTTTGGTGTGGTTATGCCGCCTATTTATCATTACGTTTACGTAACCAATGCGCAAACAACGCAACGATACAACCACTGATGACTGTGGTCATGATGTGAACAAAGATATCTGTCATTTTTAGCACCTCCTCTCTGCGTCTAAATTGACGCCTGAGAGATAGGCGACCTTTATATTATATCATCTACGAATATACGATGATAGGTAACCTTTGATAAGTCAATTTAAGTTAAATTAAATCAAAATTATCTTTCTTTTGAACAAGTACCACGTTGGATGTCTTTATCCAAATTATCGATCATTTCTTTATGTAATTCTTGAAATCTTGTTTCATCTTGATCAGAGTAGCCCCCAAATATAACTTTATCAATATTCTCTTCATTGAAATAATAGATTTGATCTTCTACAACACCAACTGGGTATTTACATGCTGAATAATCGAACATATACTTTTGACCCTCAATTTCTACAATTGGCCCTCGATTGATAATCATTAACTTTTGAGAACCTTCTTTTAAATATATAATACTTCCTATTTTTATATGTATATATAGTTTAAGATTTTGTCAAAGCAAATAAATTAAGATATATAAATTCTATTATTAAGAATATACTTAATAGTGATATTTACTGTATGTAAATATTTATATTGAAGTGGTAGGTAACAAAAAACTTAAAAATATTAAAATATGAGATTAAAAGAATTAAAGAATTGTTTACTTCTAATGGTATTTATTCAATGGGACCTATTATCTTTAATGAAGAAAGTGTTGCATGAGGCTGGGACATAAATAATATAATAATGCTATTTTGCAAATTCGCAGTAGCTGACTGTACTGAGAAGGCGCTTAAATCAAGCTTTTCTCAGTTCTAGTCGGGGCCCAACAAAGAGAATTTCATAAAGAAATTCTACAAGCAATGCAAGCTAGGAGTGGACGACGAATTCAAAAAGAATTCTGTCCACTCCCACGCTTAACAATATACCTTATAAGAGCTTTAGCAAATCAATTATTTCAATAATTTAAAGGAGTGAAAAAATGAATGATAGCTTAAAAAAACTAAGAAAACCAAGTGTTCAAGTGATGAATGTACTTTCATTATTAATGATTTTAGCGGGGGGAGTGCAATATTTTTACAGTTTAACCATTGAAAGAACACCTATTTACTTAATCATTACTACATTGATAGAAATAATTATCATCTTTTTTGGATTTATACAACTTTTCGAAAAGAAAGATAGTATTGAACTAAAGACGGCCAAAAGATATTTAATAATTGGTTGTTTGACTGGTTACTCGACTTACTTATCATTTTATAATTCATACTTTTTCATGGCAGAAGAACATCATATTAATTTAACTACTTTTTGGGTTGTTGGCTTTCTATTTCTATTAATATGTGCAAGTGCGCATATTTGTAAACTATTATTAATGGCAAGTAAACCTTCATGGCTAAAAGGTAATAAATATGTTTGGATTCTGGCGTTAAGTGTTATAGCATCAACAATTTATGTTCAAAAAATTGTTGAATATATATTAATTCCTAATGTTGCAGAGTCACATTTTGTAATCATAGTTAGTATGATAATGATATTTGTTGCTAACTCATTAGCAACTCAATATTTCTTGCTTTATGGAGAGGTCTATACTGCAATAGAAAATACAAGTAAGCAGGAGAGTATATAATGGAATTAGACGTATTGATAATGCCTCATATAGCAAAAATGGAATTTTCTTTTCATCCAGATTATTGGGAAGATGATATGAAAAGAGTTAAAGGTTATTTATGTCGTACGATAGTTTAACAATGGATTTCATTATATTTAATAAAGAAAGTGTTTTGGCATAAGTGAAGTAAAAGTCAAGGTATTGGAGGGGGCTAATACATAATGGATATTCTACTTATTATAATCGTATTTGGTCTATTTTATTTAGTCAATTTTACATCTGTCATGCATTCGGGTGGTCTTAAAGTATTGCCAATAATGACATATGTTATAGCACTCATTTTATATTTAATACCTGTGATTCTCATAAAAGAAGAAAGTGTAAATCAGTTTGAAAACTTGATGCTCATATTGAATATAGGTGTGTTACTGTATGGAATTATGGGTGTAAGGGGATTATGGTCTAGACCCTTAAAAATAAAGATTCAAGAGTTAACTAAGGCACCAGATAAAATGATTACACAACAGAAGTATGACAAAATTGAAAGTATGAAAATTAATTTAGACATAGCTAAATATAAAGGTATTATATCGCTACTGATGTCATTTATCTTTATGATCACCATGTCAATCAAAGCATCATCACAGTATAGAGAAGATTTTGCAATTGGAAACTTTTTTATACTATATATTTTTATCGCACTATTTGTTATTTACATAATCATAGATATCATTTTAAGAATAATAAAAGGACGATGGAGACTTATTTCTATAAGACCATTATTGATGTCAATATGGGTAATTATTCTCATTATGATATTAATAATACATAGGTAGGGAGATAAATACATCGACGTTTTTGAGACAACATTTAATACATAGTACTATTGCACAAGAAGAGAGGGGAATTTACACTCTCTTTTTGTGATAAATAAATGATTAAGAAAAAAATTCATCCACAGTGTTACCAAATAGTCTTGCCAAATTAAATGCTAATGTCTATGTAGGATCACATATTGTTTTCTATTACATTAATAATTAGTTATTATCCCGATATATGTGAGAATGATGTTACCTAAAAAAAGAAACTACAATTTTAAAATATGTTGTTTTTCTAGTATCGAATATATCGCACACCTCAATTTCTACCGTTGTTTAATATGTTTCTTCTCATTAGTTGAGTCATCGTATGAAATCATTTTGCATTTCTCTACTCACCAGTGTTATAATTTAGTTAACAAGGAAACTAGCATAGATGCACCAATCCCCTCACTATTGCCGTAGTGAGGGGATTTTTTAGGTGTGGCTATGGTCGCCTATTTATTATTGCGATTACGTAGCCAATGCGTGAATATCGCAATAATACAACCACTGATGACTGTGGTCGTGATGTGAACAAGGATTTCTAGCATAGATTAGCACCTCCTCTCTACGCCTAAATTGACGCCTGAGAGATAGGCGACCAGTATATTATATCATCTCCAAATACACGCTGATAGTTTACTTCTAATAAGTCATTTTATAGTAATATTTCCCAAGATTTAACCTATATACTGTTCTTTTTATTACTCAATTTATCAAAATAGATGATGATACTTATATATTCTAAATGCTTCAAAACTGAGAAGTATCACCTACATGCACTATCTAAATTATGCTATAATGTGGTGTATTAATTAGAAGCTAAGGTGAGGCAAACGTTGGATAAGAATATACACATTCAAACGAAGCAAGTCTTAAAACAAAATGGTGAAAAACAAAAATTTGAATTTGCTACTCAAGGTTCTTGGCAAACAAAGAATGCAGATTATATTCGTTACCAAGAACAAATTGAAGATGCAGTCGTCAATGTAACGATTAAAATCGAAGCGCGAGGCGTCAAATTAATACGCAAAGGCGATATTAATATGAATCTTCACTTTGTAGAAGGTCATGATACGACTACACTTTACGATATTCCAGCTGGACGTATCCCTTTGACTGTTAGAACACGTAGTATCTTGCATTTTGTGAATGAAAACGGTGGGAAGCTAAAAATTCAATACGAGTTACATCAAAATGATGAAAAAATGGGCTCATATCAATATGAAATTAATTATAAGGAGATAGGCGAATGAATATTATTGATCAAGTAAAAACAACTTTAATACAAGAAATTGAAACGAGTATTAAAAAAGCTGGTCTTGCTGAAGATATTCCAGATATCAAAGTTGAAATACCAAAAGACACTAAAAATGGAGATTACTCAACTAATATCGCAATGGTATTAACTAAGATTGCTAAACGTAACCCACGTGAAATTGCTCAAGCGATTGTTGACAACTTAGACACAAGTAAAGCGAATGTGAAGCAAGTAGATATCGCGGGTCCTGGTTTTATTAATTTCTATTTAGATAATCAATATTTAACTGCAGTTATTCCAGAAGCGATTGAAAAAGGTAATCGATTTGGTTATGCTGAAGCATCTAAAAATAAAAATATCTTACTAGAGTATGTTTCTGCCAACCCAACTGGCGATTTACACATTGGTCATGCAAGAAACGCTGCTGTTGGTGACTCACTAGCTAATATTTTAATTGCAGCAGGTTACAATGTAACACGTGAATATTATATTAATGATGCTGGTAATCAAATTACTAACTTGGCACGTTCAATTGAGACACGTTTCTTTGAAGCACTTGGTGATACAAGTCATGAAATGCCTGCAGATGGTTATAATGGTAAAGATATTATCGAAATTGGTAAAGACTTAGCTGATAAGCACCCAGAAATGAAAGATTATTCTGATGAAGAACGTCTTAAAACATTTAGAAAACTTGGTGTTGATTATGAAATGGATAAATTGAAAAAAGACTTAGCTGATTTCAATGTCCACTTTGATAATTGGTTTAGTGAAACATCACTATATGAGAACGGGGCTATTGATAACACATTAGCTAAAATGAATGAACTCGGTTACACATATGAAGCGGATGGTGCAACTTGGTTACGTACATCTGATTTTAAAGATGATAAAGACCGTGTGTTAATTAAAAAAGATGGTAATTACACTTATTTCACACCAGACACTGCGTATCACTACAACAAAATTAATCGCGGTAACGACATTTTAATCGATTTAATGGGTGCCGATCACCATGGTTACATTAATCGTTTGAAAGCAAGTTTAGAAACGTTTGGTGTAGATAGTGATCGTCTTGAAATACAAATTATGCAAATGGTACGTTTAATGCAAGACGGTGTCGAAGTGAAGATGAGTAAGCGTACTGGTAATGCGATTACTTTACGTGAAATTATGGATGAGGTTGGCATTGATGCTGCACGTTACTTCTTAACAATGCGTAGTCCGGACTCTCATTTTGATTTTGATTTAGAACTTGCAAAAGAAAAATCACAAGATAATCCAATTTATTACGCGCAATACGCACATGCACGTATTTGCTCTATCTTGAAACAAGCAAAAGAGCAAGGTGTTGAAGTTACAACTGATGCAGACTTTTCAACAATTACAAATGAAAAAGCGATTGAATTATTGAAAAAAGTAGCTGAATTTGAATCAACAATTGAAAGTGCAGCAGAAAGTCGTGCACCACACCGTTTAACGAACTATATTCAAGATTTAGCATCTGCATTCCATAAATTCTACAATGCTGAAAAAGTATTAACAGACGATGAAGAAAAAACGAAAGCACATGTAGCTTTAGTAGATGCAGTTAGAATTACACTACACAATGCATTAACATTAGTTGGTGTATCAGCACCAGAATCTATGTAATCAAGAGAATTATATAAATTTTGATATCACCCTCATAAATTTCGATTTGTGAGGGTATTATTATGTAAAGATTGGAGTGAGAGTATGCCAACGCTTACGACTGAAGCACTTTATAACATCTTATTAGACAATATGGGCCCGCAACATTGGTGGCCGGCTGAAAGTCCTGAAGAAATGATGCTTGGTGCGATATTAGTACAAAATACGAATTGGAACAATGCAGATATGGCGCTAATGCGTTTAAAGGAAGAAACCTGTTTTGATCCTCAAACCATTTTGGCTTTACCATTAAATGAACTACAAGACATTATACGTTCTAGTGGCTTTTATAAAAATAAAGGGAAGGCCATTCATGCGTTATTCAATTGGCTAAACCAATACAACTTTGACTATGATGCAATTGCACGTATGCATGGTGATACGCTCAGACAGGCATTGTTAAACATACGCGGTATAGGTAGTGAAACGGCTGACGTGTTATTGGTGTATCTTTTTCAAAGAATAGAATTTATTCCTGATCGATATACACGACGCTTGTATCATAAATTAGGCTATTCAAACACAGAGAATTACGATAAATTAAAAAAACATATAACACTACCAGATTATTTTACAAATCAAGATGCCAATGAATTTCATGCATTATTAGATAACTTTGGGAAACATTATTTTAATGGCAAAGGAAAGCAGAAATATACGTTTTTAGATCATTATTTTATAAAAAATGATTGACTTTAACGTTACGTCATAGTGCATACTCCTAAATAGATGAGTGAGGTATGAATGATATTGAAAATAAAATAAAGTGGAGAATAATACAATGTTAAATCATAACTATTTTACACCGAGTGAAGTGAGCAAAGTGACGACGGTTAGTACAAGAACATTGCGTTACTATCATGAGATTGGTTTACTAGTACCTAGTTATGTAGACGATAATGGCTATCGCTATTATCATTCACAAGATATTGCAAAGCTACAAACGATCTTATTTCTTCGACAGCTCAATTTATCTCTCGAAGATATCCAATTATATTTTCAACAAAGTATTACTAATAAAAATGCAATATTAGAAGATAACTATGCCCAAATTGTTCAACGACGAAATCAGCTAAATCAAATCATTGATTACCTCAAAAATCATCTAATAAATCATAGAAACGAGGAGATTAATATGGATCAATTCAATCAATTTGATGTGACAGAACAATATGATAAAGAAGCTGAATTGAAATATGGCGATACGGATTATTATCAGTCATATAAACAACGTAGAAATCAAATGAACGATTCTGATAAGCAGAATAATGATAAAGATACAAATGACCAATTCAACCAATTTTTCAATGAAATGAATCACTTATTGGAAAATGGCTACGCAGCGGATGATGTGCATGTATATCAAAATATTGAAGCTTTAAAAGGCATTTTACAACGACAAGTGCCTAATGCGGATAATCAGTTTTTAGAATATATCGCACTTACTTATGAAAGTGATGATCGCTTTGCTAAGAATATAAATAAACATCGCAATAATCACTTGAATGAGTATATCGCAAAAGCAATCCAAGCGTATATCAAATAAAGTGTTTCCTTCAATCCTTTATTATGTAATGATTATACTGAATCATATTTAAAGGAGACGCTATAATGATTGAGTCGTACCAATTATTTTGGAGAAATTATTTTAATGTACAAGGTCGTACACGTAGACGACATTACTGGTATGCAACACTCGCGAATATTATTGTACTCATTTTATTAAGCATACTTACCGACGTACTCACTTGGATAGTTGGCGGTGGCGATATGTTTTTCAAGATTATTTATGAAACGATTGATGTCATTATTCTAATCGGAACATTCACCATGTCGGTGCGTCGATTTCATGATGTTGGACGTACGATGTTAATACCATTAATTATGTTAGTGTCTATGTTACTAAGAGGATTAATTATATTACTCGAAACGATATCTGATACGTATTTAAATCAATTTTACGCTGATGTTTCTTTAATGGCTTCGACTGTAGTCATACTTGTTATATCAGTTATATTATTAATTATCTCTATTTTCGCATTAATTTACTGCGTTGCGGATAGCGAACAAGGTACAAATGAATATGGACCTAACCCCAAAGCATAGTGAGTGTTAAAACTAAGCATTGAATATTTCTAAATTTAGAAGTATTCAATGCTTTTTTACTACTGATTATTTCTCAAAATAAGTGATAATATAAAATTACACAATTAAATATAAAAAAGTTAAATTAATATTGAATAATATTTGTTATGATTAATGCATACATATACAAAAGATAGAAAGGAATGTGTAGTCGTGTTAAATAAAAAAATGTGGATAGTACTATGTATAATGGTGCTGGTACTTGTCGCTTGTGGTCAAAATAATCAACACAAACAAGCAAACAATGAGAGTAATAAATCAGATTCAAATTCAAAAAATCAGTCATATCATCGTATCGTGTCACTTATGCCTAGTAACACGGAAATTCTTTATGAATTAGGACTTGGGAAAGATATTGTTGGTGTTTCAACAGTAGATGATTATCCTAAAGATGTTAAAGAAGGTAAGAAACAATTTGATGCAATGAATTTAAATAAAGAAGCATTGTTAAAGGCGAAACCAGATTTAATATTGGCGCATGAATCTCAAAAAGGGACGTCAAAAAAAGTGTTAGATAGTCTTGAAAAAAATGGTGTCAAAGTGGTTTATGTGAAAGATGCACAATCATTAAATCAAACATATGATACTTTTAAACAGATAGGTAAAGTCACTGGACGTGAACGTGAAGCGCAAGACCTTGTAGATGAAACGAAGCATAACGTTGACAAAGTAATCAAGTCAGTGCCGAGACATCACAAATCACAATCTGTTTTCATGGAAGTGTCTTCTAAACCAGAAATCTATACAGCGGGTAAACATACATTTTTCGATGACATGTTGACACAATTAGATGCTAAAAATAGCTTTTCAAATATAGAAGGTTGGAAGCCAGTAGATAAAGAAAGTATCATCAAAAAGAACCCAGACATTCTGATCTCTACAGAAGGTCTGTCTAAATCGGATTACTATAAAGTCATTAAAAAGCGTGATGGTTTCCGTCAAATTAAAGCAGTGAAAAATGGACGTATTGAAACTGTGAATGGTGATGAAATTTCACGTCCGGGTCCTCGTATTGATGAGGGATTAAAAGAATTACGTAATGCCATTTATAAACGATAAACAGATATTAAAAGGTGACACTGCACATTCGTAGTGACTAACTAAATAGAGAAGACGCTTGATATTAAGTGCTTATCTGTACGTGGCTGAAGCCTCAATAAAAAGCATTTCATCAAGAAATGCTACAAGCTAAGCAAGCTGGGAGTGGGCGACGAATTTTAAAAGAATTCTGTTCCAGTCCCATTCTTTTATATCATCAGTTATAATAGAAGAAATTATAGAAAGATAGTTGATGAGTTGATAAAATGACAAGGAATATTTATTTCACAATGCTAGGTTGGATCATCTGTTTAATTGGTGTGATAACACTCTATTTATTATGGGATATGGGTAATTTAGCAGATTCATTTAATCAAATGATATTGCTGAAAGTTAGATTGCCACGAATTATTGAAGCTATGTTAACGGGTGCAATACTAACCTTAGCAGGCCATATGTTTCAGACTGTGTTGAATAACCCATTAGCGGATAGTTTTACATTAGGATTGGCTAGTGGTGCAATGTTTGGCTCAGGTTTGGCCATTTTTTTAGGATTATCTTTTATTTGGGTACCTATCTTTTCAATTGGCATCAGTATTATCACACTATTAATTGTATTGATGATTGCAGCAACTATATCTCGTGGTTATCCGGTGAAGATTCTTATTATTACTGGATTGATGATTGGCGCACTTTTTAATGCATTCTTGTATATTCTTGTGTTAATTAAACCTAGTAAGATGAATCAAATCGCAAATTACTTCTTCGGGGGATTCGCGGCGGCAGAAACGAGAGAAGTCATTTACATAGGACTAATAGCTATACCTGTTATCATCATTTTATTTACTATGATACCGGGGATTAAGTTATTACAATTAGGTGAGTTGAAGAGTCAATCATTAGGTTTAAATGTGCAACAAGTGATGTTTATCGTACTTACTTTAGCGTCTATAATAACGGCAGTTGCAGTGGCTTATACGGGAATTATTGGTTTCATCGGTATGGTTGTACCTCAATTGGTAAGACGCTATTATTGGCGATTTACGTTAGGAATTCACATGGTATTAAATTGTTTAATCGGTGCTACAATGATGTTAATTGCAGATTGGGTAGGCAGTACGTTAATTCATCCTGTACAGATACCTGCTAGTATTATATTGGCTTTAATTGGTATTCCAACATTGTTTTACATTTTGCTTAAACAATCTAGACATGCTTAAATATACATTTGATCACAGCATACCTATGTTGCGTTATTATCTTAAAGAAGACTTTTTGATAAAATGAGAATAATTATAGAGTTAAGAGGGAATTGACAATGGACTTAAGTCATATAAAAGCAGTTGTGTTTGATTTAGAAGGTACATTATTAGATAGAACAAAATCTCGTGATAAATTCATTGAGGAACAATACGAACGATTTCATGATTATTTCGTACACGTTCAATTAGCGGATTTTAAACAGAAATTTATTGAATTAGATGATGATGAAGATAATGATAAACCCGATTTATATAAGGCAATTATTAAGCAGTTTCATATCGATCGTTTAACGTGGAAAGATCTGTTTAATGATTTTGAAATGCATTTCTATCGCTATGTCTTCCCTTATTATGACACGTTATATACTTTAGAGAAATTATCGCAAAGCGATTATGTTTTAGGTGTGATTGCAAATGGTAAATCTAAAATTAAACAGTTTCGTTTACATTCATTAGGTTTAGGGCACGTGATTAATTATTTATCAACTTCTGAAACAGTAGGATTTCGTAAACCCCATCCTAAAATATTTGAAGATATGATTCATCAATTAGATGTTCAACCAGAAGAAATTATGTATGTCGGTGATGATGCTTTAAATGATGTAGCACCAGCACGTGCGATGGGCATGGTAAGTGTGTGGTTTAAACATGATGACGCTGAATTAGAACCTTTAGAAGAAGAAGTTGATTTTATTATTACAACGAGTGAAGAATTATTATCAATATTACCAATTCAAATCAAACAAGGAGGAGATGCATAAGATGGATTTATTTACTAGAAAAGGTGGTTTATCTCTACATTACGATACTATGGGTGAGGGTTACCCTGTCGTCTTAGTACATACTGCATATGAAAATGCTTCTATATTTCAAAATTTAGCAAAAGATTTGGCAAAGTCTTTTCAAGTTGTCTTACTTGATTTAAGAGGACATGGCTATTCAGATAAACCAAGAGAGATTAAATTTAATGAATTTGCAGATGATATTATACAATTATTGGATTACTTGTATATAGACGAAGCAGCATTTGTAGGACATGAGATGGGGGCGGCGATTATTGCTGATTTAGCAGAACGCTATCCTAATTATGTATCATCACTCATTATGGTGACACCAACATCTATTGAAGGCGAGTTGCCTGAAGAACGTTTATTTAGAAAGTATTCTCATAAAATTCGTAACTGGGACGATGAAAAACAAAACAAATTCTTAGAAAAGCGTCGTTATCATAAACCAAGAAAAGTGAATAAATTTTTAAAACATGTTGAAGATACTAATGCTATTTCTACTAAAGAAGAAACGCAAGCGGTTGAAGATGTCTTTAAAGAAGCAGCAATATCAAATGTATTTGAACGTGTGACGAAACCAACGTTAATCATTGCAGGTGAACATGGTGAGCGTATTACAACACTTGAATCTAAAGAAGTAGCCGATTTAATAAAAGAGGCGCAGTTTGATGTTTATGCACAATCAAGTCTATATCCTTTTGAAGAAGAAAAAGAGAAATTTGTTGAAGATGTAACACCATTTATTAAGAAATTTATGCCTGAGCACTAATGACGGGTTTCAAGAACCCGCTCAATCCTTTTTGTTACATAAAATAACTTAATTTGTAATATTTTTGTAATAATACTGTTATTTAAGTAACAATTAGGGTATACTATGAATAAGCACAAGACGAGAAACAAGATAAAGGAGAGAGTGCTTATGAAAAAATTAGTAGCGGCATTTTTAGTCTCAGGACTAGTAATGACAGGAGTAAGCGTTAATCATGCTGAAGCAGCTAGCGGCAATACAATTCAAACAGTTCAACAATTAACACAAGGTCAAAAATCTCTAGAAAATATTACGCTTGGCGAATCAATCAAAAATGTTACAAACAAATACGGTACACCGATTTATTCTAAAAATCCAAGTAACAATGAAGGATATTATGAATATCGCACTAATAAAGGTTTACTGGTTGTAACTGCAGTAGGTAAGAAGAACCAAGGCCATGTTACAAGAATTTCTATGACTTATAATGATGCCAATGGCCCAACGTATAACCAAGTGAAAAAAAGCTTAGGACAAAATGCGATTGCGCGTGTTCAATATAACAAAGTAAGTGGTAACTTTGGTTATATCCAAAAAGGTAACACAAGCTATCAATTTGGCTCAAACTCACCACAAGATAAAAACATCAAATTATATCGTATTGATCTTGCTAAATAATTAAAATTCTATATATGTTATCAATGAATCACTAGGAGTACGACGTCAAATGCTAACTTTTAAATGACGTCTTGCTCCTATTTTTTATGGTTAAACAGAAAATAACGTCAATGTATGATAAAATTTTAAATTGAACCATTAACTATTCGTGTCAATCTAACGAAACTATAGCAAAGGAGTAACCTATGAGAACCAATGATAAAGTGTTACTTGAGAATATAAATGATTACTTTAGTCATAAAGGGATGGCACCTAATTTAATCGATGATATTAAAGAAAATTTGCGTACAGATTTGAAGAAATCTGAATCAAAAGATCAAGATTATCTAGATTATAGAGGTAAATCTCCAGCACAAATTATTTTGATTATTCAACGGAATTTATTTGGGTTACAAACGAATCCTGTTATTTTCTTTATTATGAATTTTATTTTAATTTCGTATCTTTATGATAAACAATACGTGCCATTCCAGGCGGCGACAGCTATTTCAATTTTCTATTGCATTATTATTTTTCCGTTAACGATTTTTATCAATATACGGATTGATAAGAAGAAATTTCTCTATAGTAACCGTTTTGAAATGATATTAGGATATACAGTCGCCATTATTGCATTAATCTTAATTATTATGCGTGCGTTTAATTTAAACTGGGGAATCGTTCCAATCACTATTTATAGTCATCAAGTTGTCTTTTTTATAGGTATTATATTAAGTTTAATAGGTATTTTCTTTAAAAAGATGGAGTACACAGCTATTGGCTTGTTATTTTGTCAAAAGACGGTTGATGCTGTAATCACAAAACCTGAGATTGCACAAATCTTTTCTTTAGTTATTTGGATTTTAATAGTTGTACTCATTATTTTTTACACAATTAAATTATCATCGAGAACTAGGGTTTAGTTCTTAACACATAGACAATCACCTGTATTTTTGAGGTGGTTGTTTTTTTGTTTAAATATTCATTTTATATAATAATTTATGAAATAAAGTTAAGAACATTCATAGCGTAACTTTTAAAGAAGTGGGTATAGTAACAATTAAGGGAGGTGCCAACATGAAAAAAATCGAAACGTTAAACCAAACAAAATTAGCTTATCAAGATGAAGGACATGGCAGCCCCGTTATCTTAATACATGGCTTAGATGGTAATTCTGCAGCGTTTGATTTATTAAACAAACAACTACAAGAGAACTATAGAGTGATTGCATACGATGTTCGAGGACATGGTAAATCATCACGTCCTGATTCATATGATTTAGAAGATCATGTCGAAGATTTATATGTACTAATCAATAAATTAAACTTAAAGAAAGCACATATATTAGGTCATGATATGGGAGGTATTATTGCTAGAGAATTTACTGAAAAGCATGAAAAACATGTATTATCTTTAACCATTATCTCCTCTAAAGCTGAAGATATCGTTCATGGTTTTACGAAATTAATGATTGAGCACCAAGATGAAATTGCAGGGTTTAATAAATCTGAAGCGCTACTGTTACTATTCCCTTATATTTATAAAGAAAAAGAATCAGCGATGAAATGGATTCAACGACAACGATTATATAGTAAACAGAATTCTGAGGATAGTGCCATAGCTAGTAGGGCGCTTTTAAATACAGCATATGTAAATCAAGGGTATACACATTACGTTAAAGTACCTACACTCATTGTAAATGGACGTTATGATCCAATTATAAATGACAAGGAACATTATAAAATCGAAGAACGATTCCAAAATGTTGAAAAAGTTTTATTTGAAGAATCAGGACATGCACCCTATGTAGAAGAAGAAGATAAGTTTCTAGTCTTATATTTGAACTTTTTAGAAAATGTTGAGCAGATAGTAGAAGTAAATCATTAAATTTAGTTATTTGAGAAAGACAATTTCTATTGAAATCATTTAGAAATTGTCTTTTTATCATTGTTTTGAATGTATTCAGCACGTTTTATATTAAATGTATTAGCTTAAAATCGGCATCGAGCTAACAATATAAAAGTATATAAATAAGGGAGCGGGATAGAATTCTTTTGAATTCGTCG
>NZ_JAFENV010000017.1:143732-184059 GCF_016892225.1 Staphylococcus sp. GDY8P47P | reverse complement strand
TGAAATTCTCTTTGCTGGGGGCCCAACCCCAACTTGCTTAGCTTGTAAAATCACTTTCGTGATTTTTTGTGTTGGGGCCCCGCCCACCTCCGCAAGGATGACTAGAACTGAGAAAAGCTTGATTTAAGCGCCTTCTCAGTTCAGTCAGCTACTGCGAATTTGATAATTAGCATTACTATATAATTTATGTCCCAGACTGTATTTCTCTGGAAATACAATTCCAGATTTTTAAATGTATATCGAAAACAAATAGAATTAGAAAAGCCACAAAGAAATTATAAATCAGTTTCTTTGTTAGCTTCTTCAATACGTGTATTTACTTTATTTAATAATGAATCAATTTTTTTACGTTGTGTACTATTAACAAGGATTAATACAGTTCTTTCATCATGTTCATTACGTTTTTTATCAAAGTAATCTTCTTGAGATAAATTTTTCACTGCTTTAACTACTTGTGGTTGTTTGTAATTTAAGTGATTAATAATATCTTTTAAATAATATTCATCTTCTTTACTTTGACTAATGTATGTTAAAACGGCGAACTCTTCAAAACTAATTGAAAATTCTTTTTTGATGATATTTTTTAATTTATCTGCGTATGTGATCATTGCTAATAACTCGAAGCAATCATTGATTTTTGAAATTGCCATTTTGAAACCTCCCCAATTTATGTGTGCTTTTCTATTTTGCCCGTTAAATTATATATAACGTCCTATAATAGTTAAAAATACTTAAATAATTTAGATTAAAAGAATTTTATTAAATTAATTTAATGCTATATTATTTAGTTAATTATAACTAAATGGAATTAAGAAGTAAACAAAAAAGTACTTAATAAAACAATATTTTGATTATTATATTCTTTGTTTGAATTTCAAAGCAATTGATAAAAATCAATTAATTAAGAACAATTATTATTTCGCTCTATATAATAAAATTTATTCCGAATAGCTTATTGTGAAAAACTTATGGTTAATAGGATAGAAGTGAGGATGAAGGGTGTACGATAACTTTATCCCCAAAGTTTAATCCTTTGGATACCATAATATACCCATTTTTGGGGCTCTTAGTATATTCTATTCTTCTTTTAATAATTTTGTTATTTTGTGTAATTAAAACATAATCATTTTCAAATATTGAATTTGTAGGTAGTTCTATTTTAGAACTTCCAACATCAATATCGAAATGACGACCAAGTGGGTAATGATCTTGGGTGGAAATATTTACTTGATAAATGGATTCTCCTTTTTCCACTTTGTGAGGAATTTGAGAAATAGATAAAATTTTACCAGTGAATAATTTAGCGTGCTTTGTTGTAACATTTACCTCTTGGTTTATTTTAATTTGATCTAATTGGGATTCAGTTATATTAGCACGAATAATATGTTTTTCGCTATTAATTTGCATTATTTTTGTATTTAATTTAGAAGGATGTGGATCTAAGACGGTTACTTTGCCATGAATAGGGGAATGAATACGTGTTTGTAGCCGATTTTGAAGTTCAAGTATTTGTGTGTTTAGCGCTATGTGTTGTCCGCCTGGTGGTTTCGGGGATTGGTTGAGAAGAGAAGCTAGAGCTTTCTTTTTAGAGACAATCATTTTCTCGAGAATAGGGTTATAATAGTCTATCAAAGGAGCATCAGAATGAATGGTTTCACCATTTTTAACAAATAAAGAGGCAACATTGCCTAGAGAAGGATTGAAATATAAAGTAAAGCTTTCTTGAGATTGCTGTTCACCAATAAAAGAAAGGGAATATTGAGGTTTGGCAGTGAGCGTTTCTATTTTTGAAGTGTCTGGTTCGTTAGGTATTTTTGAATAAATATAATAGCCGAAGGAGATAATCAGGAGGATAAGTGCAGTCACTAAAAGTTTTAATGGGGTAAAAAATGTCTTCAGTAAAATCACCTCTATAAAGTTGTTATACAATGATTATACTATGGTGATGAGGTTGTGACAAAAATAATATAATGAAGNNACTGAACTGAGAAGGCGCTTAATTCAAGCTTTTCTCAGTTCTAGTCACCCTTGCGGGGGTGGGACAACGAATTTAAAAAGAATTCTGTCCCACTCCCAATATTATTAAATTAAAAAAATGTCTTCTCAACAATTAAGAAAAGAAGACATTTTGAATAAATATATCAATATTCTGTTATACAAATTAAAAGAGACGTAATAAAACAATCCCAATGGCAATAGCGATTAATCCACTGAATTTGCGCAATGTTATTGAATTTTTGGGAACACCTAAGCCGAAGTGATCGATCAATACGCCCATGAGCATTTGTCCCAACATGGCAACAATTGTAGTTAACGCTGCGCCTAAAAATGGCATTAGAATAATGTTTGAAGTGACAAAAATAACGCCTAATACACCACCAATGAAATGAATAGGCTTGATTTTACCTATATCTGGTTGTGAGACTTTAATTTTAAGGCTTCGGTTAAATATTAACGTTAGAATGAATAACGCGAATGTGCCAACGCTAAATGATACAAGTGACGCAAACAATGAATTATGCATTTGTTGAGCTAAACCACTATTAATGGTTGTTTGTAATGGCGGTGCAAAGCCAAATATAAATCCGATAATTAGCCATACATAAAACATAAGATTTGTTTTTTCTTCAAGTTTATTTTTAGGTATCTCATTCATCAATAAAATACCGAAGAGTAAGATTAAAATGCCTACTGCTTTTAAAAGTGTGAAGGGATGATTACTCGCGCCAAGTAAACCGAAAGTATCAATGAAGACCCCCATGATGATTTGACCAGCTACGGTCATAACTACTGTTAATGCTGCACCTATACGGGGAAGTAATAATAAGTTTCCTGTTAAGAAACAAACGCCTAACAGACCACCAACCCACCAATGATAGTCTATTGTGTGGCCACTATAAAATGAAGCATCAAATAATTTAGGGTTAAAAATTACATTTAATATAAATAAAAATAAACTACCTATAAAAAATGAAATGGTAGACGCATAGAAAGTTGATTCAGTGAAACGTCCTAGACGAGCATTAATTGAGGTTTGTATTGGAACCATCATACCAGCCACGATACCAAGTATAAATAAAAATGCCACAATTGACCTCCTACATTTTTTATAATTAACACATCATTATTATACGCATTTAAAATATTATTTTCAAAATACAGTAGCGGAATTGTCGCGATGCACATCATTATATATGTAGGACTTTGAATTGAAGTTTAAAAAAGGAGAGTAACAGAATTCAAGTTGAATTCATTGTTACTCTCCAATTTGTCTTGCTTATAGGCGCATGTTTGATGTTACGGTCCGCTCGCAAGGATGACTAGAACTGAGAACAGTACCATTGAAGTACCTTCTCAATTCAATTCATTACTGCCAATTTTCGATGTGGACGCGTAATAATCGCTTTGTTTCGAAATCAATGACATAACACGATCGTGATAGGTTATTTTGTTTCGAAAATGACAGTACTCGTAACATCTATTAATTTAGCAGATGTCGCTTTAATCGGTGTACCGGCTGTAGGTTGTAAAATATTAAGCTTAATAATATTATCCATGGCATCTTTAGCATCAGCCTCTGATACAACAACGTTAACTTTCGGGAATTGCAATTTAGCAGTTTTATTTAAATTTGTTTTAAAAGCAAGTTCTAAAGTTTTTGTCATATTATATACCTCCTTAATTATTTTTAGATTTGAATTAAGCTAAATCTTGAGTTTTAACGACTTCAATTTTGTCGAATGGTTCATTAATCAGATGTGCGATGATATTAACAAAAGATCTGATTTCTGAATCTGTGGCTCTTGTATTTAAGTTTGTAAAACGACGTTTCGTTTCTTTTGCTTTGCCACTTGCATCGTGAGTGATATGCGTACAAACAATAGATAATTGTGAAATTTCATTCATGTGTTTGTCACCTCCTTTCACTCTATATATCGAAATCAATTCAAAAAAGAGACACATTATTTTAAAGAAATTTGAGCAAAAACGTTTCATGTTACTAAAATATGGTTTATCATTAAATAAGAAACTTTTATGAGGTGGATAGATGAATCAAGTTGAACCAATCAGAAATAAAGATGATATAAAAAAGATGTATGATGTATTAAAACGTAAATCAGATAGAGATTATCTTTTATTTAAATTAGCAATACATACGGGTATACGTTTAACAGATTTATTAAATTTAAAAGTAAACGACGTCAAAATGGATGATCAAGATGACATTAAATCTTCTTGGATTCAATCATGTGCACCTGCAATTAAAATCTTGTTGCCGAATGACTTGCGTGGAGAGATTAAGCGGTTTATTGAATATAATAACCTTATGGACAATCAATTATTATTCCAATCAATAAGAACACATAAGGAACTTTCTAGACAACAAGCTTACCGAATCATTCATCATGCGGCTGAAGAATTAGGGTTGTGTCATATTGGTTTGACAACTTTGCGTAAAACGTTTGCTTATCATGCTTACCAATCGGGTATTTCTATTGCAATCATACAAAAATATTTAGGTCATCAGACAACACAAGAAACGGTTAAATTTATCGGGTTGTCTGCCGATGATGAACTTCATACAATTATCGCTTTAAATTTATAATTTAATTTTTATTGAAAAGGAGGCTTTTGATGAGCTTAGTATACTTACTAGGTGGACTAATCGTTATTATGCTAATCGTCCTAATGACGTTGTTTATTAAACCATTGAGACGGTTTGCGGGATATATTGCATTGTTAGCACCTATTTTAGCTTCAGGGTATTTCTTGACCCAAATTCCCAGTGTTTTAAATGGAAAATTTGTAGAATTTAAGATTCCATGGATGCCCGCTATTGATGTTAATCTTGACCTCAGATTAGACGGCCTGGGATTAATGTTCGGATTAATTATCTCCATTATAGGGGTGGCAGTATTTTTCTATGCTACTCAATATTTATCTGCTAATAGAGATAACTTGCCACGTTTCTTCTTATATTTATTATTATTCATGTTTAGTATGTTAGGTATTGTCGTTTCAAACAACACTATTTTAATGTATGTATTTTGGGAATTAACGAGTGTATCGTCATTTCTATTAATTTCCTACTGGTATAGCAATGCTGAAAGTCAATTAGGCGCAATTCAGTCATTTATCATTACCGTATTAGGTGGTTTAGCCTTATTAACAGGTTTTATTATGCTATATATCATTACTGGTACAAATACGATTTCAGAATTACTTACACAAAGTCATAGCATTAGCGAACATGCTCTATTTATACCAATGATGATAATGTTGTTAATTGGGGCTTTTACTAAATCAGCACAATTTCCATTTCATATTTGGCTACCTAAAGCCATGGCTGCTCCAACGCCTGTAAGTGCTTATTTGCACTCGGCTACAATGGTTAAAGCTGGTATCTTTTTACTATTTAGATTCACGCCTATTTTAGGCTTAAGTGATAGTTATATTTATATTGTTACGTTTGTTGGATTGATTACGATGATATTCGGCTCTGTAACAGCCTTGAGACAATATGATTTAAAAGGTATCTTAGCGTATTCAACTATTAGTCAATTAGGAATGATTATGTCGATGGTTGGTCTAGGTGGAGGCATTGCACAACATCCATCAGGTGTAATGGCAGAAACCTACACACTCATATTATTCGCAGGTTTATTCCATTTAATGAATCACGCTATATTTAAGTGTGCTTTATTTATGGGTGTCGGAATTATTGACCATGAAGCTGGTACACGAGATATTCGTCGCTTAAGTGGTATGCGAAAATACTTCCCGAAAATGAACTTAGTCATGACACTCGCTGCGTTATCAATGGCAGGTGTACCGTTATTAAATGGTTTCTTGAGTAAAGAGATGTTCTTTGATTCTCTAGTTAGCGCAATCGAATTACAACAATTTGGTTTAACGTTAACGATTATTGTGGTAGCAATTGGTGGTATCGCGAGTATCTTTACTTTTGTCTATGCAGTTTACATGCTTAAAGAAACTTTTTGGGGAGAATTTGATGAAAAGAAAGTGCCTAAGAAACACATTCACGAACCATGGTTGTTTAGTTTGCCAGCAATCATTTTAATGGTTATGATACCTGTTATTTTCTTTATCCCTAACGTTTTCACTGAGCGTTTAGTATTGCCAGCACTTCGTAATGTTACCAATTTAGGTAGCAACGTTGATGCAATAGCACCGCACGTATCTCAATGGCATGGCATTAACTTACCACTCATTTTTAGTGTGATTGTTATTATAGTTGGTCTCATTTTAGCGTTAAAAGTGAACTGGAAAGCGATAACGCATCAAGTGATTAAGTATGCATCGATAACAACTTCTTATCGTAATGTGTATCGAGGTTTCGAGCGTTATTCTGGTCAAATGATCCGAGGTTTAATGAACAACAGATTAAACCACTATAACATTATTACAGTACTCATTTTCTCTATATTAATTGCTTACGGTATATTCCAAGTCGGCTTGCCAAAGCTACATCAAATAGAAGTTTCAGAATTTGGCCCATTGGAAGTTATTTTAGGCATTATGATCAGTATTGTTGGTATCGCGTTAGTGTTTATTCGTCAACGTTTAACGATGGTTATTTTAAATGGCATCATCGGTTATAGTGTGGCATTGTTCTTCTTATTAATGAGAGCACCAGATTTAGCATTAACGCAATTAGTAGTAGAAACAATTACGACAATTCTCTTTATTGTCAGTTTCTCAAGATTGCCAAACATCGCACGAACAACTGCGAATATGAAAAAGGAAACTGTCAAAATTATCGTGTCATTTATTATGGCTGGAGCCGTCGTGACACTGATATTTATTGCCCAACAAGGTGATGGTTTTGAGTCAATTTCTAAATATTATATGAATGCCTATGAATTAACTGGCGGTAAAAATATCGTAAATGCAATCTTAGGTGATTTCAGAGCATTGGATACAATGTTTGAAGGTATTGTTTTAATCATAGCTGGTTTAGGTATTTATACATTATTACATTACAAAGATAGGAGGGGCCAAGATGAAAGAAAATGATGTTGTGTTAAGAACCGTTACTAAAATCGTTGTCTTTATATTATTAACCTTTGGGTTTTATGTTTTCTTTGCGGGACATAATAATCCGGGTGGCGGTTTTATAGGTGGTCTAATCTTTAGCTCGGCCTTTATCCTAATGTTCTTAGCTTTTGATGTAGATGAAGTTTTAGAAAGTCTTCCAATCGATTTTAAAAAATTGATGATTGTTGGTGCTATCATTTCGGCACTTACTGCAATTGTGCCAGTGTTCTTTGGTAAAGCGTTCCTATATCAAAGTGAAGCATACATCCATTTACCTTTATTAGGTGAATTGCATGTAACAACAATTACATTATTTGAATTAGGCATATTGTTAACGGTTGTTGGTGTCATTGAGACAATTATGTTGGCTTTGAGTGGTGGTAAATCATGAATTTAATATTATTACTTGTGATAGGATTTTTAGTGTTTATAGGAACGTACATGATACTATCACTCAACTTAATTCGAATTGTTATAGGTATTTCGATTTATACACATGCCGGGAACCTAATCATTATGAGTATGGGTCATTATAGTAATAAGATGACAGAACCGTTAATTCATGGTCCTAATACCAATTATGTGGACCCGTTATTACAAGCGATTGTACTTACTGCAATTGTTATTGGCTTTGCGATGACTGCATTTCTATTAGTGCTTGTTTATCGAACATACCGTGTTACTAAGGAATCTAATATTGATGTATTAAGAGGAGAGGAGGATGACAATGAACAGTAATTTATTAGTTCTTCCTATCCTATTACCATTGTTATGTGCATTGGTGCTTGTTTTTACGAAAGAAAAAAACATGTTATCTAAAATTTTGTACATTGGAACAATGTCTATTAATACAATTATTTCACTTTATTTATTAATCTATGTGCTACAGCATAAACCTATCACCCTTGATTTTGGTGGTTGGGCAGCACCTTTTGGTATTCAATTTTTAGGTGATGCTTTAAGTTTAGTTATGGTCACTGTTGCATCGTTTGTTGTGACACTGATCATGTCTTATGGATTTGGACGTGGCGAGGATCGTGTTAATCGATACTACTTGCCTACATTTATTTTGTTCTTAACAACGGGTGTTATTGGCTCATTCTTAACAT
This sequence comes from Staphylococcus sp. GDY8P47P, assembly GCF_016892225.1. NCBI lineage: Bacteria > Bacillati > Bacillota > Bacilli > Caryophanales > Staphylococcaceae > Staphylococcus > Staphylococcus sp. GDY8P47P. Next base: position 175,891 of record NZ_JAFENV010000017.1, on the reverse strand, counting down.
CTGATTTATTCAACTTATATGTTATGTTTGAAATTATGTTACTCGCTTCATTCGTGCTCGTAACATTAGGTCAATCTGTCGAACAATTAAGAGCGGCCATTATTTATGTTGTCTTAAATATCATAGGTTCATGGTTTTTCTTACTAGGTATTGGCTTGTTATATAAGACAGTTGGAACATTAAACTTCTCACAAGTCGCATTACGCTTAGATCAAATTCATGACAATAAAGCGATTATTATTATTTCAATTGTCTTTATTGTGGCATTTGGTTCGAAAGCCGCACTGGTACTCTTCATGTGGTTACCTAAAGCCTATGCAGTACTTAACACTGAACTTGCAGCTTTATTTGCAGCATTAATGACGAAAGTAGGTGCGTACGCACTGATTCGTTTCTTTACACTTCTATTTGACCAACATACAGGCGTGACACATCCATTGCTAGTATTTATGTCTTGTATCACAATGCTTATAGGCGCATTCGGCGTTATCGCATATCGTGATATTAAGAAAGTCGCTTCATATCAGGTTATATTATCAATAGGTTTTGTCATTTTAGGTCTAGGTTCAAATACGTTTGCAGGTGTCCATGGTGCCATCTTCTATCTAGCCAATGACATTATCGTTAAAACGATGTTGTTCTTTATTATAGGTAGCTTAGTGTATATGTCTGGTTACCGTGAATATAAATACTTATGTGGGCTAGCTAAGAAGGAACCGTTCTTTAGTGTTGCATTTGTTGTTATGATATTTGCGATTGGAGGCGTTCCACCATTTAGTGGTTTCCCAGGAAAAGTGTTAATCTTCCAAGGTGCAATTGAAAATGGTAATTACATTGGCTTAGCATTAATGATTATCACAAGTTTATTAGCTATGTATAGCTTATTTAGAATTCTATTTATTATGTATTTTGGAGATAATGATGGTGAACAGGTTGATTTCAACCCGCTACCTAAACATCGTAAAACAATTCTGGGCGTCTTAGTCGCAGTAGTACTTGCAATGGGTATTGCAGCACCAGTCGTGATGCATGCTACTGAAAATGCTACAAAATTGAATTTGGATGATAATTACTTCCATAGCATTGTTAACACACATTTGAAGGAGGGGAATAAATGAGACAAATTGTATTGAACATATTAATCGCATTTTTATGGGTACTGTTTCAAGATGAAGACTCATTTCAATTCTCTACCTTCGTATCTGGCTTCATCATTGGTTTAATAGTAATTTATATACTGCATCGTTTCTTTGGACAAGCTTTTTATCCTAAAAAGATATGGGTAGCTATCAAGTTTCTCGGCGTCTATTTATATCAATTAATTACTTCTAGTATTAGTATTATTAAGTACATTTTATTCAAAACGAATCATATGAATCCGGGCTTATTAACGTATGAAACGAAATTAAAAAATGATTGGGCCATAACCTTTTTGACAATTTTAATTATTATTACGCCTGGATCGACAGTGATTCGAATTTCAAAGACAACGAATAAATTCTTTATACACAGTATTGATGTTTCTGAAAAAGAAAAAGAAAGCCTACTTAAAAGTATAAAACAATATGAAAACTTGATTACGGAGGTGACACAATGATTGAAACGCTCACGAATTTCTTCATTACAAGTGCATTAGTATTGTTTGGCATAGCGTTCATAATTGGCTTATTCCGTTTAATCAAAGGACCTACAACAGCAGATAGGGTTGTAGCATTTGATGCTTCCAGTGCTGTTATTATGTGTATTATAGGTGTGGTTAGTGTGATTTATAACACTGTGTCATTCCTTGATTCTATTATGCTTGTTGCCATTATTTCATTTGTAAGTTCTGTATCTATTTCTAGATTTATAGGGGGAGGTCGTGTATTCAATGGTACAAATAAACGAAATCATTGAGTTGATTGCCGCGCTCCTTATATTTCTTGGTAGTATTATTGCTGTGATTAGTGCGATTGGAATTGTTAAATTTCAAGATGTCTTTCTACGAAGTCATGCATCTACTAAAAGTTCGACGTTATCTGTCTTATTAACATTAGTAGGCGTGTTAATTTACTTTACGAATCAACAGAGTTTCTTTAGTGTAAGATTGTTATTATCGATTGTTTTTATCAACTTAACATCACCAGTTGGTATGCATTTAGTTGCGAGAGCAGCATACCGTACAGGCGCATACATGTACCGTAAAGATGATGCACCAAAACGCTCTTCAATTTTATTGAGCTCTAAAGAATACAATTCAACAGAGGAACTTAAAAATCGTGCTCGAATTCGAGAGGAACGTCGAGAGAAAATTTATTATGACGTTCAAAAGCAACGACAGAAAGAAAAAGAAAAGCAACAAGAAGAGAATATTGAAAGCTTATCAGAAGCTAGAAAAGAAACTAGAGATTGATTAAATGAATGAGATTGAACATAAACACGTCATCGTAAAGACGACTGGTTTGAATGTTCAATCTCATTTTTTAGGTTGATATATAAATTAATGTCATTAATAGATTTAAATAAACATAAAGAAATAACAATGATATAGGTGAAGTGCAAAGTAATACCTGCTGAATAAATCATTTATATGGTTGTTTGTTGTTTTTTTGAGTAAATAAGATTAATCACTAGCCATATGATTTGTACTAGGAAAGGGAATAAGTACGCAAATCCTAGTACTGCAATATTAATCCATTTTATTTCAGTCGTTTGTATGACCCCTGTAGCATCTACTGTTCTAAACCAAAGTAAAAGCGCAAATCCTAAAAAACTTAGTACTTCAATGCCGCTTACTATCCACCAAAAGATCCATGAAATTTTCATAAAATCCCCCCCCTTTTTTGAATGTGTGACGTCGTACGATGCTAACTTATGCTTTTGATTATAGATTTTCTCGTTGTAAATATGAGTTGGGAGTGGGACAGAATTCTTTTAAATTCGTCGTCTACTCCCAGCTTGCTTTGCTTGTAAAATCACTTTCGTGATTTTTTGTGTTGGGGCCCCGCCCACCTCCGCAAGGATGACTAAAACTGAGAAAAGCTTGATTAAAGCGCCTTTTCAGTTCAGTCAGCTACTGCGAATTTGCAAAATAGCATCATCATATTATTTATGTCCCGGACTCTTCTTTTAAATAAGTTATGAGTAATTCCTTGTAGTAGTCGATAAAACGAAGGTATTTTTCTTTTTCTACATACTCGTTAATTTGATGTGGCACTGTTCCGGGTCCAAACATTAGGAAAGAAAAGTGTTCATCTTTATCTCGTAACAAATTAGAAGCGTCTGTGACACCGACTGTTGGTGAAGCAACAATGTCTTCGCCAAATATCTGCTTAGCCACACGTTGTCCAATCTTAATTAATGGATTATCTCCTGTTGTTAATACTGGATCTAAGTCTAAATATAAATCTTCTTCAAGTTGACCCCCTTGTTTATTGACTTCTTCTAAGTAAGTTTTAAATAGGGCTTTAACTTTTTTATTATCATATTCTGGAATCGTTCTAATATTAAATTCAGCAGTGGCAATGTCAGGAACTGAATTCACTTGGTTCCCACCATGTAAAATGGTATTGCTAATAACAAGTCCAGAAATCACACGTTCAACCTCATCCGCATCTATGTGGTTGTCTTGTGTTAATTGTGTTTGAATGCGCTCAATAAGATGTGAAAAATCTAGTTTTTCGCTTTTTAAAGTTTTAGAAATACGTTCATATTCAGTATCGATATCTTGAATAAAGTCAATTAATGGTTTAATCGCATTATATCCGATAACAGGTACAGAACTGTGAGTAGCTTTACCTTTAGAAGTGATTTTATAATCCATTGATCCTTTATGAGCATAAACGATGTTTGTTTCAGATGGTTCAGCAATAATCAAAGCATCAACGTCATTCATATAACCTTTTTGATATAGTTGTGCTGAACCAAATTGTTCTCTTTCTTCACCCGCAGTTGCCATGAATTTTATCGTACCATGAGGTAGTTGATGGTTTTCTTTCAATTCAATCATTGCAATCGCTAAAGCCATTAACCCAGATTTCATATCTGAAGTACCACGGCCATATAGTCGGTTTTCTTTTTCGGTCAATTGAAATGGGGGATAGTCCCAATCATTGTGATCGCCTTCTGATACAACATCCATGTGGCCTGAAATTGCTACCACAGGGCTTCCACTACCGATTGTAGCAATTAAGTTTGCACGTTGACCTTCTACCGTATCAATTTCTGCCTTAATATGATGTGCTTCAAATAAGTCTTTTAAATAAGTAGCAACTTCCATTTCATTATCATTCACCGTATTAATCTCTACAATATCTGATAATAATGTCAGTTTCTCTTTCTCTGAAAATGTATTCATGATTTTAACTCCTTAAAATAGAAATATCGTACGGTTAAAATTGTAGTAAAGATAAAATATACGTCAACTGTAGTTATTTCTAATTTAGAACGTAGCAATTGAATCGATGATGATACATCCGTCATACATGCCACATTATTGCTGATTAGTATTTGAAGTTATCTTATGAAGAAGAACGTCTGCCATCACCATAAGACCAAACATAATGATTAAACTCATGGTTACATCGCTAGTAAAATGCGCACCGATTCGAATTCGGCTTAATGCCATTAATACACTATAAAATAGACCAATTGCGAACATGATTTTTCGTGAGCGAAGCTTATGGAAATAGAAAGCTAGAAACATGAGAAAGGCACCATTACCCGTATGCCCTGATGGGAATGAACTATGCCCTGTATTGCCATTTATGGTAAGCCAATTGGTAAAATGTGCCCCTTTGTCGCTAAGTTCATATGGTCTGACACGTCCCCATAATTCTTTCATATTGCCAACAAGTTCTAAGCCGATAAATAGTACGATAAAGCTGATAAGTGACACTTTAAATAATCTAGTTAATTCAGCAGTATTTGTGTTTTTTAACCAAAAATAATAACAAACAAATGCGATGATTAATAAAATGATTAGTGATATAAACATACTCAAACCTAAGGGTAAAGCGGTACCTGCATTTCCTTCATTATTTGCCATACCCATAGGCTTATGGTGCTTTATATTATTTGATGTTGATAATATGTATTGAACAGTTTCTGATACTAGTGCGTTCGTTTTAATTAGTGTGAATATAGAAGTCATAACGAAGATGATTAACTTAGCAAATCGATGATTAAATGTTGTGAATACATAATAATTTAATATAATCACAGAAATAATGAGTACTAACGTAGGCGGGAATAACCCATAATTTTGAAAGAGTGTGCCAAATAGATCATTTTGATTCATCAATGCATTTGATATCGGTTGATCTGCGACTGTTGCAATCAACATAAGTAAGAGTAAAATGCCTAATACTGTCGCAGTAAGTCTTTTTGAAATAGTCATGTATAATCCTCCTAAATGGTTTTCAATTGAAGCACCCGATTGTTTAAAACGAAATGATTTCAGTTTGAACATTTCTAACTAAAGCATAGTAATGAATGTTTAATTCAATGTTAGGGGATAGTAAAAATTTTATTAAAATCTCAATGAAAGTCTTAGTTGTTATAAAGGTGATTGTTATAAGTGATCAAACAAATGAATGGTTAGAAGTAGATTGTAATGTTATCAATTTAATAAAAATGGATTAAAAATGAATGCAAGTTAGTTAATTCAGTGTAACTTTAATGGTAAAATTATAACTAACCGATTGTGAGTTTAAGATGTATCTTATAAAGATATAAATAGACATAAAGCGTATTTTTTATATTAGGCAAGTCTTATTTCTCCAATTAAATATGAAGTATAAAATGGGGTGGAAGTTTGGAAATATTTGAAACGATTCTCATATTTCTAGCCGTAGTGATTATAAGCTCCTTTGTTCATACTTTTATACCCAAAGTGCCTCTGGCATTCATTCAAATTGCTTTAGGAATGCTCCTCTTTTTAACACCTGTACCTGTAGAATTCAACTTTGATTCTGAACTCTTTATGGTAGCAACGATTGCACCGTTACTGTTTGTGGAAGGTGTTAACGTTTCCAGAGCTCATTTACGTCGCTATATTAAACCGGTTATGTTAATGGCATTAGGACTCGTTATTACCACTGTAATTGGTGTAGGCCTGTTTATTCATTGGATTTGGCCGACACTTCCTATAGGTGCCGCATTTGCTGTAGCTGCAATATTATGTCCAACGGATGCTGTGGCTGTGCAAGCAATTACAAAAGGTAAGGTTCTACCTAAAGGTGCTATGACTATACTTGAAGGTGAATCATTACTTAATGATGCAGCAGGTATCATTTCATTTAAAATTGCAGTAGGTGTTCTAATTACTGGTACATTTTCATTATTTGAAGCGGTGCAACAATTTCTGATTGCGTCAATCGGTGGTGCAATTATTGGTTTACTTATTGGTATTGCACTCGTTAGATTCCGTTTAACGCTTACCAGACGTGGCATAGAGAACATTAATATGTTTACATTCTTACAATTATTGACACCATTTGTTACATATCTTGTAGCTGAAATGTTTCATGCGTCAGGAATTATTGCCGCTGTTGTTGCGGGTTTAGTACATGGTTTTGAACGTGATCGTATCGCTCAGACACGCACACGACTTCAAATGAGTTATAACCACACTTGGAATATTCTAGGGTACGCATTGAATGGTTTTGTTTTTTCAATATTAGGATTTTTAGTTCCAGAAGTTATTGGGAATATTGTAAAAACAGAACCACACAATTTATTGTTCTTAGTTGTGATCACGGCCTTGGTTGCGTTAGCAGTCTATCTATTTAGATTTATTTGGGTGTATGTGCTATATCCATTATTCTATTTATCTGTCAGTCCTTTCCAAAAATTAATGAATGAAGAAGGGGAAGACAAGAAAAAAGAAAAACCACCTAAACGAAGTATGTATGCCCTTATCATGACGCTATGTGGTGTTCATGGAACCATTTCATTGGCAATCGCATTAACACTGCCTTATTTTTTAGCAGATCATCATGCATTCTCATATCGTAATGATTTACTATTTATTTCCTCAGGTATGGTTATTATCAGTCTAGTGGTTGCACAAGTAGTATTGCCGTTTGTAACAGCGAGTGCACCTAAAGCGAAGATTGGAAGTATGAATTTTAAAGAAGCAAGAATTTATATTCTTGAGCATGTCATTGATTACTTGAATCATCATTCATCGTTTGAAACAAGTTACCGCTATGGCAATGTGATTAAAGAATATCACGATAAATTAACGTTCTTGAAATCTGTTGAAAAGGATGACGAGAACTCTAAAGAACTTGAACGATTACAAAGTTTAGCATTTAAAGTTGAAACGAAAACGTTAGAACAACTTGCCGATGATGGTGAAATTACAGCGAGCGTATTAGAAAACTATATGCGTTACGCTGAACGAACTCAAGTATATCGTCAAGCTTCACTTATACGTCGAATGATTGTTGGCGCAAGAGCTTTACTTTTAAAACGTCGTATAAGAACGCGTACGAATGCCGCATCATCGTTAAGTGTGACGGATAACTTATTGGAACTATCTAAAATAAATAAGATTGTTCACTATAATGTAGTCAGTCGTTTAGTAGATGAAGCGAATGAAGATAATAAATTAGAAGTTGGTATGATTTGTGACGGATATCTTATGAGAATCGATAACTTATCGCCATCTAATTTCTTTAATACACGAGCAGAAGATTCAATTACGAAGATTAAATTAAATGCTTTGAGAGAACAACGTCGTGTTTTATCTAGTTTAACTGATGATGGCGACATTACTGAAAGTACAGCATTAAAGTTAAGGGAAGCAATTAACTATGATGAAATGGTTATCGTTGATAGTTTAACCGACTAATTTAATCATGGTTGTTGAAGATATAGCGATGTGGGAGTGGGACGGAATGCTTTATAAATTCGTGGTCACTCCCACATTGCTTAGCTTATGGAATGTCTTGATGAAATTCTCTTTGCTAAGGCTCACTCACAAGGATGGCTAGAAGGGATACAAGCTTGATTTAAGTCTTTTCCCAGTTCAGTCAGCTACTAGGAATGTGCAAAGTAGCATCATTATATAATGTATGTCCAGGATCGCATTTAAAAATTTCAGATTGTTTAAATAAGCGTGAATAACATTCATTAGCAATTCATGATACAATAAAGTGAATGCATGGGTGAGGTGAAATGATGTTAACTGAAGAAAAAGAGGATTATCTGAAAGCAATATTAGCTAATGATGGAGATACATCCTTTGTCTCAAATAAAAAGTTATCTCAGTATTTAAATATAAAGCCTCCTTCAGTTAGTGAAATGGTTGGACGTTTGGAAAAAGCTGGTTATGTTGAAACGAAACACTATAAAGGTGTAAAGCTCTCAGATGAGGGGTTGAAACATACGTTAGATATCATTAAGCGTCACCGTCTGTTGGAGTTATTTTTAATAGAGGTTTTACAATATACTTGGGAAGAGGTACATCAAGAAGCGGAAATATTAGAACATCGCATTTCAGATTTGTTTGTAGAACGTTTGGATAAGATACTTGATTATCCTGAAACATGTCCACATGGTGGCATTATCCCAAGAAATCAACATTTCGAAGAGAAATTTACAATATCTTTATTAGCATTCGCGCCTGGTGATAAAGTGACGATTAAACGTGTACGTGATAAGACTGAACTCCTGGTCTATCTTTCAAGCAAAGATATTTCAATAGGAAATGATGTTGAAATAGTAACTAAAGATGAAACGAATAAAGTCATGATAGTGAAACGAAATGATATTGTAACGATACTAAGCTATGACAACGCAATGAATATATTTGCAGAACATGTTTAATTAGATAATAGAATCTCCACTAAATTGGTCAGTTATACCGCTTTAGTGGAGATTTGTTTAAATTGAATTAAAGTGTGAAGATGAGCATAACGTATATTGCTAACGTGTTAAACGCTATCCATAAGGTACTGAAAATGAACGTGGGTATACGTGTGATTTCTGTTAAGGTACGCCCATCCCAACTCGGGATGGGGCGTTGAAATGTTAGTTTAAATATTGTCCAACTTGATTGTAAAACTTCGCCTAATAACACGCCAAGAATCAGATGATACATAAAAATGACTAAATAATAAAATAGCAATTGATTGTCGTGTTGCACTAAAAAGTATAAAAGTGCGATGAATATGATTAATACAATCATTGGTGATAGTTTGCGTGATGTTAGAATGAAAAAATAAATAAAAATAATGATATAAGCGCTTAAGAATAGACTTGGATGACCATAATAAGCAGCACTTAGACCGATTAAGAGCATCAATGGAGGCATGATATAGCCGCCTAGTGTTGTAATGAATTGTCCAATACGCCCTTTGGATTGCGTAATAGCATAACCTTGTTGCATCGTTTGCAATCGTTCAGATGGACGGGTAACGATAACCAAATCTTTTGCGCGTCCGCCACTGATTTTATTAAATAATACATGACCAAATTCATGTGTAAGTACAGGAATATAGTTTAAATAAACGTCTAAATACTGATTAAATGAGCGATGTCTATTTTGATGAATCATTATATAGATCATTGCTATAATAAGGATTAAATATATATTTAAATTGATAGTTGTAGTAAAAAATTGTTCTAAATAGACCATAATTGACCTCGTGAAGTATAAGATTATAGTATTGATTATAAAGTAAATTTAATGATTTAGCGTTTAGACTTTAGATGTATCTTTTAGAGAGAACATGAATATCAGTTGAAAACGTGTTGAGAAGAAAAAATAATTATTTATTATGTTTCTATTTTCATATACTATATGCATATGAAATGGTTTAGACAGTAAGGAGATTACTTAAATGCATGATCAAAAAGAGATAACAGCGACTAAAGTGGATATTTTAGGTGTTCAATTCGACAATGTAACGATGCTAGATATGATTGAACATGTCAAAACATTTTTCACGCAAGACACTGAGGATAATTTGTTTATCGTGACAGCTAATCCAGAAATCGTTGATTATGCGTCAGAGCATAGTACATATAGACAGCTAATTAATAGTGCGGATTACGTTGTTCCAGATGGTACGGGTGTTATTAAGGCATCGAATCGATTAGGGACGCCGTTAAAAAGACGTGTGCCAGGTATCGAATTGATGGAACATTGTTTAAAGATTGCGCATACGAATTATCAAAAGGTATATTTACTTGGTGCTAAACATGAAGTAGTCACACTGGCACACAATAATTTACAGCAGAAATATCCGCAAGTCCAATTTGATTATCATCATGGCTATATAGACTTAAATGATGAGACAGTCATCAAACGAATACAACGTTTTAATCCGGATTATATTTTCGTTGGGATGGGCTTTCCAAAACAAGAAGAGTGGATTCAAAAGCATCGACATACCTTTAAAAGTACTGTAATGATGGGTGTAGGTGGCTCACTTGAAATTTACAGTGGCACGAAGAAGAGAGCGCCTAAACTATTTATTCAATTGAATATAGAATGGGTATATCGCTTATTAATCGATTGGAAGCGTATTGGGCGTATGCGTAGTATTCCTAAATTTATGTATAAAGTTTTTAAAGTACAGCGACGAATGAAGAAGAATAAATAAGGAGTGGGGCAGAATACTTTTGAAGTCATTGTCCCGCTTCTAGCTTGCTTAGCAAAGAGAATTTCTTAATAACATTTTATTTGCCGGACCCCTGTTGGCAAGGATGACTAGAACTGAGAAAAGTTTGATTCAAGCGCCTTCTCAGTTCAACCAGCTACTGCCAAAAATACGAAGAGGCTGAGACATTTTATTTTGTCCCAGCCTCTTCATATTTTTATCTTGATGATCGCTATTTAACAATAAATCGTTTTTCATCTAAACCTTTTCTGAATGCTTTTTGATCGGCTTTTGATTTTTTCTTGAAGTCTTTTAAGAATTGCTCATATTTAGGAAGTACCTCTTCTAATTCTCCGTACTCTTTGAGCTTTCCGCCTTCAATCCAAGCAATTTTAGTACAGAACTCTCGAACTTGACGGATGTTATGACTAACGAAGAATATCGTTTTGTTGGCTTCTTTGAATTCATAAATTTTGTCTAAGCATTTTTGTGTGAAAGTTTGGTCCCCAACGGATAATGCTTCATCAATAACTAAAATATCAGGGTTGATTGTAACGTTAATTGAGAATCCTAATTTAGCACGCATACCACTTGAATAATTTTTAACAGGTTGATGAATAAATTCGCCTAATTCACTAAATTCTATTACTTGAGGCATAAGTTGTTTAATTTCTTTTCTTTTGAACCCCATACATAACATTTTAAATTCGATATTTTCCACACCAGTCAAACGACCGTTAAGGCCTGCATTGATTGCGATGACACTCACTTCACCGTTGCGTTCAATATTGCCTGAAGTAGGTGAGATTGAGCCACCAATCATATTACTTAATGTAGATTTACCTGAGCCGTTGATGCCGACTAAACCGATGACATCACCTTCGTGTGCTGTGATAGAGACATCATCTAAAGCGAAAAATGTATTATTTTTATTTTTAGGGATTAAGGCATCTTTAATGCGTTCTTTATTATTGCGATAAATGCGATATTCTTTTGTCACATTTTTGATATTTACAGATACGCTCATGATAATTCCTTCCTTATCAATACTTATATAGATTATAATACATCATACAATAGTTGTTAAATTTATTAACCTAGTGTAAAGTGTATAAGAGATTTTGTATAACTTTTTGTAAACAATAAGTAGATTTTACTTTTTTTATAAAATGAAGTCCATAGTTATGATCTTATTTTATAGTAATCTACTTTACAATATATAATAATATGATGCGTACGTAATAATTATATTAAACTTTTGAGAAAATGTTATATATAATGTAGTTATCCGAATCATTAATAAATACGTTAATACATTGTATATATTTAATTGAAAGCGTGGTTAATTTCAATGTCGGCAGTAGGATCTGTTTTTAAAGAACACATCAAGAATTTTTACTTAGTGCAAAGACTTGCACAATTTCAAATTAAAATAACGAATACGAATAACTATCTTGGCGTAGCATGGGAATTACTGAATCCAGCATTACAAATCATGGTTTATTGGTTCGTATTTGGTATGGGAATCAGAAGTAACCAGCCTGTTCACGGTATACCTTTTATTTATTGGTTGCTAGTAGGGATTAGTATGTGGTTCTTCGTCAATCAAGGTATTTTAGAAGGAACGAAATCGGTAGCGATGAAATTTAATCAAGTAGCAAAGATGAACTTCCCGCTCTCTATTATACCGACGTATACGGTAACCAGCCGATTTTATGGTCATATAGGATTATTGTTAATTATCATTGGCATTTGTATCGTTAATGGTATTTACCCTTCGATTCATATTGTACAATTATTGATTTACGTACCACTTACATTCTTCTTTACGGCGTCAGTTGCATTATTCACATCGACGCTTGGCATTATTGTACGTGATACGCAAATGATTATGCAGGCCTTGCTAAGAATTCTATTCTATATGTCTCCAATACTATGGGTGCCTAAAGATTCAGGTATTGGTGGAACAATTGGTGAAATCATTAAATTTAATCCAGTCTATTTCTTGGCAGAATCATATCGTGCTGCAATATTATTCCACGAATGGTACTTTATTGAACATTGGAAATTATTACTATATAACGTTATCGTTATTTTAATATTCTTCGTATTAGGTTCAATTTTACATCGTAGATATCGTGATCATTTCGCAGATTTCTTATAATTTTAAAGTCCTTGATAAATGTAGAAGCGTTTATCAAGGATTTTGTATATTCAGTACATCGGGTAGTTTTGATTTATAATTTTTATATTGAAAATATGAGAGGTAAACGTATGCGACTAATTATAAAAAAAGTATATATGTTGATGATTGCATTATTGAACTTCATTTTTAAAGGAAAATCCGTAGACAAACAACGTATCACTGTTCTAATGACGTTCCCTGAAGATGTCATGCCAATTATTAATGACTTAGATAGTAAGGGTTACAATATCACTGTGATTGCGAAGGTTGAAGAACAATATAGGCTAGAACATCTTAACCATATTACTTTTATACCTGCAGGAAATAAACATATCGTCAAACATATCAGAGCGTTGAGTCGTTCAAAAGTCATTGTCATTGATACGTATTATTTAATGCTAGGTGGTTATTCTAAGAAACACTCACAAACGATTATTCAAACGTGGCATGCATCAGGTGCCCTAAAAAATTTCGGTTTAACCGATCATCAAGTTGATTTAACTAACAACACAATGGTTAAGCAATACCAGCGTGTATATCATGCAACAGATTATTATCTTGTTGGTGGAAAAGAGATGGGGGAATGTTTTAAGGCCTCATTTGGTGCTACTGAATCACAAATGTTGCCACTTGGTTTACCTCGTTTAACCCACTATTTAAAATTCAATCTTAAGGCCGAGCAAGAACGTTTGAAAAAACTTTATAATATTCATAAAACGTTAGTTGTCTATGTTCCAACGTATCGTGAAGGTTCAGAAAATAATAGACACATAGATGTTGAACGATTTGAGCAAGCTTTGCCTGAGTACACATTGATTAATCAACTACATCCATCAATTTCGCAACGTCAATCTGTAGCGACAACTCAGGAATTGATGATTATGGCGGATATCATTATTAGCGATTATAGTTCATTACCTATTGAGGCAAGTTTGCTAGATAAACCGACATTGTTTTATGTGTATGACGAAGAAAAATATGATAAAATTCGTGGCTTAAACCAATTTTATAAAGCCATTCCTCAACGATATAAAGCAACGACTGAGGAAGAATTGATTGTAAAAATTAAAAATGATGTCGCGCTGTTTGAACCATTATTTAAACATTGGCATAAATATAATAGTGAAGCAAGCGTTCAACGTGTTACAGAATTTATTGAAAAGATGGTGGAAAAATGAAAATAGCTATCATAATTCCTGTATATAATGCAGAAAATACAATACGTAGGGCAATCAAATCGATTGATACAACGCATGAAGTTGAGATTATTTGTGTGAATGACGGCTCTACAGATCATTCAAGGCATGAACTTACGCAATTGCAAAAAGAAGTTAAAAATATCATGATTTACAATCAAGATAATCAAGGTGCAGCTGCAAGTAGAAACTTTGGATTAGCTGCAATGTCTGATGACGTGGAAGCATTTATGTTTTTAGACGCAGACGATCAGTTTCTACCGGGAAGACTTGATAAAATGATTGATTATTATGAGCGTAATCAAGAAGTCGATATCGTTATAGGGCAAATTGGAAGAGGCGTTCATGGAGACTGGAAAATTGTACCTACACATGAAGAAATGAATCGTGAAGCATTAGTATCATTAGCACAAGCACCTGAAATCTTGCAATCTATTGGGCCAGGTGGAAAACTATTCAATTCTAAATTTAGTGCGTTGCGCTTTGATGAAGATGTTGTGTTCTGTGAAGAACATACCTTTATTACACGTGCTTATTTAACTGCACGTGATATACAATTATTACCGCTGATAATATATGGATATAATGAGCAAGAAGGTTCAGTCACTGATAAGCGTGGTGATACGTTTATCTCCTATATTGAAGATGCCAGACGCGTACGTCAAAGGGTTATGGAGATACTCCTTTTAACAAATGAGAAAGCCTACTATAGTTATCGAATGGATGATTTAATCGTGAGTTATCTTATTCAAGCTTATTTATTAAAATATAGTAGAGTAACACCTAACTTTATTGATAAAGTTACGCATTATATTAAGGATATGCAACATACCAATTACTCTGGAGATGCGTTGTTTAGAATTATCCAAGCTGTTGAGCAAGCTGCAACGCATTGGACGCGCGATACTTATGAGAAGTGGCGTCAAACACTTATTGATGTCGGTATTGGACGACCTGGATATTTCCGATTCAAAGCACAGGTCATGCCTAAGAAATTTGCATTTAATAGTAAACAGTCTCTCAAACGCCTTTTAAAGCTATAGTGTAATATGTCTTATATAATTAATGGTATGTAAATTTTATTTATGCTAAATTAAAGTTATGAAAAAATGTTAAAAATTATGTTAAGGAGATAGCGTTATATGAGAAGAGTTATTACTTACGGCACTTATGACTTATTACATTATGGTCATATTGAATTATTAAGAAGAGCGCGTGAAATGGGCGATTATTTAATTGTCGCTTTATCTTCAGATGAATTCAATCAAATTAAGAATAAAAAATCATATTATGATTATGAGCAACGCAAAATGATGTTGGAATCAATTCGTTATGTTGACTTAGTCATTCCTGAGAATGATTGGGGACAAAAAGAAACTGACGTAGATCGTTTTGAAGTAGATGTCTTTGTAATGGGACATGACTGGGAAGGCGAATTTGACTTCTTAAAAGACAAATGTGAAGTTGTATACTTAAAACGTACGGAAGGTATTTCAACAACTAAAATTAAACAAGAATTATATGGCAAAGATGCTAAATAATTAAGAATATGAGATTTAATCCTATTAAAAGGAGGTTGAGACAAGATAAAATGTCTCAACCTCCTTTATCATTTGGAAGTAGCTATCTGATTTGAAATCGCGCTTAAAACATGCTAGAAGCGGACAATGAATGTATTTTAATTTCTGTTCTGTGCGTCATTTTAAAGTAGATATAGTTTATTTCCACTAGGCGTCGTATAACAGCGCTATGTTATCGATTTGAGTATCACTTGAGTCTGAGACATTGTCTCAAACTAAATGCGTTTAATTGATGCTATTTGCGTTTAAATAATAAATGAATAATTGAACGTACAATAAGTATACATGCAATTGCTAATAACGCTAATGCTATAAAAGTGACAATTGGATGTTCTTTCCAAGTCGTTTGAGCAATAGTATTTGCTTTGTGTAATAAAGGTTTCGTTACGTCAACTTTAGGTGGTCCATCGTCCTTTGTAAGAAATTGACGATCATAATCAAGATGAACCTTACCATCTTTAATAATGAATTTGTAATCTTTTTGATTCATGTCTTTAGGCACTACATCGTATAAATTTTCTTTGACATAGTATGTTTTACCGTTTATTTTATGCGTACCTTTAGAAAGCACGTTTTTATAACGATATTGATCAAAAGAACGGTTCATCATTGCATTACCCATCATGTTACGCTGTTTTTCACCGCCTAAATTAACGTAATCTCCAACGCCCATAATAACTTGGTTGATACGGAATTGCTTACGTTTAGTTGTTATCGTATGGTTATAATCTGCAACATCACTTGAACCTGTTTTTAATCCGTCAGTACCGGGCAAACTCATATCGGCACCTTCTAATGAATGGTTAAATGTATAGTATGTAACACCGTGTTGTGTTGGAGCAAGTTGCTTAGTGAAGTGTAGTATTTTCGGTGTTTCTTTAATGACATGATGATCTAGGATTGCGAAGTCCTTTGCAGTAGAAGTGGAATTGTCTTGATCTTTATATTTTGATGGTGCAAAATCTTTTAATTGTGAATTTTCGGCACCTGTTGGGTTAACGAAATGCGTATTTGACATACCTAGCGCTTTGGCTTTCTTATTCATTAAATCTGTAAAATCATTGACATTTCCAGAAACTTCATCAGCTAAAATTAAAGCAGCAGCATTACTAGAGTTAGAGACTGTAATTTGAAGTAACTCACTAATGGTATAAGTTTCACCAGGATATAATTTCGTATTACTTAATTCCGGTAATGTTGACATACGATAATGCTGATCCGTAATATGTACTTTGTCATTTAAAGAAAGTTCCCCTTTATTGATGGCTTCGAGTGTTAAATACATGGTCATTAACTTCGTCATTGAAGCAGGGTACCATTTTTGGTTAGATTGATAGTCATATAAAATTTGCCCGGTTTGACTAACATTAATACTACCCTCAGGTTGATAGGCATCTGTTACATTTGGGTAACCATATTGTCTAGCAATTTCGGTAGGTGTTGGCTCATATTCGGAAGCATATGTTTTAGGTGCTATAATAGCAATGGTTAACAATGCAACCAATATCATTGTAAAGCGTCGTTTCATTCTTATCTTTCCTTTTTCAAAATTTCAACTAAAATATTTTATCATATAAGTATGTTTATATGAATTTTTTTGCTAAAGCTTTATACTTGGAAAATGAGATAATTAAATTTTTAAAATGAATATTAAAAGAGGGCTAATTTATGAAAGGACAAAATCCATTATTTTTCTTATTTAAACGTTTGTCGTGGCCATATGGACTAATTATCGCGGCTATCATAATTTCTTCGCTAGGGAGTATTAGTGGTCTGTTAATTCCGCTATTTACCGGACGGCTGGTTGATAAATTCTCTACAAGTAGTATTAATTGGAATATCGTTCTATTATTTGCAGGTATATTTATTGCCAATGCACTATTAAGTGGTATAGGTATTTATTTACTAAGTAAAATTGGTAAAAAAATGATTTATGATATTCGATCCATATTATGGGGACATATCATTAAATTAAAGATGCCATTTTTTGATAAGAATGAAAGCGGACAGCTAATGAGTCGTTTGACAGACGATACAAAGGTTATTAATGAATTTATTTCACAGAAATTGCCACAATTACTACCAGCAGTTATAACGCTCATTGGGTCAATCGTCATGCTATTTATTATGGATTGGCAAATGACATTATTAACATTTATTGCTATTCCGATATTTATGGCGATCATGATTCCACTAGGACGTAAAATGCAAAAGATATCAATGAATACACAAACTGAAATTGCGAACTTTAGTGGGTTATTAGGACGTGTGTTAACTGAAATGCGATTAGTTAAAGTATCGAATACAGAGAAACAAGAGTTAAACAATGCGCATAGTAACTTACGTGAAATTTATAATTTGGGTCTGCGTCAAGCTAAAATTACTGCAGTGATTCAACCTATTTCAAGTGTAATTATGTTACTAATGATTGCAGTTATCTTAGGTTTCGGTGCGATAAGAATAGCAACTGGTGCTATTACAGCGGGTGCACTCATTGCAATGATTTTTTATGTGATGCAATTATCAATGCCATTAATGAATCTTTCAACATTAGTTACAGACTATAAAAAGGCAGTGGGTGCAAGTAGTAGGATCTTTGAAATTATGCAAGAACCTATTGAACCAATGGAAGATTTACAACCTATAGATCATATTTCAATCAACGATGGCGAATTGTCATTTGAAAATGTTGATTTCAAATATGATATCAAAACTATTCTTAGCAATGTATCTTTCCGTATTCCTCAAGGCGAGGTCAGTGCATTTGTTGGGCCATCAGGTTCAGGTAAAAGTACAATATTCAACCTGATTGAACGTATGTATGACATTGAATCTGGAGATATTAAGTATGGCACCCAAAGTATTTATGATGTACCTATCACAAATTGGCGTAATAAGATTGGTTATGTCATGCAATCGAATTCTATGATGAGCGGTACAATACGTGACAATATTCTATATGGTATTAATCGAGAAGTATCAGATGAAGAATTGATTAAATATGCTAAATTAGCGAATTGTCATGACTTCATCATGCAGTTTGATGATGGCTATGACACGTTAGTAGGAGAACGAGGACTGAAATTATCGGGTGGCCAAAGACAACGTATTGATATTGCACGTAGTTTCGTGAAGAATCCTGATGTTTTATTATTAGACGAAGCGACTGCAAATTTAGATAGTGAGAGTGAACAAAAAATCCAAGAGGCATTAGAAGTTCTCATGGAAGGCAGAACAACGATAGTTATTGCCCACCGTCTTTCAACTATTAAAAAAGCGGGAAAAATCATTTTCTTAGATCAAGGTAAAGTGACAGGAGAAGGTACGCATATTGAATTAATGCGTAACCATGACAAATATCATCAATTTGTTACAACGCAAAACCTAACTGAATAATGCGCGGTGTGTGTAGTTGGGACTGATAATAGTTCCAGCTACTTTTTTAAATAAGTAAACATGAAATAATAGATATGCTTTGAGTTATGAAGGCGATTGTGGAATAATCGACACTAATTAAGCGACATATAAACATTTACACCATTAAGATATGAGATTGGAGAATGACTATGCTATATACAATAACATCTACTTTGCCGCCTACACATGGTGGAAGAACAAAATCTTTATTGCATAGAATACAATTTTTAGAAACACAATTGGGACAAACGTCTACGATTTTAACGACGAATTATAACGCTAATTATAAAAATGTATATCGCATTTTTAGAAATAAAAAGTTAATTACTGACAACACAGTCATTGAAAACATATATGACTGGTTGGCGAATTATAAATTATTAGAGGAGCCCGTTGAACCTAAATTATTTCGAAAGTTACCTATCCAAACGAAGGTTAAGATACGCGGATTGGAAGCTGTTCAAGAAGGAGATAGCGTAAAGTATTATAAAGATCAGACATACGTATTGTTTCGTAGATATTATACGGAAAGACAGGTGGTCAAGTTTGAAGATACAATAAATCCTAATACGCAAAAGATAGCTAAACGCAAATCATTTACTTTGAACGGTAGACTGCATAAAATTGATTATTTTGACGACGTAACAGCTATCAAAACATCGGAAGAATATTACGATAAAAAGGGTAACATGTATTTAAAGAAACATTTTATGAACGATCAAAAGAATCAATTGATTGATATACAACATTTCACTAAGCAAGGTGAAACGCGCATCTTCAAAAAAGAAAAAGCTTTATTTACGTATTATTACAATCATGTTTTAGCAGATGGAAGTATCGTATTTAATGATGCACGCTTACTCGACAGACCATTGATTGAGTGTGAAAATAATATTAAGCGTATATTAATGTTTCATAGTAACCATTTACAAGATCATAACGTTCGTCATTCGTATAAGCTTGCGCTTGATAATCATGAAAAGATTGACAAATATGTTGTTTTAACCGATTACCAAAAACGTGATATTCAATCGCAATTTGATATAGATGATAATAAAATAGAGGTGATACCTCATTTTCTAGACATAGCGCAATCAAATCATCGAAATGCTGTTGAAGATCAATTTTGTTTTATTGGTAGATTAGCTTCAGAAAAGCAGATTGATCATATTATCAAAGCATTCGATATGTATTTGAAAAAAGGGTATTCATCTAAACTTCTAGTGTATGGCGATGATAAAGAAGGTAATTTAAACAAGCTCAAACAACTAGTTAGAACGCTTCAACTTGAAGATAAAGTTATTTTTAAAGGGCACACGAATACGCCTAAAGAAGTGTTTCCAAAGGCAATTGCTTCCTTTCTAACAAGTCGGTATGAGGGCTTTGGGTTATCCATTATGGAAAGCATTAATTGTGGTTGTCCTGTTATTTCGTATAATGTACGCTATGGACCAAGTGAGTTAATTCGTAATCACGAAAATGGTATACTTGTGGAAAAAGATGACATTGAAGGGTTTGCGAATGCAATGGAAATGGCTAGAAATATTCCCTTCAAAGATGTAAAATTAAGTGAAAAATTCAGTGTAGAACAAGCATTTATTAACTACCAATCCCTCATCAATGACGTGACGCATACGATGAATAATTAGAAAATTGGAGAGAAATATATTGAATAAATTATCGATTATTATTACGTATTTTAATAATGAAGATTATATTAGTGAGTGTATTCACAGCTTGAAAACTCAAAGAAACCAAGACTTCGACGTTATTATTGTCGATGATGGTTCAACTGATCGTTCAACAGAACGACTACAAGAAACGTTAAAGACATATGACAAAGACGTTCACTTCATTCAGTTACAAGAAAATACTGGTCACGCACATGCACGTAATGTAGCTTTAGAACAAGCGCATGGGCAATATGTACTATTCCTAGATGCGGATGATCAATTAGCATCCTATGCTGTTGATTTCTACCTACAACACGTAAATGGTTTAGATACATTGATTGCACCTATTCATAAATTTAGAAGTCAACGTCCACAATATGTAGATAAAGACAGAGTGCGTATGCAATATGATACGCATCAAAAAAGTCCGAACTCAATTTTGAGAAAAGAATCAGCATGTAATATTCTGTTTAAAAATGCCATCATTAAAGCACACCAAATTCAATTTAATGAGTCATTAAGTATATATGCAGATACATCATTTGTGTTGGAATATTTAAAATATGCAGAGCGTTTCGTTAGAATTACCAATTTCCCATTCTATTATCGTGGCGAAGTCTATGATCCATTTTATGGTAATACCTTAAGTGATCAGGACTTTACAAATAAATTTGAAGATCACGTTAATAGTTTCTTTGATGCAATGCGACGAACTAATGATAAACGCGTCAAACATTTCTTGATCAACAGAATGAAAAATGAAATTAAAAGTGGCTTCGATCCAGCCCTTAGAGATATAAAATCTCGATATGTAACACTTGAAGATGTATTGATTAAGATTGTTAAAGCAATCAAATGGGACATCTTTAAAGATGGAAAGATATTATACAATTTAGAAATATTATTCTTATCTATGGATAATATTGAAAATGCTAAATATGTTAATGATTTGCGTAATAAAACGCGCTTAGTTAAAAATATTTTGTTAAATAGCAAAATGAAAGAACGTTCAAAATATCAACTCAGTGATAATGAGGCTATGGTTGATCCAAATACCATTGTATTTGAAGCATTCGGCGGTAAAAACTACAGCGATAGTCCTAAGTATATCTATGAATACATGCAGACACATTATCCACATTTAAATTATATATGGGTCTTTTCTAAGCCTGAAAATAACATTGTTCCAGGCAATGCAACTAAAGTTAAAAAAGGCTCAAAAGCGTATTATGATGCCTATGCTAAAGCAAAATATTGGGTGACAAATGCTAGATTGCCACTATATTTAAATAAAAAAGAGAATCAAATGTATATTCAGACTTGGCATGGAACACCATTAAAACGTTTAGCTAACGATATGAAAGTGGTTAGAATGCCTGGCACAACTACTGCAAACTATAAGAAGAATTTCTATGCTGAAGCATCACGTTGGGATCGTTTGGTATCACCTAATAGATATTCTTCAAATATTTTCAAATCTGCATTTTGGATGGACGAAGACCGTATCTGGGAAATTGGATACCCAAGAAATGATGTTTTAGTTAATCGTCAAAATGATACTGAATATATTGAACAAATTAAGCGTAATTTAAATTTACCTGCAGATAAAAAAGTCATTATGTATGCACCAACTTGGAGAGATGATGAGTTTGTGAAGAAAGGCCAATACTTATTCGATTTGAAAATTAATTTGGCAAATCTCCAAAAAGAAATTGGCGATGACTATGTCATCTTACTAAGAATGCATTATCTTATTGCTAATGCGTTGGATTTACATGGATTTGACGACTTTGCAATCGATGTATCAAATTATAGCGATATTTCGGAATTATACCTCATTTCTGATGCGTTAATAACTGATTATTCATCTGTTATGTTTGATTTTGGTATCTTAAAACGTCCACAATTTTTCTTTGCCTATGATATAGAAAAATATGATAAAGGACTACGTGGTTTCTACATGGATTATATGAATGATCTACCTGGTGAAATCATTACAGATGAATTTAAATTGGCTAAAGAATTAAAACAAATTGAACAACATAAAGTAAAATATAAAGATAAAATCGAAGCATTTTATAATGATTTCTGCTCAATAGAGAACGGAAAAGCGTCTCAATACATTGGTGATTATATTTATCATGATATTGAAAAGAACCATGATTAAACGCATGTAAAACACACCTGTAACCAACCATAGTGTGATGCTGTATTGCAAAATCACTACCTGAATTTAACAGACATGTATACTAAGCTTTTCTAAAATCAAATCTAGGGTTATAGCAAGTAGATGGTCAACATGAACAACGATAAGTAAAGCAAGTAGAGAGCGTGATGATTTCAAAACGAAGTCTGTCTCGCTCTTTTTCATTTATGTTAATTTGACGAATCTATATTTTCTCGAACATTACCTCATGGTATAATGAGAAATATATTATTAACGGAACTTTTGGGGTTAATTAGAGTTTAAAGTACGGTTCTGTTATATAAACATGCCATGACATCACGTCATAAAAATTTAGTCAGGTAGGTGCCTTATGTTTTTAGTGATTAACATCATTGGGTTACTTGCATTTTTGGGAATTGCAGTATTATTTTCAAGAGATCGCAAAAATATCCAATGGAAATCTATTTTAATTCTTGTTGTTTTAAACTTGTTTTTAGCATGGTTCTTTGTTTATTTCCAAATTGGGAGAACGATTGTAGAAGGATTAGCTTCAGCAATTGCATGGGTAATTCAATCCGCACACACTGGAACAGGGTTTGCATTTAGCAGCTTTACTAGCGGTAAACAAATGGATATGGCGATTAGTGCGCTATTCCCAATTCTACTTGTTGTACCATTGTTTGACGTTTTAATGTATTTCAACATTCTACCTAAAGTTATAGGTGGTATTGGTTGGGTACTTGCTAAGGTTACACGTCAACCTAAATTTGAATCATTCTTCGGTATTGAAATGATGTTCTTAGGTAATACTGAAGCGTTAGCTGTATCTAATGAACAACTTAAACGCATGAATGAAATGCGTGTATTAACTGTAGCTATGATGTCAATGAGTTCCATCTCTGGTGCCATTGTTGGGGCATATGTACAAATGATACCTGGTGAACTTGTATTAACTGCAATACCTTTAAATATTATCAATGCGATTATTGTTTCTTCAATCTTGAATCCAGTCAGTGTTGAAGAGCAAGAAGATATCATTTATAGCATTAAGAATGATGAAGCAGTTGAACGTCAACCATTCTTCTCATTCCTAGGTGATTCTGTATTGAATGCGGGTAAACTGGTATTAATCATTATTGCTTTCGTCATTAGCTTTGTTGCTTTAGCAGACTTAATTGATCGCTTTATAAATCTGATTACAGGTCTTGTTGGTGGATGGATTGGTGTAAAAGGCAGTTTCGGCTTGAATCAAATTTTAGGTTTATTTATGTATCCATTTGCACTTTTACTTGGTTTGCCATGGGGAGAAGCATGGATCGTCGCGCAACAAATGGCTAAGAAAATTGTTACGAATGAATTTGTAGTTATGGGTGAAATTAGTAAAGTAGTAGATTCATATAGTCCACATAGAAGAGCAGTCATTTCAACATTCTTAGTTTCATTTGCCAACTTCTCAACGATTGGCATGATTGTAGGAACGTTAAAAGGGATTGTTGATAAAAAAACATCAGATTTTGTATCTAAATATGTACCAATGATGTTATTAGCAGGTATTTTAGTGTCATTACTTACTGCAGCGTTTGTTGGATTATTCGCTTGGTAAGAAGATATCATTTATACTTATCCAATTAATGAAATTTAAGATACGTATGATTCATATACGTGATGTTATTTATGCACAGTAGCTAAATGAACTGAGAATGCGCTTATATTAAGCTTTTCTCAGTTTTTTTTAGTTTTTGGGTGAGACAGACAAGCTATCGACAGTATAATGATTGATAATTTTAAGATTAAGTGAATATAAATGATAAAAACCAAGTATGTAGAGTGAGGAGACACTCTATATACTTGGTTTTTATGGGAAATGAATATTAATGTACTTGTAACGGTAAGGACTAGGTACTGTCACAGTACTTCGAGCAAAATTTGTTTTGTTACTATAAACAACACAAAGGAGATAACTTCTCTTATTAAGAAGTTATACACATTATAGCAAAAGGAAACGTTAAAGTAAACAAAAAATTCAGAAAATTTATATTTATTTATGATTCTCTTTATTTATAATGAGAATTCAAGCGAGAGACAAGACAATGATATGGTTAAACATTCATGCTTTTAATCCCTTTTCAAAATGAATATTGTAGCTTTGCTAGTGAATGTGCTAACATTTTTAGTGATATTACAATTAAAGGGGTTGGTATATGTGAATAAAAATATTAAAGATTTACTTTTGGTCATACTAGGCTCTTTCATATTTTCAGCTGGGGTAAATGCGTTCATTATCTCAGGTAATTTAGGAGAAGGTGGGGTAACAGGTATAGCCATTGTTCTATATTATGCGTTTCACATTTCTCCAGCCATTACAAACTTTGTAGCTAATGCACTACTCATCATAGTTGGATATAAATTTTTAAGTAAGAAAAGTATGGTATTGACTATAATAGCAACTGTATTGATCTCCGTTTTCTTGAGTTTAACTGAGCAGTGGCATGTTGAAACAGGGAATGTCATCATTAATGCCGTTTTTGGTGGTTCTTGTGTTGGATTAGGTATTGGTATTATAGTTCTTGCCGGTGGTACCACTGCAGGAACAACGATACTAGCTCAAATTGCTAATAAATATTTAGATGTCAGTACGGCATATGCCTTGTTATTTTTCGATTTAATTGTTGTACTTATATCGTTAACGGTACTACCTTTACAAATGGCATTAGTCACAGTTATTTCACTGTATATAGGTACAAAAGTGATGGAATATGTGATTGAAGGTTTAAATACTAAAAAAGCAATGACAATTATTTCAAGTAAGCCAGACCAAGTAGCGAAGGCAATAGATGAACAAGTAGGGCGTGGCCTTACCATCTTAGATGGGCGAGGCTATTATAGTCGTGAAGAAAAAGACGTCCTTTATGTTGTTGTTGCGAAAACACAAGTATCTAAAGCAAAGAAAATGATACGTAAGATTGATAATCATGCCTTTTTAGTTGTCCATGACGTGAGAGATGTATATGGCAATGGATTTTTAATTGATGAATAATTGATAATAATAAATAAATGAGGTTAGGTGTTTTCATTGATTGGTAAAGGTTAAATGACTCTGCCAATCAATAAAATGCCTAACCTTTTATGCATTAATTACAAATAGTCAGTTGTTTGCAAAGATGTTATAATACATCTATTGACTATGATAATTATTATCAATTGACTATTTCAATCATATCCAAAGCTATTTATTATGAAAGTAGGGAAAGCATGAATCGTTTAAAAGCACAACAAGTGGAAATAGGTTATGGGGATCATACGATTATTAACAATTTAGATGTAGAAATACCAGATGGCAAAGTTACGTCAATTATTGGCCCTAATGGTTGCGGTAAATCTACATTATTAAAAGCGTTATCGCGCTTACTAACAATAAAAAATGGTGACATTCAATTAGATGGTGAAAATATTCATACACAGTCTACAAAAGAGATTGCTAAAAAAATTGCGATATTACCACAAACACCTGAAGTAGCAGATGGTCTTACAGTTGGAGAACTTGTATCTTATGGTCGTTTCCCACATCAAAAAGGATTTGGACGACTATCTGCTGAAGATAAGAAAGAAATTGATTGGGCTTTGACTGTTACTGGAACTTCTGAATTTAGACATCGCTCTATTAATGATTTAAGTGGTGGTCAACGCCAACGTGTTTGGATTGCGATGGCACTTGCTCAAAAAACAGACATCATTTTCTTAGATGAGCCTACGACATATTTAGATATCTCACATCAATTAGAAATATTAGAATTAGTACAACAATTAAATAAAGAACAAGGTTGCACAATCGTCATGGTCTTACATGACATTAATCAAGCTATTCGTTTTTCTGATCATCTTATTGCAATGAAGAAAGGTGATATCATTGCTTGTGGCCCTACGGAAGACGTGCTAACAAAAGATATTCTAGAACAAGTATTCAATATTGATGTCGTGCTTAGTACAGACCCACGTACAGGGAAACCATTATTAGTCACATATGACTTATTCCAACGTAATTATTCATAATATATAGATAAACTAAGAAAAGGGAATTTATCATGATGGAGAAAGATAAGAAAGTAAACATCGGTTTTATTGGCTATATGATTTTAGTCTTTGTGTTGTTAATAGGCGCATTGCTCGTATCTATCTTGATAGGCGAAGCAAAAATTAGTTTTTCAACTATTATGGATGCTATTTTTCACTATAATCCTAAAAACCAACAACATAACATTATTAGTGAGATACGTATACCACGTGATTTAGGTGCGGTATTAGTAGGTATGGCACTGTCAGTTGCAGGCGCTGTGATTCAAGGTGTAACAAAAAATGGGCTCGCTGATCCGAGTCTAATTGGTTTGAATTCAGGTGCTTCATTTGCGTTGGCATTAACGTTTGCCATTTATCCCGCGGCGCCATTTTTAATGCTTATGTTTGCAGGGTTTTTAGGCGCAATGCTAGGTGGCTTTATCGTCTTAACGATAGGGCGATCTAGACGAGATGGGTTTAACCCTATGAGAATTATTTTAGCCGGTGCTGCTGTAAGTGCATTATTGACGGCTTTAAGTCAGGGTATTGCGTTAACATTTAAACTAAACCAAACACTAACATTCTGGACTGCCGGTGGTGTTTCAGGTACGACTTGGAAGCAACTTATGTGGAGTGGCCCAGTAATTATTATTGCTATCATAATCATTATAGCCATGAGTAAGCAACTAACGATTTTAAATTTAGGTGAAACCCTTGCGAAAGGATTAGGACAGAATATCACGATGATTCGTGGTGTGAGTCTATTCTTAACGATGATTTTAGCTGGTGTTGCCGTGTCGATGGTAGGACAAATTGCCTTTGTCGGATTAATGGTACCTCATATTGTTAGATTTTTAGTGGGTACTGATTACGCCAAGGTATTACCATTAACTGCGTTGTCAGGCGGTTTGCTCATGATATTAGCCGATACCATTGCACGTATGTTAGGTGAAGCACCAGTGGGCGCTATTATTTCGTTTATTGGCGTACCTTACTTCTTATATTTAGTTAAAAGAGGGGGACGCACAATATGATTCATCCAAAATTAAGACGTAAACAAATCATTACGTTAATGATCTTTTCAATACTATTATTAGCAGCATGTACATGGAGTGTGTCTTCTGGAGAGTATAAGATACCCGTAGATCGATTTTTAAAGACGCTTATTGGTCAAGGTGAATATTATGATCAATTAATTTTAATGGAATTTAGATTTCCTAGAATGTTAATTACGATTTTAGCAGGCGCAGCGCTTAGCTTAAGTGGT
The DNA here is from genome assembly GCF_016892225.1 of Staphylococcus sp. GDY8P47P. Classification (NCBI taxonomy): domain Bacteria; kingdom Bacillati; phylum Bacillota; class Bacilli; order Caryophanales; family Staphylococcaceae; genus Staphylococcus; species Staphylococcus sp. GDY8P47P. Next base: position 147,761 of record NZ_JAFENV010000017.1, on the reverse strand, counting down.
GCTATTATTCAAAGTGTCACTAAGAATCCAATTGCCGAACCAGGTATTTTAGGTATTAATGCTGGCGGTGGTTTTGCAATTGCTTTATTTATTTCAATTGGTCATATTAATCCAGATAATTTTGTATATGTATTACCGCTAATAAGTATTGCTGGTGGCGTAGCAACTGCTATTATTATCTTTTTATTTAGTGTGAATCAAAGAGATGGCATTACACCTTCAAGTATGGTGTTAATTGGTGTAGGGATGCAGACAGCTTTATATGGTGGTTCTATTACACTTATGTCAAAATTTAACGAAGATCAGTCAGAATTTATAGCGACTTGGTTTGCTGGTAATATTTGGGGCGATGATTGGACATTTGTGATTGCAACGATTCCATGGCTTATCATCATCATTCCATTTCTGTTATACAAATCTAATGTGCTTAATTTAATTCATACACATGAGCATATTGCCAAAGGGCTTGGCGTGAAGATTGAACGCGAGCGTATCGTTCTATTCTTTATTGCAGTTGTATTATCATCAATTGCTGTTGCAGTTGCAGGTGCGATTGCATTTATTGGTTTAATGGGGCCACATATTGCAAAATCAATTATTGGACCACGCCATCAACTCTTTTTACCAATTTCAATTGTTGTAGGTGCTTTCTTACTTGTTCTATCAGATACGATTGGTAAAATTATTCTCGAACCAACAGGCGTACCTGCTGGTATTGTAGTTGCTATTATCGGCGCACCATATTTCATTTACTTAATGTATAAATCAAAACGTATTTAATAAAGCGAAAGTGACACTATATAATATCTCGTATCTAAGTAGTTCAATACTAAATTTTTCATCGATACGAGTGATGCTCACGGGAGTGGATAGATTTTCTAGCATAACGACGAAATCTAGTCCATTCCCATTTTTTTGTAAAAAAATGAAAAATATAACGACATGCATGTAAATGTTAGCGCATACATTGTGCTTGATTTATAATTGAGATGATAGCCAAGGGAGGAAATTGTATATGAAAAAGCTAATTAAACAAAAAGAGCACTTTTTAAAAGACATGTTGGATGGTTTAGTAATAGCAAATGATGATATCGACATCATCGCAGAAACGATTGTCGTACGACGTCATAAGAAATCTCAAGGTGTGGCGATTGTTTCAGGTGGCGGTAGTGGTCATGAACCCGCTCATGCAGGGTATGTCGCACAAGGAATGCTTGATGCAGCAGTGTGCGGGGAAGTCTTCACCTCACCGACACCAGATAAAGTATTAGAAGCAATCAAGGCTGTCGATACAGGTGATGGTGTGCTATTGGTTGTGAAAAATTATGCCGGGGATGTAATGAACTTTGAAATGGCGCAAGAGATGGCTGAAATGGAAGGCATTCAAGTAGAAATGATTATTGTTAAAGATGACATTTCAGTATCTGAAGCAACACAAAGACGTGGTGTTGCCGGTACAGTATTTGTGCATAAATATGTAGGCTATTTAGCTGAACAAGGTATGACATTAAAGGATATTAAAGAGAAAGGTGAAGCAGTTGCTTCTCAAATTAAAAGTATTGGTATGGCGCTTACACCACCAATGGTTCCGACGACAGGACAATATGGCTTCGATATTGATGACAATGATATTGAAATTGGCATAGGTATTCATGGCGAAAAAGGTATTGAACGCATTCAATATGAAGAAATAGATGGTATCGTTGAACGATTATTGGGTCGATTACTCAAAGAAAGCCAAGCGCAATCATTAATCGTTATGATTAATGGCATGGGAGGTACACCATTATCTGAATTGAATATCGTGACTAAATTTAGCGCACGTTATTTAGAGGAACAGAACCGAGAAGTCGCACAATGGTTTGTTGGTGACTACATGACTTCACTAGATATGCAAGGTTTCTCAATTACTATATTACCTAGCGATGAAACGCTATTAAAAGCCTTACAAGCGCCTACAGCGTCACGTTACTTTTAAAAGAAACACTACTTTCAACTGAGGTGATAAAAATGGATGTTAAAGAAATGAAACAACGTTTGTTAGATTTGGAGACAACTTTTTCAGAAAAAGAAACAGTATTAACAGATTTGGATAGAGCAATTGGTGACGGTGATCATGGTGTTAATATGTTACGCGGCTTCAAAAGTTTGAAAGATAAACTAGATGATAGTAGTATGGCATCGCTGTTTAAAACAACAGGTATGGCATTAATGTCAAATATTGGCGGTGCATCTGGTCCATTATACGGATTTAGCTTTGTTAAAGTGTCTAATGTCGTTAAAGATGATATTGACAATGATAATTTAAAAGTTGTCGTTACTGAATTTGCAAATGCGATTGCGCAAAGAGGTAAAGTGCAACGTAATGAGAAAACTATGTTTGATGTTGTAGATCGTGCACGTGAAGCTTTAGAGAATGAAGAAACATTAACATTTGAAGTATTGCAACAATTTGCGACTGATACGAAAGCTATTGAAGCTACAAAAGGACGTGCAGCATACTTTAAAAAAGATTCAATAGGTTATGTTGACCCCGGTGCTCAAAGTATGGTGTATATCTTAAGCGCTTTGATTGGAGATGATATCAAATGACATCAATCATAATTATTAGCCATAGTGCAGATATTGCGAAAGGCACTAAATCTTTACTTAATCAGATGGCCAAGGATGTAAACATTATCGCATACGGTGGTGTCGATGGCGGTATAGGTACCTCATTTGATGACATTCAAAATATTATCAATAACCTAGAAGATGATGCACTATGTTTCTATGATTTAGGATCATCTGAAATGAATATCGATTTAGCAATTGAAATGTACGATGGACCACATCATATTAAGAAAATGGATGCACCAATTGTAGAAGGTAGTTTCACTGCAGCAGTCAAATTGTCAGTTGGTGGAACTACTGATGAAGCGATACAAGAAGTTACACAAACGTCATTTAAAGCAAATGCATTTGACTAAAATGTAGGTTAATCAGCGGTAATATAATAATCATTGAAATGCGCAAAATAAATTTTATAATTAAGTAATTTATAAAATGAAAATGACAAATGATTGTGATAAAATAGGTTATTATAGTAAAGCGAAAGAGTAGGTGGGCAAGGTCATGCAAAACAGCATCAAGGAAAACGTTTTAAGTGGAGAATTTGAACAAGTTAGACAGATAATGGCCAAAGCAGACTTTCTAGATTTTGAAGAAGCCTACATTTCATGTGCACATGAACATGAAAGCATGATGTTTTATACTTGTATTTTATATATGATTAAATTTGAAGAAACGTCTGAGTTGCATGATTTAGCATTTCTATTACTTGTGTATCCGTTAAGTGAAATTGAGGGCGCATTAGATTCTGCGTACTACCATGCGCAAGCATCCATCCAATTAACAAATGGTAAAGAAATTAAGAGTCTATTGCAAATGTTATTATTACACGCAATTCCAGAGCCTGTTATTACAGATTCTGAAGCTTTCAAAGTAGCTAAACAAATTTTGAAATTAGATCCAAGTAATCATGTTGCAAGAAATGCACTTAAAGAAACAGCTAAACGTATGGATAATGTTGTCGTTGATATTAACGAATTACAACAATATGGAAATTCTAATTAGGAAAGATAGAGGGTCCGGGACATAAAGTTCCTGGATAAGTGAAAAGAGACAATTTCTATTGAAATAATATAGAAATTGTCTTTTTTATAATTTTTCTGATTATTTTCAGCTCGTTGAGTTGTTATTTTTCTTATATTAAGAGTCTGGGACATAAATAATATAATAATACTATTTAGCAAATTCGCAGTAGCTAACTGAACTGAGAAGGCGCTTTAATCAAGCTTTTCTCAGTTCTAGTAACCCTTGCGGGCGGGGCCCCAGCAAAGAGAAATTCATAAAGAAATTCTACAAGCAAGGCAAGCTGGGAGTCGGGGCCCCAACACAAAAAATCACGAAAGTGATTTTACAAGCTAAGCAAGCTGGGGTCGGGGCCCCAGCAAAGAGAATTTCATCAGGAAATTCTACAAGCAAAGC
>NZ_JAFENV010000017.1:125510-143700 GCF_016892225.1 Staphylococcus sp. GDY8P47P | reverse complement strand
TACAAGCTAAGCAAGTTGGGGGTGCGACGAATTTAAAAGAATTCTGTCCCACTCCCAAATCCTAGTTCTCTTTTGACTTTATATATCCATTGTACAGACATTCAAGTGAAACCCAAGGTAGCCTTCATAAATTCAAAAACAGACCCCACATCAACTTTCCTTTGGTTGTAGATGATTTTTATTTTTGATTTTGGAAGCATTCTATTAATTTGGGCTTTAAAACATTCCCAATTATAATGCTTCATTCATTTTTTCTAATGTGATATTTATCATAAACGTAACATAAATTACGATGTGCTTAGTTACTTATTTATGGAAAATGAGGTAAGAATAATAATTTTTTTAGAAATTTTAAATCTTTAATAAGCGTATATAACATAGTGGTTATAGCCGATAAACGGCGTGTCGCAACTAGTATACACTGTTGCATATTATTTGTAGTACGTTATAATGCACAATGTGTCAAATTTAAGGAGGTTATATTTTCGCATGGGATTAAATAAAGAAGCTGTAAAAATTGGTTTCGCCTATGTCGGCATTGTAGTAGGTGCCGGATTCTCAACTGGACAAGAAGTTATGCAATTCTTTACACCATATGGTTTATGGTCATATATCGGTGTACTTATTTCAGGTTTAATTCTTGGTTTCATTGGTAGACAAGTAGCTAAAATAGGTACCGCGTTTGAAGCTACAAACCATGAGTCAACATTACAATATTTATTCGGAGAAAAGTTTAGCAAAATCTTCGATTATATATTAGTATTCTTTTTATTCGGTATTGCAGTTACTATGATTGCAGGCTCTGGTTCAACATTCCAAGAGAGTTTTGGTATACCTACATGGTTAGGTGCCTTAATTATGACGATTGTCATTTATTTAACATTATTATTAGACTTCAACAAAATTGTGAGCGCGCTTGGTATCGTAACACCATTCTTAATTATTATGGTAATCCTTATTGCCGTTTACTACTTATTTGCAGGTAGCGTTCCATTAAACGAAGTTAACAGTACAGTTGATAAAACAAGTGCATTTTGGGGTGTAATTAGAGGCTTAATGTACGGAGGCCTAGCTTTTGCAGTTGGCTTTAGTACGGTTGTTGCTATTGGTGGCGACGCTTCTAAACGTAAAATTTCAGGTGGAGGTGCAATGTTTGGCGGTGTGATTTACACAATCTTATTAGCCTTAATCAACTTTGCATTACAATCTGAATATCCTAAAATTAAAAATGTTGAAATTCCAACATTAACATTAGCTAATGCTATACATCCTTGGATTGGTCTTGTTTTAACTGTCATTATGTTAGCAGTTATGTACAATACAATTTTAGGACTATGCTATTCATTTGCAGCACGTTTTACAGAACCATATAGTAAAAAATATCACATTTTCATTGCTGTTATGATGGTTGCAGCGTTTATTCTAAGCTTTGTAGGATTTGCAGACTTAATTAACTTCCTTTATAACATCATGGGTGTTGTCGGTCTGTTTATCGTAGTTGCAGTATTAATTAAATATTATCTACGTAAGAGTGATAATAAAGACCATATCGCTTAGATTTAAAACAGCTATACTTTACAATTTAAATTGAATGTTTTAATGTTAAAGAGGCTGGGACATAAATAATATAATGAAGCTATTTTTGCAAATTCGCAGTAGCTGACTGAACTGAGAAGGCGCATAAATCAAGCTTTTCTCAGTTCTAGTCACCCTTGCGGGGGTGGGACAACGAATTTAAAAAGAATTCTGTCCCACTCCTTTTTCTATTAAAAAAGCGGACAAACCGTCTATAATCAATTGAAAGGATCATAAGGAATGAATACTCAGAAAAAATGGGCGATGATTACTGGTGTCACAATTATGATCGTCAGTATCGTAGTTGCTTTAGGGTTATATCACCACCAACAAGAAAGTGAGAAACGTAAACAGCAGCGTGAGAAAGTTCAAATCAATAACCCTAACGTCAAGCTATTTCAAAATATTACATACAATAATCATCTTCCTAAAAGTCAACTTGATATCATGATGCCTGATGATGTAGATAAGGATACTCAATTACCGGTTATCTTCTGGATGCACGGTGGTGGCTATGTTGCAGGTGATAAACAATACAAAAATCCATTACTATCTCAAATTGTTGAGCAAGGATATGTAGTGGTCAACGTTAACTATGCTTTAGCGCCTAACTATAAGTATCCTACACCGCTTATTCAATTTGATGATGCCATTCAATTTATTAAGCATAATAAAGACCGTTTCCCAATCGATTTAAACCAAGTCATTATCGGTGGTGATTCTGCCGGTGCACAACTAACGAGTCAATATGTTGCGATGCAAACAAACAGTACTTTACGAAACGAAATGGGATTTGAACAGCGTTTTACCCCCTCACAAATTAAAGGTGCTATCTTTTTCGGTGGGTTTTATGATATGAAGACTGTAAGAGAAACTGAATTTCCAAGAATTCAAATGTTTATGCATAGTTATACAGGTGCAACACATTGGGAAACTGATTTTAAAAATATTTCTCAAATGTCAACCATTAATCAAGTGACTAAGGATTATCCTTCAACATATTTATCAGTAGGTGATGCGGATCCTTTCTATAGTCAAAACATTGAATTTTATCGCAAATTGAAAGAGGCGAATATACCGGTAAGTACATTGTTTTATGATGGTTCACATCATTTACATCATCAATATCAATTCCATCTAGACAAACCAGAATCTAAAGAGAATATGAAACGTGTACTTGCTTTCCTAAGTAGAAATACGTCGTCATCTGGTGTAGAACAAAATTACCAATCACCATTTGATGGTTCAACAGGTTCAGATAGTCATTTTTCTTTATCTCCGTATTAGAAGCGGTGTGCTGCTAGCATTAGTTACATGATAATGAGGAAGCGTGTGAGTGACGCATAACATCATAGCTTATGTCCAATGTCCAATGATGACTATATAGTGTTGAGGCGTTTAGAGCATAGTTTATATAAAAAGGTATGTCTAACCAAAACAGTGGGAGTAGGACGAGTCCGGGACATAAATAATATAATGCAGCTATTTTGCAAATTCGCAGTAGCTGACTGAACTGAGAAGGCGCTTTAACAAAGCTTTTCTCAGTTCTAGTCATCCTTGCGGGGGTGGGACGACGAATTTAAAAGAATTCTGTCCCACTCCTATTTCTCTATTTTATTAGCGATGATGGTGTTGAAATCTTAGAAGTAATTGAAAATTTAAATTAACTTTGTAGTAATCTAGTTTAATATTATAATGACTAGAGTATAATATTAGTGATGGTAAATCATTATTAAATCAGTAATTTGGCCATAACATATTTATTGAAGTATTGGCCGTTAATGTACAATTTATCTTTTAATTCGCCTTCAATATTGAATCCTGAAGCTTTAAAGAGTTCAACTGCGCGTGCATTTTCAGGAACAACAGAGGCTTCAATACGTCTAATATCATGGTTAATCGACCAAGCTTCAGCAGCGTTTACTAATGCCATACCGATACCGTGTTTCTGATAAAGCTGTCTAACACCAATTGTAATGACCGCTTCGTGACGTTTACGTTCGTAATTTTCAGTTGTTATAAATGCATAACCAACCAATTGATCGTCTTGTTCTGCAACGTAAACTGTGTTTCTTGGAGAAGTGATAATGCGTTCTAGGTGATTGCTAACGCTTGAAATGCTCGGTGTATATTCACCAGGGTTATATAGTGTGTATTCAGATTCATCATAAATTTTGCTTAATAATTTTATAAAGTCTTCAACGTCTTTTATACTAATTTCACGAATAATATGAGCCATACGGCTTCCTCCCAAATTAATAAACTATTGTGTCTTACATGGTATTATAGCAATAATTCTTAAATATACATAAAATAAAAAACTTTTTAAACTAAAGGGGCAATTTCAAAAATGAAACCAAATGTGCTATTAGCAGGCGGTAGTGGTTATATTGGCAAATATATAAGTAATTTGATTCAAGAAGAAGCGCATATTTATGCTTTATCAAAATATCCTAATACCAAAAAAGAAAATAATAATCGCATAACATGGTTGAAAAGAGATATTTATAGTTATACTGATGTTGTAAAGGCTATGGAAGGAATGGATATTGCGGTTTATTATTTGGACCCTAACAAGAACTCAGCGAAATTAACGCAAGCAACTGCGCGAGATTTAAATCTAATTGCAGCAGATAACTTTGCTAGAGCGGCAGCGCAACAAGGTGTGTCTAAAATAGTGTATGTAAGCGGTAGTCGATTTGATAGTGAGACAGTACAGCGTTTAGAGAATTACGGTGTTCCTGTTGAAAAGACAAACACTCAAATTAAACGTCCACATATTAACGCTGAATTACAAATGTCTAAATACGATGATATCAGAACAGCGATGCGAATGATATTACCTAGGAAATGGACATTGACGTATCTAGTAGATTACTTTATGAAATGGCTGAATGATACACGTGGTACATTGATGCATACGTATCAAGAAAATGGCAGATACTTCATTTATGCCCGTAAAAAATCTAAACCACTATTAGTAATGGAGAAAGTTGAAGACGATATAGGATTGATAACGTTACATTTCATTTCAGGTTCGATAATTAAACGTAATCAAAAGAAACAAGGCAAATTAGAATTTAGACAAATTAAAGGTACACGCTTAGTCATGATCCATTTATATGATTATATCCCGAAATTGTTATGGCCAATATATTACTTCGTTCAAGCACCGTTACAAGGCTTGATTATGCGAGGGTTTGAAATTGACTGCCGTATTAAACATTTTAACGGACGCGTACAATCTGGAGAAAAGATGAAATATACAAAATAATAGGTGATAAAGTGATGCAAGTATTATTAGTAGAAGATGATCAAACACTATTTCAAGAATTGAAAAAAGAACTCGAACATTGGGATTTCTTCGTGACAGGAATAGATGATTTTAGTGCAGTAATGGATATTTATGAAGAAACTAATCCAGAAATAGTTATTATGGATGTGCAATTACCTAAATATGATGGATTTTATTGGTGTAGAAAGATTAGACAAGTATCTAACGTGCCAATCTTATTCTTATCTTCTCGCGATAATCCTATGGACCAAGTGATGAGTATGGAATTAGGTGCGGATGATTATATGCAAAAGCCATTCCATACAAACGTGCTAATAGCCAAACTGCAGGCGATTTATCGACGTGTCTATGAATTTGGCGCAGAAGAAAAGCGAACATTGAATTGGCAGGATGCGCTTGTAGACTTATCAAAGGATAGCATTCAAAAAGGCGACGCAGTGATCTATTTATCTAAGACTGAAATGATTATTTTAGAAATGTTAATTCAAAAGCAGAATCAAATTGTTACGAGAGATACGTTAATTACTGCGCTTTGGGATGATGAAGCTTTTGTAAGTGATAATACGCTAACTGTTAATGTAAATCGTTTGCGTAAAAAGCTAGCTGATATTGGCATGGATACGCAAATTGAAACTAAAGTAGGTAAAGGTTACATGGCGCATGAGTAACTTGAAATGGTTTTGGTTATTCCTTAAAACACGTAGTAATTGGATTTTTTGGATTGTGTTTTTACATTTGATTTTATTAGGTATGGCTTATATTGATTATGATATCTCAATTGAAGGTATCAGCTTTATTGTAATGCTAAATCTTGGTCTTACTGTACTATTTTTAGTTTTTACCTTTTTGAAAGAAGTTAAGTTATATCAACATTTATATAATAATAAGGAAATTGAAGAAATTAAGCACAAAGATTTGGCTGAAGATCCGTTTCAACGGGAAGTTGTTAATTACCTTTACCGTAAATTAACAAGTCAAAAAGAACGTGTAGTTGAGCAGCAATTACATATCAAAATGACGGAACAATCTTTAACTGAATTTGTGCATGATATTAAAACGCCTGTAACAGCGATGAAGTTGTTAATTGACCAAGAAGCAGAAGGTACCCGTAAAAAGGCATTATTATATGAGTGGGCACGTATTAATGAGTTATTAGATAAACAACTGTATTTAACTCGATTAGAGTCTAAAAATAGAGATATGTATTTTGAAGAAACTGCGTTGAAACGACTGGTCATCGATGAGATTCAATTGACACGTCATATTAGTCAGGCTAAGGGTATAGGTTATGATTTGAATTTTGAGACAAACTTAGATGTATATACAGATGTCAAGTGGTGTCGCATGATGATTCGTCAAATTTTATCTAATTCTTTGAAATATTCACAAGGCCAGGATATTGTTATCCGCTCTTTTATAAAGGATGATCATGTGGCATTAGAAATTAAAGACTTTGGTAGAGGGATTAGTCACAAAGATTTACCACGTATATTTGAGCGTGGTTTCACTTCGACTGCGAATCGTAATGAAACGACATCTTCGGGTATTGGACTGTATTTGGTAAACAGCGTTAAGGAACAGTTAGGTATCGATGTTCGTGTTACGTCTACCGTAGGGCAAGGGACTACATTTGTTTTAACTTTTCCGAAACAAAATGAATTAATGGCGCGTATGACGCAAGTGACAACAATGTTACCTTAAAACGTTGATTTGTTACTCCATCTTCATTTCATCAATTGTAATTACTTTTATAATTAAACTGACTAAATAAGTGCGAAATCACTAAAATAAACGCGCACGCAGATATATTGAATGACGAGGTGAACGATTAACGTGACAATATTACAGGCAAAGCAAATAGCCAAAACCTATGGTAACAAGCAAACTAAACAAGAAGTATTAAAAGATATTGACCTGTCAATTGAAGCGGGAGAGTTTGTTGCTATCATGGGGCCCTCGGGATCAGGCAAAACAACCTTATTGAATGTATTAAGTTCAATTGACTATTTAACACACGGTTCTATTATTTTAGACGGTCAACAATTAGAAAAATTGTCTAACAAAGCATTGTCTGACATCAGAAAAAAAGATATTGGATTTATATTTCAAGAATATAATTTGCTACATACACTAACGGTCAAAGAGAACATCATGTTACCTTTATCCGTTCAGAAGCTAGATAAAAGCGAAATGAATGAGCGCTATCAACGTATCACAAAGGCGTTAAATATATTTGAAATTAGTGATAAGTATCCGTCAGAAATTTCAGGTGGACAACGACAAAGAACGTCAGCTGCACGTGCATTTATTACATATCCAAAGATTATTTTTGCGGATGAACCTACTGGCGCACTTGATTCCAAAAATACTCGAGATTTGTTGCAACGTTTTCAAAAAATTAATGAACTCTATAATGCGACGATAGTGATGGTCACGCATGACCCATTAGCAGCAAGTTTCTCAGAGCGTGTGATTATGTTGAAAGATGGACAAGTTTTTACTGAAATATATCAAGGTGAAGATGATAAAAACGTCTTTCACAGAGAAATTCTACGTGCACAAAGTATCTTAGGTGGCATGATGTATGAGTTTTAGTCATATTATATGGAAGAACTTTCAACAAAATATTATTCATTACGCAATTTATATCTTTTCACTTGTATTAAGTATCGTGTTGTTCTTTAGTTTTATTACGATCAAATATGTACATCACTTAAATGTGCACCAGTCTTTGTCAATGATACGTCAAGGTACACAAGTGGGAAGTTATTTTTTATTTATCATCATTGTCGTATTTATCATGTATACAAATATGTTGTTTATTAAACGACGGAGTTATGAATTCGGGTTATTGCAAACGATTGGTTTAGGCAAAAAAAGTATTATTTACATGCTAATGCTTGAGCAGTTATTTATTTTTATTATAACTGCATTATTAGGTATGATTATTGGCATTTTGGGCTCGAAAATACTACTAATGATTGTGTTGAAATTATTAGGTATACATACATCTGTATCATTCATTTTTAGTTTTCAAGCGATTGCACAAACATTATTTATACTTGTCATTGCCTATATACTCATCATTATCCAAGCATCTATTTATTTAAGTAAATCCTCAATTAAAAGTTTGATGGACTTTCAAGATAGTAAAGAAGATAGTCATATCACGCTTACATTAGGAGAAGTTATATTAGGTATCTTAGGCGTTGTGCTAATATTGACGGGATATTATTTATCAACGCGCTTTGTTGAGATTGTGGATGATGTCATACTACCATTTGTCATTTTAATTGTAACTGTTTTAGGAACTTATTTTTTCTTTCGAAGTACGATATCACTCATATTGAAGATGATTAGATACTTTAAAGGCGGAAATATGACTGTAAATGATGTTATTTTCACGTCATCACTCATGTTTCGAATTAGAAAAAATGCATTTTCATTGACTGTAATGGCTATCATCTCAGCAATTACTGTATCAGTTTTATGTTTCGCTGCGATTAGTAGAGGTTCTTTGGCAAATGAAGTGCTTTTAGAATCACCCCATGAAGTTACGCTAAAAGAAGAGAAACTTGCAAATGAATTAGGATTTGAATTAAGTCGCCATCATATTCCTTATCGTTATGATTTTAAACAAGTCGTATATTCTCAACTATATAAAGATCAGTTATTTGACAATAGTCAGATACAACCCTATGCAGTTACTGTAACGAGCGAAAAATATTTTCCAAATGTTTCTTTAGAAAAAGGTGAAGCAAATTTAATTATGCCTGAAGGTTTAATTCAAGAGTTATCGAAGCATAAATCAAATGGTACGGCTTCTATTGGAACTAAAAAATATCACGTGAATATTAAATTGCATAAAGTGATGGACAAAATTTATTTTAAACAAAGTATTGATTTAGGTGGTCCTACACTAGTATTGAATGATACCGATTATAATTACTTGAAAACACATGCGAATCGTAAATATATCGTTTCACAATATGGCTTTGATTTACAACATAATAGAGATATTCCGAAACTTGAAAGCATTACGAAAGATCTCAACAGTGATGTGCAAACGCGTAGTGAAGTCGTTAGTGAAGTATCCAGTTTAACTGGCATATTACTGTTTGTAACGTCATTTTTAGGCATTGCATTCTTGATTGCCACAGGATGTATTATTTACATTAAACAAATTGATGAAACAGAAGATGAGTTGGAAAGCTATTCAGTATTACGCAAATTAGGATTCATTCAAAAAGATATGGCCAAAGGATTAAAGCTTAAAGTGGCATTTAACTTTGGTATACCATTGATTATTGCCTTGTTGCATTCATACTTTGCTGCTGTGGTCTTTATGAAGATCATAGGTTTTGATAATCAAGTGCCGATTTTTGTCGTAATGGGTATTTACTCAATCATTTACAGCATTTTTGCAGTTATCGCATATAACCATTCTAAACGTACAATTAATCACTCAATTTAAGCTAATATTTTTCTAATATTTCGTATTTGTAAAGAATTTGTAAATGTAATTGTGGTTATGTAAATTTTGTGATATTTTCAAATAGGGACAAATTCAGTAATGGAGTATTACGTGAATAACAGTAAAACATTATATTTACATAAAATTTACAAATAGTCTGAAAAAGACTTTTGAAAAGTTCTTATTGTAAATGTATCCTTTATCTAAAGTTGTCTTACAATAATAAAAATTTACAACGTGATTGGAAACGATCGCTATAATGGAGGCTTTATAATGTTTACTAAGAAAAAGGATAAGTTCATGGTTCAATTAGAGGAAATGGTATTTAACTTGGACCGTGCTGCAGTTGAATTCGGGAAAATGGATTTCAATACGCACTTAGATTTAAAAGCTTATTCTGATAATATCAAGACTTATGAGTCACATGGTGACGAATTAATGCATCAAGTCATTACGGATTTAAATCAAACATTTATTACACCAATTGAACGTGAAGATATCCTATCTTTATGTAATGCAATTGATGATGTGCTAGACGCTATGGAAGAAACATCATCAATGTTCGAAATGTATTCAATTGAATATACAGATGAATACATGGCAGAATTCGTAGAAAATATTCAAAAAGCAGTAGCAGAAATGAAATTAGCTGTTGGTTTATTAGTAGAGAAAAAATTATCACACATGCGCATTCATTCTATTAACATTAAAGAATTTGAAACAAACTGTGATGGCATTTTACGTCAATCTATTAAACACATCTTTAACAGCGAAACTGATCCAATCACACTTATTAAAATAAAAGATATTTATGAAAGCATGGAAGAAATCGCAGATAAATGTCAAGTTGTGGCAAATAATTTCGAAACGATTATTATGAAAAATAGCTAAGGGAGTTTTAATTTATGGAATATGTATTAATTATCACTATAGCTATCGTAATATTTTCTTTAATCTTTGACTTTATCAATGGCTTCCATGATACAGCCAATGCGATTGCTACAGCAGTATCAACACGTGCCTTAACGCCTAGAACTGCTATCTTTTTAGCGGCAATTATGAACTTTGTTGGTGCGCTAACTTTCACTGGTGTTGCCGGTACAATAACGAAAGATATTGTTGATCCATTTAAATTACAAAATGGGTTAGTCGTTGTATTAGCCGCAATATTAGCCGCAATTATTTGGAACTTATTAACATGGTATTATGGTATACCAAGTTCATCATCTCATGCGTTGATAGGTTCAATCGCAGGTGCAGCGATTGCAGCACAAGGATTTGGTGTACTTCATTATCAAGGTTTCACTAAGATTATTATTGTTTTAATCATTTCACCAATTATTGCATTTTGTGTCGGATTCATTATGTACACGATTGTTAAAATTGTCTTTAAAAATGCTAACCTTACTAGAGCGAATCGTAATTTCCGATTCTTCCAAGTATTTACTGCAGCATTACAATCGTTCTCACACGGTACGAATGATGCACAAAAATCAATGGGTATCATTACATTAGCTTTAATTGTAGCCAATATTCAAGATCCATCGAATGTTGAACCAGCTTTATGGGTAAAAGTTGCCTGTGCAACTGCAATGGGTCTAGGTACTGCCATTGGTGGATGGAAGATTATTAAAACTGTAGGTGGAAACATTATGAAAATCCGCCCAGCTAACGGTGCTGCAGCTGACTTATCATCAGCATTAACAATATTTGTAGCATCATCATTACACTTCCCATTATCTACAACACACGTTGTATCATCATCAATTCTTGGTGTTGGTGCTTCTAACAGAGCTAAAGGTGTTAAATGGAACACTGCACAACGTATGATTATTACATGGGTTATTACATTACCAATCTCAGCTATTTTAGCTGCTTTGATTTTCTTAGTTATGAACATTTTCTTATAATTAAATAATTAAGTGTTAGGGAGTGGGACAGAATACTTATTAAATTCGTCGTCTCACCCTTTTCAAACTGCCTATAAAGTCTTTGACTTTGTAGGCAGTTTTTTATGTACGTCCTGAGATAGGGAGGGGGATTTGGTTATAAAGACATTCTTTAAAGTATTGCTAACTGAATGTTCATTTTAAAGTGTCTTACTTATATGCTAAATCATTTAGATGAATTAAGTTAGTAAGTCTAATCTAAGTATGCGTTTATTATGATAGAATATAAAACTTAAATAAAAGTTACAGGTTGTCAAATCAAATTATTACAATGGTGTGTTGTTGCCACGTATTTTTTATAGAACACAAAAGGAGTGGAACAGAATTTTAAAACGCTGTTCCACTCCTAGCTTACTTAGCTTGTAGAATTTGTTGATGAAGTTCTCTATGATAGGGTGACCATCCACAAGATAGCAATATTATATTATTTAGTGAATGAAATTGTAGCTTGAAACTACAGATGCAGGAATGGTTCTTGTATTTGTGTTATATGGGCCATTAGCATAATTCATTTCTGAAATTAAGATGCTACCATCTGCATTAACACGTTCAACATAAGCCACATGGCCATAGTAGCCTGTAGTTGATTGCATAATTGAACCAACAGTTGCATTATGATCTACTGTGTAACCATCTGCTGCTGCGTTGCCTGCCCAATATTTAGCATCTGACCAATAAGTACTAATTGGTTTACCAGCTTGCGCACGACGGTCGAATACATACCATGTACATTGACCAGCAGTATATAAGTTTTGATGATTGAATGATGGGCTAGCATAACCGCCACTTCCGCCACCGTTATTCGTTGTATTCGGATTTGTTTCAGTAGGTGTATTTGCTGAACCATTTGGTATTTTTAATTGTTGATTTGGTGTTATTAAATAACCTGATAAGTTATTGGCCTTCATTAATGCATTGACCGATACACCATTCTTACTAGCAATTGCATATAAAGAATCGCCAGATTTTACTGTGTAATATGATGAAGAAGTTGTTGCGTTTGAACTGGCATTATTAGCATTATTACTGCTGCCCCCAATAGTAATAACTTGGCCAGGGAAAATCATATTGTTAGAAAGGTTGTTACTCTTCTTAATACTATCTACAGATGTATTATATTTACTAGCGATGCTCCATAGCGACTCGCCGGATTTTACAGTATGTTGTGTTGATGCTTCAGCATTATGGTTTGATAATACTGCAACTGCTCCGGTTGCGACAGAAGCTGCGACTGCTAACTTTTTCAACTAAATGTCCTCCTTGAGAAAATTCATTATATTTTTAATTAATTTATTCCTAAACTATTCATTACCTTATATATTCATTCACATATATCACGTATTCATACTATCAAAAATGTGACACACTGTGGGCGTTGTTATTATCTTGTAACATTGTTAATATTTGTCATTGATTGTGTAAAACCGTCCAATCCGTTGATATGATAGGATTCAGCTAACATTTGCTCATGGATTTCATTTTTAAAATTAAGTAAATTGTAATATTTTGATGAGATGTTAGAACAACTAATTTAAGTAAATTTAACTCAAAATGGCTTAACAACAGGCTTTAAGATTGTATTAAACTTAGTTGTGACGTATATTTTTTGTACTTAAATTAATGGTTATTAGTAATGTAATTGTAGAAAATATATCAATCGTAAATGATTTATTTTTGAAAAGTAATTAGAATGCGATACAATCGAATTGAAAAAGGGATAGTTAATAAGGAGAGATTTAAAATATGTCTCAGACGTACAATAATGCACAACATGTGAATCGGAAGCATCAAGAGAAAGGTCAATCACATGCTTATGGTAAAGTATGGCTCTATTTTATGTATTATTGGATTATATTTGGAATTGGATGTTACTTTGGACAGTATTTACCTATGGAATGGAGACGTCCTTTATCCATAGCACTATTGGTATTAATATTAGCAACATTATTTATTCAACGGGCACGTAAATATGGGTTGATCATTTCGCATATTTACGCCATACTTGTGGGTCTTTTATCATACGCTACGTTTACAACTTATATGCAAAATTTAGGGCCAGAGGTCTTTTATAAAAATGTCCTATTGGCAATTGGAGCGTTCATTGTTTTCGGTATTTTGGGCTATTTTATAATCAATGATGCCTCAAGTATTGGTAAATATTTATTTGTCGCATTAATTGCGTTAATTATTGCTGGATTAATTGGTATGTTCATCAATAATCCGATATATCATACCGTTATCACAGCGGTAGGTCTAATATTATTCTTACTATATACCTTGTATGATTTCAATCGTATGAAACGAGGGAATTTCTCACCTCGCGAAATGGGTTTTAATCTATTTATCAATTTATTAAATATTATAAAAGATGTATTAAGACTTGCAAATCGCTTTAAAAATTAAATAAAAACACATATAATGAGAAACTATACATTTGAGATGTCTTCGTATTGTATTTAATGATTTTAATTTGTTTAGTAATTGTATGATTGATCGCATTACTAAACACATGATTGAATTATTGAGCAATAACGAGGCATCTTTTTTATCAAATTCATAATTTAAATAAATAATAAAAAGTAATTAATTTATAAAAAAATGTATTTTTGATTTGTTTATCGTGTTGTGATAAATTTACATTTAATCACTGTGATAGTGCTAAGATACCAAAAGAAGAAATAGTACAACATTTAGAAAGACGATCATGAATAAGAAAGAGGTTAATCAATGGCTAATACCTATGTTCATATATTGACTAAACATGAATACAAAATGACACGTTGCCAAGACGGTATTATTCTGTTGTTTCCAATTGAAGGTCAACTTAAACTTCAGCACTTTACTAAAACTGTTAGCGTCGAAAATGATATTTACGTCATCAATAACACAGATATTTTTTCAATTATAGAAAATAAAAAAACACTGATGCTATACATCGCTAGTGACTGGTTTAGAGATCGAGGTTTTGAATTTTTTAATTATAAATATTCGACTAATTTAGTAAAATCAACCAGCGCAATCAAACGTTTGTTACTACATATAGCACTAAACGCTTTAAATGTTGACGCCATTTCTGATGATACGACACACATCACTTCTATTGTCGATATTATTGGGAAAGAAGGGGCAATTGAAAAGATGATTGCTAATCATCAATATAACTTTTCTTATTACGGAGAGTTAAGCGATGTACTAGAATATATTAATCAAAATATTAATAAAAAAATAACATTAACTGGTATTGCATCACAATTATTCACTTCTAAATCCAATCTTTCAGCACAATTTAACCAATTGTTAAATATGGGCTTTAAAACCTATGTCGATACTTTGAAAATTGCAAATTCATTTGAATGGTTGTTAACTACGGAAAATACAATCAGTCTCATAAGTGAAAAAGTAGGTTTTAGTAATGCCTCAAGTTATTCAAAATCCTTTAAAAATCATGTCGGCATGACGCCTAATGAATACCGATACTGTGATAAATTCAACAAAACAATTTACATGGATTATGAAACATTGAATGATACTAGCTTGAAGGATATACGACATTTGATTAAAACGAAGCAACAATATTATAACCAACATGATGAACATAAAATTTATGCAGATTCAACGGTTGGTTCGGTTGTCAATCCATATTATTTAGTCATTCAAGTTAATACAATTGAAGAAATCAGGTTACTTTTTCTTCAAGATTTTGCGCGACCATTGTCTTTTGGCAAAACAACATTGAAGTTTTACCTTAATGTAGATATGCGTGATATTAAAGATCAAATGACTAAGAATGAGAGACAACGCTTATTTGAATATATTATTCGTAATGGGTTAAATGTGGTCTTTAGATTAGAAGATTTAGGGTTAACAGATTTTTTAGAGTCAAATTATGAGGATGTAGCAGACTACTTCAGAGAACATCAACTGCCTACGACTGGTAATCATAAATTAGAGCTTGTATTTGATTTAGAGGAGTTAAATTTAAAATCTATCTATCGCGTCATTTTAAAGATACAGCATAAGACCCAACAATTTTCATTCGGTTTAGAAATAAGTAAATTGTTAAATGACCCAGTCTTGTTTAAAACGCTAGAATCACAAATCAAACGTATTAATTTTAAATTTTTATATATTGATAATGCGCAACTGAAAATGCCATATCTAATTGAACAAAATGAGCACTTATTAGTTAAAAATATAGTACGCTATCAAAATATCCGACAAATTCTAAAACAAATTGATTTAGAGAATCAGAAGATAATATTTTTAAATTTTGAAAATCATAAATTTTTAAATAGTAAATATAATGATTTGAATAATAGCGCACCTTTATTAATAGAAACATTTGTAAGAACAGCTTCTTACTTTAATGGCATTGGCTTCGATTTCAAGCATCATAATAGACAATTTAATGCGCTGCACATATTCGACGAAAATGGATTTAAATCCATTTTAGGCACAATAGTGGATCAGTTGCTTGAAATTAGTACGAAGCCTAAATTATTTAATGAAAACTACATCTTAATTGATGATGAAGCGCACTATACGATTTTCATCTATGATTGGCGCGTGTTAGAGAATGAGTCATTGCAAGTCAATTATGACCAAACAGACGTGTTTATTGATTTTAACGATGACGCGTTAAAGGATACGTATTTAGTCAAGATTCAGCTTATTGATGACTACAACGGCAATATTAATCATCTTATTTCAAAGCATATTAGGAAAAAATATAAATGGTCGAAACGTTTTTTAAGAAAAATGGATTATCACATTCATCCTACATTAAAACTCGTAGAACACAATTTCAAAAAAGAACCACTTCAAATTAACCTCAATTACAATGCTTTATACGTCGTTAAGATTCTCAAAGAGTCACGAAATAATAAATAATGTTTTACACAACTATATTTAACTTTGTTAGTAAATTAGACAAAAATTTCTAAACAAAGTTATAGGACATACTTACAAATATAAAGGATAATAGTAATTAAGTTGTCTGCTTATATTTGGAGGTGCAAGAAGCATTGAATAATGACAAATTAAATAAATTGCTAGAATTCTATAAACAGTATAAAGCATTGTCAGAGTATATAGATAAACAATATAAGTTGACATTAAATGATTTAGCTTTACTAAAACTTGCTCATGAATATATTGCTAATGATCAAATGTTAATGCAAAAGTTTCTAAAAATAGCAATTAGTGAGTTGGAGTTAAGTAGAACCAAATTGTTAGTATCAATTCGACGACTTATAGAAAAGGAAAGATTAAGTAAGGTTCGATCCACTGAAGATGAAAGAAAAATATTTATCTACATGGATGAAAAAAATATTAAAAATTTCGATGCTTTATTCAATGATGTTGAAGAATTTTTAGATATTTAATTTAATATGTTAAACAAAGAGTGCTGACAAAGTCGTTTTGTCAGTATTTTTTCTTTTAATTTGATTCATCATAAAATGGATTCCATTTTAGACAATGCTTTGTTAATGCTATATAATAAGGATTATTGAGTATGAAAGCGAGATGACATTATGGGACGTAAATGGAACAATATTAAAGAAAAAAAGGCCCAAAAAGATAAAAATACAAGTAGAATATATGCAAAATTTGGTAAAGAAATTTATGTAGCAGCTAAATCTGGTGAGCCAGATCCTGAATCTAACCAAGCGTTAAGATTAGTACTTGAGAGAGCTAAGACTTACTCAGTACCAAATCATATTATCGATAGAGCTATAGACAAAGCTAAAGGTGCTGGTGATGAAAATTTCGACCACTTACGTTATGAAGGGTTCGGACCAAGTGGTTCAATGCTTATCGTAGATGCCTTAACAAATAATGTAAACCGTACGGCTTCAGATGTTAGAGCAGCTTTCGGTAAAAATGGCGGTAATATGGGCGTATCAGGTTCAGTCGCTTATATGTTTGATCATACTGCGACATTCGGAATTGAAGGTAAGTCAGCAGATGACGTTTTAGAGGCATTAATGGAACAAGATGTCGATGTTAGAGATGTTATTGAAGATGGAGATCTTACAATTGTCTATGCGGAACCGGACCAATTTGCTCAAGTTCAAGATGCGTTACGTGAAACAGGCGTAGAAGATTTTAAAGTTGCTGAATTCGAAATGTTACCACAAACTGATATTGAATTATCGGAAGATGACCAAGCAACATTTGAGAAATTAATTGATGCACTCGAAGATCTTGAAGATGTTCAAAATGTCTTCCACAATGTGGACTTAAAATAATGAAAAAACACGCAGATGATTGGATTAAACAACTTGATCTTACGCCTCATCCAGAAGGTGGTTATTTCAAAGAAACCATTCGAGAATCAACGGATGAAGCACAACGTGCGCCTTTTAGTAGTATTTATTTCTTACTGAAGACAGGTGATATTTCTCATTTTCATCGTATCGACGCAGATGAAGTATGGTACTACCATGCAGGTGAATCATTAACGATTCATATGATTACACCTGATGGCGACTATGAAAGTGTTCAATTAGGACCTGCAATTGAAGAAGGACAAGTACTTCAGTATAAGGTACCTAAAGATACAATTTTTGCTTCAAGTTTAATAGACAGAGAAGGATACAGTTTAGTAGGTTGTATGTGTCAACCAGCATTTGAATTTAATCACTTTGAATTGTTTACACAAGAGACGTTAATGCATTTATATCCTCAACATAAGAAGTTGATTCAACAGTATGCCTTATTAGATATAAATAAATAAATCATAAAAACAGTCTGAGACATAAATAATATAATAATGCTATATAGCAAATTCGCAGTAGCTGACTGAACTGAGAAGGCGCTTGAATCAACCTTTTCTCAGTTCTAGTCAGGGGCCCCAACAAAGAGAATTTCACTAGGAAATTCTACAAGCAAAGC
>NZ_JAFENV010000017.1:83204-125474 GCF_016892225.1 Staphylococcus sp. GDY8P47P | reverse complement strand
GACGAATTCAAAAGAATTCTGGTCCACTCCCTTTTTAAGTTTAATAAGTCGTTAATTAGCGCTACCTAATAATTCATTTGCTAATTCAACAACGTAGGCTAATTTAGCCCATTGTTCTTCTTCTGTGAGTTGATTTCCCTCTTCAGTAGAAGCAAACCCGCATTGTGGACTCAAACAGATATGTTCCAAATCAACATATTGCTGTGCTTCTTCAATGCGTTGTTTAATCAAGTCTTTGTCTTCGAGTTTAGGTGTTTTCGATGTGATTAAACCAAGGACCGCATATGCATCTTTATTAAAATAACGTAAAGGCTCAAAGCCGCCAGAACGATTATCGTCATATTCTAAGAAAAAGCCATCCAAATGTTCTTTGAATAAATAAGGCGCAATGGCTTCGTAACCACCTGAAATCGCCCACGTTGATTGATAATTTCCTCGACAAATATGCGTAGTTAAAATCAAATCATCCGGAAGTCCTTGTACTGCCTGATTGATTACTTTATATGCCAATTCGCGAGCTTGGACTTTTTCTTCATCCGTACGTTGACGTCCACGTACCTTTTGACTTCCCTCAGTTAAACCGGCCCAATATACATCATCAATTTGTATGTATCTTGCACCTAAATCGTAAAAATGTTGCAATGATTGACGATAAGCTTCAGCAATATCATGAGCAAAATCTTCAATGTTTGGATAAATGTCTTCGTTTAATATGTTAGGGTGAAATAATTGATTTGGACTTGGGATAGAAACTTTTGCAGTTGCGCGACCATCAACTTTATCATATAAGAATTTAAAATGGTCAAAGTGAGGATGGTTAGGATTATACTTCACTTTATCGACGATTTTCACATTATGTGCACGTGTTTCAATGCCTTCAAATTCTAAACCGTGGTCGGGTGTATAACCTTCTACACCATCAATATGCTCTAAGAAATCAAAGTGCCACCAACTTCTTCGGAATTCGCCATCAGTGATGCTATGTAACCCAATTTCTAATTGTTTCTCAATAATGCGTTCGATTTCTTCATCTTCTACTTGTTTTAGGTCATTGGCTGAAATTGTATTATTTTGATATTGTGCACGTGCTTCTTTTAAACGCTTTGGACGTAATAAACTTCCTACGTGATCTGCTTTAAATGGTCTTTTGGTCATTAACCATTCCTCCTTTATCACTTTATTTAGAATTTTCAGATAATATAATTTTAAATCTATCAAATACGCGTATTTTTGTCAATTTTCCCTAAAAAATGAATAGATGTAGTAAAATAAAACTGAAAAAATTTATGGGTTTATGTGTGTAATGCAAATAAAAACGACCAAAGATGACATTAATAGGTTAGTTTAATATAATAATGACAAGGAGTTGGTGGCTTTATGAAAATAAAATATATAGATAAACGTCACTGGCGTCGCCTATTAGAACGTGATTATATAGAAGTTAAGGTAAATAATAATAGATTTAAGGGTATTATTGGCTTGGTCACGATGAAGAAGGTTCGTGAACCTTTAGAGGTGACGGTAGTAGGCCAGAATATAATTGTTGCTAATGACAATTATCAATGGTTGCAGATTTTGCCGGAGAAGAAACGTTATAGTATTACTGCAATGTTTGATGATAAAGGAAATCCATTGGAGTATTACTTCGATATTAATATTAAAAATATTACACAAAAGGGCAATGCTAGAACACTTGATTTATTCTTAGATGTGCTCGTATTGCCATCTACTGGAGAATATGAACTCGTTGATGAGAACGACTTGGAACTAGCATTAAAAAATGAACAAATCACTAAAAAACAATATCATGAAGCCTATATGATTGCGCATCAATTGATGATTGAAATCAATGAGAATTTCGACGATTTAAATAACCGAATCATGTATTGTTATAACAAGATGGTTGGTAAATTGAAGAAACCAAATTACAATAAAACCTATAAAAAACATATTCAGCATCATAAGCCACATTTAAATAAAGGGGAACGATATTAACACAATCCTTTTATATTAGGAGCGAAACGAGACAATAAGTCAATGCAAGGCATGCGTTTTAACATTTTTCGTTTCGGTCTTAAATTTTGTGTTGCTCATAGCCAAGTTCATGAATAAACATTACTAGGGGGAAGCTATGAAAATAGAAGACTATCGATTATTAATTACACTCGATGAAACTAAGACGTTACGTAAAGCAGCAGAGATATTATATATTTCTCAACCAGCTGTAACACAACGTCTTAAAGCTATTGAACACTCATTTGGTGTGGATATATTTATTCGTACAAAGAAACAACTAATCACTACCACTGAAGGTGCTATGATTATTGAACATGCGCGTGATATGTTGAAGCGCGAACGCTTATTTTTCGATAAAATGCAAGCGCATATCGGAGAAGTGAATGGCACAATTTCGATTGGGTGTTCATCTTTAATTGGTCAAACGTTATTACCTGAAGTGTTGAGTTTATACAATTCACAATTTCCGAACGTTGAAATTCAAGTGCAAGTTGGCTCTACAGAACAAATCAAAGCCAATCATAGAGATTATCACGTAATGATTACGAGAGGTAATAAAGTCATGAATTTGACCAATACGCATCTCTTTGACGACGATCATTATTTCATCTACCCGAAAGAAAAAAGAAATGACGTTTCTAAGTTGCCTTTCATAGAATTTCAAGCGGATCCTATCTATATTAATCAAATTAAAGAATGGTATAATGAAAATCTTGGTCAAGATTATCACGCAACGATAACAGTGGATCAAGTTGCAACATGTAAAGAAATGTTAGTAAGTGGCGTAGGCGTAACGATTCTCCCAGAAATCATGATGAGAAATATCGACAAAAATATGTTCGAATTTGAAAAGGTGAATATCGATAATCAACCGCTTATTCGCTCAACATTTATGAGTTATGACAGTAGCATGTTACAGTTGCCACAAGTTGAGTCATTTGTCACTTTGATGATTAATTTTATTCGCTAATCATTAGAATGATGTGTTATATCAAAGAAGAATAGGGGTAGGAAAAATGTTTGCAGCATTGTTGCATATAAAGAACTACAAATTATTCGTTGTGAATATGATGCTATTAGGTATGGGTATCGCCATTACCGTGCCTTACTTTGTGCTATTTGCGACGAAAGAACTAGGAATGACAACAAATCAATTCGGTATTTTGCTTGCCTTAGCAGCGGTGAGTCAATTTACTGTAAATTCTATTGTCGCTCGCTTTTCTGATACGCATAGTATAAATAGAAAGGTACTCATCATTAGTGCGTTGATGATGGGGGCGATTAGTTTCTCAATATATTTTTATATTCATCATATTTGGTTGTTTATTATTGTGTACGCTATTTTTCAAGGGTTATTTGCCCCAGCAATGCCGCAGTTATATGCATCTGCACGTGAATCAATTAATGTTTCTTCCTCAAGAAATAACGCTAAATTTGCAAATACAGTTTTACGTTCAATGTTTTCTTTTGGTTTCTTGTTTGGACCATTAATTGGTGCATATTTAATTCAATTTATGGGATATGCTGGCCTTTTTGGTGGCACCGTCTTTATATTATTATTCACACTTGTTTTACAAATTTTCTTTTATAAGGATTTAAATTTATCCGCTAAAGAGCAAGTTGGTGGTACAGCTAATATTGAAAAGACTGCTCCCAATATGCTTAAGGATAAAACACTTTTTGTACCATTCATTGCATTTATTTTATTACATATAGGGCAATGGATGTACACAATGAATATGCCATTATTTGTAACGGATTACCTCAAAGAGCAAGAGGGTTATGTAGGAACGTTAGCCAGTTTGTGTGCAGGTTTGGAAGTGCCTTTTATGGTGATATTAGGAATGTTATCAGCTAAACTGGCTACACGTACGTTGTTAATTATTGGTGCAATTAGTGGTGGTGCCTTCTACTTTAGTATTGGTGTGTTTGAAAATATCTATGCCATGATGGTTGGACAAATCTTCTTAGCACTATTTCTAGCTATATTGCTTGGTTTAGGTATTAGCTATTTCCAAGATATTCTACCTGATTTCCCGGGTTATGCATCAACATTATTTGCAAATGCAATGGTCATTGGGCAATTACTCGGAAATTTATTAGGTGGAGCAATGAGTCATTGGGTTGGCTTGGAGAATGTTTTCTTCGTGTCAGCATCATCTATCTTTATAGGAATGATATTAATCTTCTTTACGAAAGATCAAAAATATACGGAAGCGGATGTGACAGTTAAATAATGGAAGTTGTTTTATGGATTTTAATACTATTATCATTTGTTTTAGCTTTTGTAGGTCTAATTAAGCCAATTATTCCATCAGTACTTGTACTATGGGTAGGCTTCTTGATTTATCAATTTGGATTTCCTCAAGAAGGGCTATCATGGATATTTTATGTTGCCATGATTTTATTTACTGTATTTATCTTAGTATCAGACTTTTTAATGAATAAATACTTTGTAAATCGATTTGGTGGTTCTAAATTAGGGGAATATGCTGCGTTAATAGGTGTAATCGTAGGGTGCTTCGTTTTCCCACCATTCGGCATTATTATCATACCGTTTATTGCAGTACTTATTGTAGAATTAATTCAGGACTTTGATTTTGGAAAAGCCCTTAAAGCAAGTGTTGGATCAGTAATCGCATTTTTAGCGAGTTCAGTTGCACAAGCATTCATTATGCTAATTATGATTATCTGGTTCTTTATAGATGTATTTTTAGTTGGATAATGATCAATAAAAAGAGGTTAAGTCATTCATATCAAATGAGCGATTCGTTGCCAATCAGTATAATGGAAACGTAATTGCATAACTTTGATAAAAATGCTTAACCTTTTTTGATAGCTCATGCGCTACTTAGCAAATGCTAAGTAATGATGCTAAAAATTATAAACTCGTATTAGAATCTTTATTCACGAAATGATGTTGTATATAAAAAGCAATCGGTGTAATGATGGCAGAGATAATAATAAATGACCAATTACTAATCAGAACATATGGACCAAAAGCTAAAAATGATTGTGGAATAAAAAAGACATAAAATAAAGCGACTAATAATAGTGCTATAATACAGTAATTTAATAGCCATACCCAGTGCGAGTTGTTGAAACTTTGTAGTTGGACAGTCTTAAATATGACTAGTATAAACATAAAAATAATAAACAATCCTGCAACAACAGTAATAGGGAATGTATATAAGTAAACTTCATTATTATCGCCACCAATAAAAAAGCCAATAAACCCTTTGAAGAAACAAAAAATACCAATTAAAAAAATAAAATTCCGAAATATATACTTAAATATATTTTGAAATGTTTCATTAGGCAAAGATTTAATTTCTTTTTTAGCGTGTGCTTTAGGGTTATGCTCGAAAAACTCTAATGCGAGTGTGCCTTCATTCTCAGCTTCTAATAATCTTTTTAATATGCGACTCAGCATTACCTCGCTATCATGCGGATTGACACTCAAGTCAGCACGAACGTATGTCATATAATTCTCAAAGATTTCTCTATCTGTATTATTTAGTCGCAATGATTTTACATTATTTTCACGTGCTAATTTCGCAGTGGATTTCATTGACTAAACTCCTTAACGTTTAAAATTAATTTATTTTTCAAAATAATAGACTATTATATGTTAAATATGGATAATCATACCATAGATAAATATAGAATATAATGTTTATAACAAAGGAAGTTATTATGCGGAAACTAACTGTTGAAGATATTGACTGGATTGAAACAATAGCCAAGATACAAGAACATCATATTGAAAGGCGAGAATTACATTACAATGCAACTCAACTATCGATTGCCTTGCGTCAAGATATGATTGTTCAACGATTAAAGCATAGTGATGATATGATTCTAGTTGAATTGCGTGAAAACACAAACCACGTCATCGCATTTATTTGGGGACATTTTGAAGCGGTGCATGAAAAAGTAATAACAGAGATGCTTTATACAGATCCACATTTTCGAGGGCTGGGATACGCTAAGCGTTTAAAAGCTGCACTCGAACGCTGGGCGATTGAAAAGCAAGCTAAATCTATTGAAGGCACAATCGATGCTAAGAATGCCGCAATGATTGAACTTAATAAAGCGAATGCTTATGAAATAAGTCATGTAAAAATGCGTAAAGACCTTAGGTAAAAAATGAATAGGTTCTAAATTCATGTTAAAATAAGATTACTCATTCGTTATAAAGGAGAAAAGCATGAAGAAATGGTTAATACTCTTACTGTCAGCAACACTAATGTTGTCTGCATGTGGTAAGAGTGATGAAAGAACATCGTTAGAAAAAGATGTGAAGCAACTACAAAAAGAAAATGATGATTTGAAAAAGCAAAAGAAAGATTTAGAACAACAAAAAGAGAAACTCAACGATCAACGTGAAAAACTTCAAAAAGAAGTGGATGAATCAGTAGCGTCAGAATCTGCTAAGGACGACTCAGATAGTGATGACAAAGATAATAGTGATTCAACGTCAACGGAATCATCAGGCAGTCATACAGATAAGCAGACTAAGAATGAAAGTACATCACAAAGTGGTGCATCAAGTAATGAATCAAGTACTTCTGAAACGCGTAATAGCAATGACGCACAATCAACTAAGAATGCCAAACACAGTCAATCAAATAGCCAAGCGCATCCTTCTAGCGAGCAAAGTAACACTCAAAATACATCATCAAGTAACAGCCATTCATAATGGTCATTTTTAAATAATAGAAGCCATCTGGCTCGCGTTATGGCAAGTTTGATATGTATGCATGAAGGGTAAAATAAATTTAAATCAATTTTGAATTCACATTTTATCTTTTTAGATGTATTTAGTGGACTAAAATGGACGACATCATAAAATGATTAAATATAAACTTTATAATATTGGAGAGATGACATATGCATGAACAAGATTTTCATATTTTAGAAGGTCGCGACATAACATTACCTGAGTTAGGACGTGAAATTGAAAATATTACTGGACGTACTATCGTTGATTCTACTGGAGAAATCAAGCGTGTTATCGCACATTTACCTAACTTTGAATCTGATACAGATACATTTGTAGCTACATTTAAACTTAATCATCGTAATGATTTTGTCGATGCAACTTTTGTTGCGCCTAAAGATCAGCGCGATCGTTTAAAAGAAATTCCAGTACACATTGAACTCGTTAGTTACATATCTCGAGGATAATGAGTTAATCAATCAAATTTAAAGATGGATAAAGTGTGCTATGGTTAATGCGCCATATCGCACTTTTTTAATCATGTATTTCTTTAAAGTGGGGTGTTGAAAATGGCTACATATATAGAAACGGAAAGACTAAAATTACGAGATTGGAAGCAAGAAGATTTATTGCCATTTCAGAAAATGAATGCCAATCCTCAAGTGCGACGCTATTTCCCAAGTCTGTTAAGTTATCGACGTTCTGAATTAGATATGAAAAAAATGGACGATATTATTAAAGAAAATGGTATTGGCTTATTTGCCGTTGAACTTAAAGAAACTGGGGAGTGGCTTGGTTTTATTGGGGTGAATTATATTCCTCAAGACAGTTCATATCCGTTCGAGGAGTTGCCATTATATGAAATTGGATGGCGTCTGATTCCAGAAGTATGGGGGAATGGGCTTGCTACAGAAGGTGCAACAGCCGTATTAGCATTTGCTAAAGAAAAGGGGATTGAATCGATTTACAGTTTTACTGCAGAAAATAATCTACCATCTAGAAAAGTGATGGAAAAGATTGGTATGACATTATATGACCATTTTGAATTACCAGAACTAAGTAAATATCACATGTTGAAACGACAAGTACGCTATTATAAACAGTTATCAATTTAAACGTGAAAGCGACATGATATTGGAAAAGTATATTTCGTGATAAGTCATCACTAAATGAAATATAAAAGTCCAAAACATGTCGCTTTATCATTAATCGTATGTACGTGTGCCTAACGGTTTAAAGTTAAGTAACCCGTTTATTAAATCTTCTTTAGTATTGTATAAAGGAGCTAAGTTTTTATATTTTTCATCAATAAAACCTTCTTTAATCATACGATCAATAAGCTGTTGAAGTGGTTCAAAGAATCCATTTAGATTATAGACGCCGATGGGTTTTTCATGAATGCCGATTTGTGCCCAGCTATATGTCTCGAAAAATTCTTCGAGCGACCCAGCGCCACCTGGTGCCATCACAAATGCATCTGCAAGTTCGGCCATTTTCTGTTTGCGCTCATGCATTGAGTCTACAAGAATCAGTTCGCTAACATTTTGACTCGTGATTTCTTTTTCATCTAACATCTTTGGCATTACACCAATAGCGTGACCACCATGATCTAACACACCATCTTGAATCGCACCCATGATACCTATAGAACCGGCACCGAAGACTAATTCGTACCCCTGTTCAGCCATATATTTTCCAAGTTCGTATGCTTCTTTAACATAAATAGGGTCTTTCCCTTTACTAGCGCCACAATATACTGCAATTCGCTTCATTATACATCCTCCTTAAGTCGCTTGATAACAGCATGAAATGCACGCTCAAATTGTTTTCTATCTTCCTTTGAAAAGGGTGGAGGTCCTTTGTGACGACCACCTTGCTTTCTTATTTGTGCATTATTATAACGTTGTTGCAATAACAAATCTATATTACTGGAATGATAACTATGACCTTTATGATGCATGACAATCTTAACTTTAGAAAGTAACAAACTGGCCAAACCATAATCTTGAGTAATTACAATGTCTTCTGACGAAGCTAATTTCACAATTTTATAATCAACAGCATCTGGACCATCATCGACATAAAGCGTTTCAACATGATTTGGAAGTACTTTATTTGAGAAGTGACTAAAGCTACGCAAAATGATAACAAAAATGCCTGTCCCAGCAGTTAATTCAATTACAGAATCAACAACTGGACAAGCATCTCCATCAATGATTACCCGTGTCATAAAGCGTTACGCCTTATTATTCTCTTCGTTTTTATTTTGTGAAACAATACTATCAGCTTCATGACCGTCCAATTTTTTCATTTCTTTGATGCGCGCTTTTTCTTCTTGCTTTTGTAATTTTTCTTCTTCTTTATGACGTTTATCAATGTTTTTTTGAAGTTTTTTATCTAGTTTATTAACGTCTTTTTTGTTCTCTTTTTCGAGTTTTTCGCCTTTTTTCTCAGTCTCATCATCAAGTTTACCAGGCGTTAAACCAACTTTTTCTTGATATTTTTGAGTCTTTTTCATATCTTTCACACGTTGTTTTTCATTCTTTTCACGTGCTTTTTCTTCTTCTTTATGGCGTTGCTCTATATTTTTTTGAAGCTTTTTGTTCATTTTATCAGCTTCTTTATAATTTTTCTTAGCTAATTTTTCGCCTTTTTTCTGAATGTATTCAGGATCGTTTTCTTTAGCAATTTTTTTCAATTCTCTCTTGTTGTCAAATTCTTGTTTCTTGTCTCCTAAATAGTCTTTTGCATCTGATGCTTTATTCGCAATAGCGTGACCAGCATTAGTCGTTGCGTTTGTTGCTTTTTGTACCTCAGGGTGAGATTTAATGCGTTTACGTTCTACAATTAGTGGCACAATAATGATTGGTAAAACATTAATTGCCGTTTTAATGAGTTTCTTTTTGTCCATACACGTTGCCTCCATTAGATTTACTATTTATCTTCATTACCCTATGATACATGATACTAAACGAAGGAACTAGCTAGAACACTCATAATATCTTGAATAAACAATAGACGTGAACATTAAATTGTCTTTCAGTGCAAAAAATGAGAGCGGGACAGAAATTAAAATAAATTCGTTGTCCCGCTCTCGTTCAATGGTATTAACCATAATTTAATTTTAAATGCCTTTACCAATGCCGAAACCGAAGTACAGAATAGCAATAATGATTACTAATACAATACGATAAATTGCAAATGGTACTAACTTAACTTTATTAATTAAGTGTAAGAACGTTTTAATTGCAATTAAGCCGACAACAAAGGCAGCCAAGAACCCAATTAAGTAAAATGGGATATGTGAAAGTTCGATATATTGATAGTTTTTAAATAGTGATAACGCACTAGCAGCTAGCATAATAGGTACAGCCATAATGAATGTAAAGTCAGAAGCAGACTTATGATCTAACTTCATTAAGACACCTGTTGAAATAGTAGATCCAGATCTACTGAAACCAGGCCACATTGCTACTGCCTGAGAGATACCAATTACAAACGCTTGAACATAATTAATCTGGTCAACAGATTGAGGATTTGTCACTTTCTTGCTATATTTGTCTGCAATGATCATATAAATTGCACCTAGGAATAAACCAATCATTACAGTAGGAACGCTAAACAAATGTTCTTCAATAAAATCATCAAATAAGACGCCTAAAATACCAGCCGGAATCATACCTACTAAGACGTGTAGTAAGTTTAAGCGACGTGGTTTAGAACGAAATTCTTCATTAATTGACGTTTTTCTGTATTTGCCAATATGTAGCATTTCGAAATAACGCTCACGGAAGACCCATGCTGCAGCAAAAACAGAACCTAATTGAATTACAACCTTGAAGGTAAAAGCTGATTCAGAACCTAAAAATTCAGTCGATTTTAGCCACATGTCGTCTACTAAAATCATGTGACCCGTAGATGAAACTGGCGCAAATTCAGTTAATCCTTCGACGATACCTAGGATAAGGCCCTTGATAAACTCGATAATAATCATAAGTAACCTCTTTCTTTTATTAGAAATTTAAAATATTGTTGTCTTTAAATATATTGTTGTCAAAATTCACTTTACTATAATATCATAATGCATTAAATCTATGCTAATAATATTAAGACAACTACTTAAGCCTTATGTATAAATGTTAGTGATGCTTTGAGTAGACTTTTATTTAAAAAGTGGAAAAGTGTTTAACGACCCACAATATATTTTTATACCTTTTCCAATGTACTAGTATAACAGAGCATTTCACAACAGTCTTAAGTATGAAATGGTTACTTTAAGAGGCGCATATATCATAAATAATTCGAATATAAAGCAAAAATACATAATCTAATAACATGTTCATTATATTGTCACTGTTTTTCAAAAGGTATTAAATGCTAAACCATTAAGAACCTTTTATAATAGGAAATTAGGTGAAGATAAAGTGAAAAAATTAATGAATTTAGTCTTTAAATATAAAATGTTTCCATTGTTAATGGGAATTGTAAGCACATGCCTAGCAATAACTGTCGTTATTCAAAATATAAGTATTGCGACTTTTTTAGATCAAGTCTTATATGATCATACAACGTCTATTTTTTCATTGTTAATTATCATTTTAATCGTCTTAATTCTAAGAGCAACATTGAATATGATTAACTTGCGATTAGGTGATACGTTAGCTAGCAAAGTGAAACATCAATTACGCAAAGAGGTTGTTTTAAAAGACACCGTCGTTGCTACAGGAACGCAAATTAATATTTTAACCGAGACTATAGACGGCCTGTCTCCATTTTTTAAAAACTATTTACCACAAGTCTTTAAGTCAATGATGATTCCTTTAATAATTATCATAGCAATGTGTTTCATCCATTTAAATACCGCATTAATTATGATTGTTACAGCACCATTCATTCCACTTTTTTACATTATTTTTGGCCTTAAAACGCGTGATGAATCTAAAGATCAAATGACGTATTTAAATCAGTTTAGTCAGCGTTTTCTCAATGTGTCTAAGGGGCTTATTACACTTAAGCTTTTTAGACAGACCGAACACACGAAAGCACATGTATATGAAGATAGTACGCGATTTCGTGATTTAACGATGTGCATATTAAAAAGCGCGTTTTTATCGAGTTTAATGCTCGAGTTCATTAGTATGTTAGGTATTGGATTGGTTGCTTTGGAGGCTGCTCTAAGTCTTGTGGTTTTTCATAGCATTGATTTTAAGACGGCAGCAATTGCCATCATATTAGCACCTGAGTTTTATAATGCGATTAAAGATTTAGGACAAGCCTTCCATACAGGTAAGCAAAGTGAGGGGGCGAGTGATGTCGTTTTTGACTTTTTAGATTCTGACAGTGCAACGCTTGTAAATCAAGAGAAGGTCAAAGTACAGCAGAAACCTCAAATTTGTATGACTCATGTAACGTATCACTATCCGAATCAATCATCTTATGCGATTCAAGATATGTCTTTAACAATCAATAGTGGGGAGACTATCGCTATTGTAGGACCAAGTGGTGCAGGTAAATCAACTTTGGCTAAGCTACTTACTCAAACGATTCGACCAACATCTGGCCAAGTAACGTTTAACTACAATGTTCATCAAATTGGAGTGTTGAGTCAAACGCCATATATTTTTTCTGCATCTATTAAAGATAATATCGCCATGTTTAAAGAAGTTGATGATGACCAAATCCTTCATGTATTAGAAATGGTTGGCTTAAAAGAGAAAGTATTGTCACTAAAAAAGGGGATTTATAGTCAAATTGGTGAAGGTGGCGAAATGTTATCAGGTGGTCAAATGCGTCGTATCGAGTTATCTAGGGTGTTACTAATGCATCCTGATGTAGTTGTGTTTGACGAACCGACGACTGGCTTAGATTTAGAAACGGAGACAATCATTCAACGTGTCATCGCTCAACACTTTAATGGTGTAACGATGATTATGATTGCACATCGTGATTCAACGATTCGCCAAGCAACACGACGATTATTTATTGAAGCGGGTCACTTAGTTGAAGATGACCAGACGATTTCTGTAAGACTAGATAAAGGTGGTGACTTCATATGAAACCACATATTCGATTTCGGCTGGATAAGGATTTAATATTAGCCATCTTGACGGGGGTTATAGGGAGCATCGTTGCCTTAGCAATGTTCTTCTTAAGCGGCTATATGGTAACCCAAAGTGCATTAGGTGCACCTTTATACGCATTAATGGTGTTGGTTGTATCAGTTAAGATGTTTGGGTTTATACGTGCTATTGCACGATATGGGGAACGTTTACTCTCGCATAGAACAACATTTACAATGTTGCGAGATGTTCGAGTTCAATTTTTAGAGCAATTAATTCCAAGAGTACCTAATTTGTATCGTAAGTACTCATCTGCTGATTTACTAACAAAAATGATAAGCAAAGTAGAAGCTTTGCAAAATATTTACTTACGAGTCTACTATCCACCGGTTGTCATTGGTTTCACAGCAATTATTGCAGCTGTCACATTAATTTATTTTAGTGCGATGCATGCGATTGTTATCGTAATAAGTATGTTATGTTCACTATGGTT
The DNA here is from genome assembly GCF_016892225.1 of Staphylococcus sp. GDY8P47P. NCBI lineage: Bacteria > Bacillati > Bacillota > Bacilli > Caryophanales > Staphylococcaceae > Staphylococcus > Staphylococcus sp. GDY8P47P. Next base: position 112,183 of record NZ_JAFENV010000017.1, on the reverse strand, counting down.
GATACCGTGGTTAAGTGCTAAGCGGGTAGGCCATTTGAAGGAACAAGTTGCACAGCAACAACAAACTACGATTACGCAATTTTATGATTACAAGGAAGGATATGCTGAGTTAGCTCGTTTTAACAACGTAGAAGACTATCGTAATCATTTGATGCACGCATTAGAAGCATATGACAACATGCAATCGAAAGAATCACGATTTTTAACATTATATGATTATATGCTCAATTTAATCGCTATGCTCGCTATATTTGCGACTTTAGCATTAGGCATTTTACAAGTTAAAGAAGGACAATTAAATGTGGTGTACTTAACGAGTATTGTACTGATGATGTTAACTTTATTTGAACAAACAGTGCCGATGAGTAACTTTGCATACTATAAAGCGGATACAGATGAAGCATTGCATAGTTTGAATGATGTGTTGTCGTATCCAGTGGACGAATCGAAGCAAACGTTAGAAGTGATGCAGCACCGTGTTTATGATATTAGAGATATGTCATTTAGTTACGAACATCAAGAAATGCCTACGTTATCCAATATAAACTTAACTGTAGATAACGGCGAGAAAATAGCAATTGTTGGTCCATCAGGTTCTGGGAAAAGTACGTTACTACAAATCATGAGTGGCTTGTATGATATTGATAGTGGACAAGTAGCTCTTTATGGACAAAACGTTTCACATCTAAATGAAGACAGTCGTTTTGAACAACTTAATGTACTACTACAATCTCAACAATTATTTGATGGTACACTGCGTTCTAACATGTTCACGAATCAAAATGATATTGTTATTCAAAATGTTTTAACAAGATTGAATTTAGGCCATCTTAATTTGGAAAGACCCATTACTTTAGATGGAAATACATTATCGGGTGGAGAGATGCAACGTATTGCGCTAGCACGGCTATTTCTAAAAGATGCCAACGTATGGTTGTTAGATGAACCCACGACGGCATTGGATGAGGATAACACTAAGCAAGTGATGCAAATGGTTGAGGAACAAGCTGAAACAGTGATTGTTGCAACACACGATTTGAAATTATTGCCTCACTTTGACAAGATTGTCGTTCTCATTGATGGTCAAGTGAAAGAACAAGGACGTTATGATGAATTAAGTCACGGTGATCACTATTTGAGTCGTTTATTAAAAATGAACTAGCGCACATATGCTATAAACGAAAAACCTGAGATATCTACGATAGATAACTCAGGCTTTTCGTTATTGATAAATATATTTTAATTTGATTCGAAACGAATAACTTTAATTGGCTTAGTATTAGCATGTCATTTTATTTTGACTCGGTAAAAGCGTCGATGACTTTACCTAATAGACGATTAAGTTCGTGTACTTCATCTTTACTTAAAGAAGAAGCAGTTGCAACTTTCTTAGATGCATCGCTTAATTCAGGTTTAATTTTTTCACTCTTCTCAGTAAGATGAATGAATACTTCACGTTGATCAACTTCAGAACGTTCACGTTTGATGAGATCAACATGTTCCATTCTTTTTAATAAAGGTGATACGGTACCAGTATCTAAAGCTAGTTCTGTAACTACCTTTTTAACATTTACAGGAGATTCATCCCATAAAATACTTAGCACTAAAAATTGTGGGTAAGTAAGATTGTACTTTTTAAAGACTTTATTTGAATAGTAGCGATTAACTTGTCTTTGAGCATTGTACAAACTAAAGCAGAGTTGCTCTTTCAAATTATGTTGTTCAGACATTAAAGTTCTCCTCCAGACATTCTATCCGTCTCTCTATGTTTCGGATTAAATTTCGTCTATGTTGTATAAAATATAACTTGCAACACACTTCGTCTCAATGCCATGCTAAAATTAAAGTATGTTTAAATTCTAGAAGATATTTCTATTTTAATCAAGTGTAATCTAAAATAAATACATATATTATCATATTCGAATTAATTTTAAAAAGAAAAGAGATTTTAAAATGATAAATAATAAAAATGAAAAAATATCAATTACAATTGTAAATGGCTTTTTAGGAAGTGGTAAAACTACATTTCTAAAACATTATATAGAGCAATTATTAAAAAAAGATGAGAAAATAACAATTATTATGAATGAATTTGGCAGTTTCGACGTTGATAGTTTATTACTTGGAGATGACGTATCCATTCGTTCATTAATTAATGGCTGTGTGTGCTGTGATTTAAATAGTGACTTAGTAAATCAGATGAAGCAGTTAATTGAACTTCAAGAAACCAGTCATATCATAATCGAAGCCACAGGTTTAGCGCATCCGCTTGAGATTTATACGGCTTGCCAAGATCCGATGCTTGTAAATAACGTTCATAAACCTACAATCATTGGTATTGTAGATGCACAAAGATTTATAAAGAAAGATGTATATAGTCCGTCAACTGCTCAATTATTAGAAGAACAATTAAGTTATAGTGACACAATAATATTGAATAAAGTTGATTTAGTAGATGAAGAAGCCATCCACAACATTAAAGAAAATCTAAAGCAAATCAATCCGAATGCGCCTGTTATTGTTACCACTTACAGTCAATTTCAATATGAACAAATTCATGTTAATGCGATTCAGCACCATGAAAAACAACATAAGCATGCCCATCATCATGGTATACAATCAATGCAATATACATTTACAACTGCTATAGATCGCCAATTGTTTTATCAATTTATTATGCGTCTACCAGATAGTGTGCTTCGACTAAAAGGCTTTGTGACGTTTAGAGATTTGCCAGAGGTCACTTATGAATTTCAATATGCTATGGGATTACCTGATTATGGCATTATCGACAAAGAGGTGCCGTTGACAATTGTCATCATCGGGGAGGCATTAGATACGAATCGATTACGTAATCAACTTGATATGATTCAATTTACTTAAATAGGTTATTGTCACAGTTATGACATAGGCGTTTGCTTTTTAATCATTTATAATTGAACATAGGAGGGTTTGACCATGAATAACGAAGATAAACGTGCGAAGCAAATTCGCTTTGAATTTAGATGGATTACGATTCCATATACAATTTTTGCTATTATCGTACTGCTGTTTAATATATTTTATACCAATATTAAAGTAACAATGGTTTTATTTGGACTCTTTTTCGCTTATAATTTAGGGATTTTATTTATCGCATTCATTAATCGTTTTAAACGGACGTTGATTTTATCCTTAATCTTAACCATTCTAAGCGCAGCTACATTCTTTACATTATTATATGTTTTTGGACTAAATCGTGAAATTTTTAGTTAGGTAAATACATGTTAAATGATATGAACTTTGTGATAAGCAATTAAATGTTTATCGCAAAGTTTTTTTGTTTCTAATTGTCTGAAAAGTGACTATTTTGTGTATTTTATCATATAATCGCCTTTGATAAAGCGCTTTCTTGATATACTGACATTGACGAATTGAGGGAGGGGTAATTATGAAGAAAGTACAATCAATACAGGGCAATGATAATCTTTTAAAGCATGACAAAGAAAAGAAACGTAAAAGTGGTTATAAGCCACTTTGGATTATAATCAGTTTTGCTGTTTTATTCATCATCTTAGTATTACCAACACCAGCAGGTTTACCGATTATGGCTAAAGGCGCGCTAGCAATCTTAGCGTTTGCGGTCATTATGTGGGTGACAGAAGCTGTAACATATCCAGTATCAGCAACGATGATACTAGGTTTAATTATTTTGATTTGTGGATTTAGTCCGGTTCAACAGCTGTCAGAGAAGTTAGGTAATCCAAAAGAAGGAGATAAAATCTTGTCTGGCGCAGATTGGCTAGGTACTGGGAATGCATTGACGCATGCCTTTAGTGGCTTCTCCACATCTGCGGTTGCATTAGTTGCGGCAGCATTATTTTTAGCTGCGGCTATGCAAGAAACACAATTACACAAACGTTTAGCATTACTCGTGTTATCTATTGTTGGCAATAAAACACGAAACATTGTGATTGGTGCTATCTTGGTTTCAATATTACTTGCTTTCTTTGTTCCTTCAGCTACTGCTAGAGCAGGTGCCGTTGTACCAATCTTATTAGGAATGATTGCTGCATTCAAAGTTTCAAAAGAAAGTAAACTGGCCTCCCTTTTAATTATTACTGCAGTTCAAGCTGTTTCCATTTGGAATATAGGCATAAAAACTGCAGCTGCACAAAATATCGTAGCGACAAATTTTATTAACCAGAACTTAGGACATGACGTATCATGGGGCGAATGGTTCTTATATGCGGCGCCATGGTCTATACTTATGTCCATTGCATTATTCTTTGTCATGATGAAAGTAATGCCACCTGAACATAAAGAAATCGAAGGGGGTAAAGAATTAATAAAAGCAGAATTAGATCAATTAGGACCTGTTTCTTATAGAGAATGGCGACTTATTATTATTTCTGTATTGTTACTCTTTTTCTGGTCTACTGAGAAGGTCTTACATCCCATAGACTCTGCGTCCATTACTTTAATAGCTTTAGGTATTATGTTGACGCCTAAGATTGGTGTGATTACATGGAAAGGTGTAGAAAAAACAATACCTTGGGGAACTATTATTGTCTTCGGTGTAGGAATTTCATTAGGTAATGTTTTATTAAAAACAGGTGCTGCACAATGGCTGAGTGATAAAACATTTGGGCTTATGGGATTACAACACATGCCATTAATCGCTACGATTGCACTAATAACGTTATTCAATATCTTGATTCATCTTGGGTTTGCGAGTGCAACCAGTCTATCATCTGCACTTATTCCGGTCTTTATATCACTTACAGCAACATTACATTTAGGTGATCAATCGATTGGGTTTGTGTTAATTCAACAATTTGTTATTAGCTTTGGGTTCTTATTACCTGTGAGTGCACCACAAAATATGCTTGCCTATGGAACAGGGACATTTACAGTCAAAGACTTCTTGAAGACTGGTGTGCCGCTAACGATTATTGCGTATATCTTGGTACTAATTTTTAGTTTGACTTATTGGAAATGGTTAGGACTTGTTTAAGTGTGACACGTTCTTTGAAATTGTCATCCTATGAAGCGGATTTTAAATTGTTAGAAAAAGGGTAAAGTTAATGAACCTTTAATAACAGGAGTGAAATAATGACTATTGGTGTAATACTTAATCGCGTTTTTAGAATTCATAATAATCCATTATTTGAATATATAAATCAAAATAAAGAAGATATTGAGAAATGTTATCTCATTATTCCACAGGAAATATTTGAAGAAGATGGTACAGAAATGAAAGCAAATTACTATTATGGTGTCTTGCAATCATTTCTTGAAGCACTTCATCAATACGATATCGAGCCGTTTTTATTAGATTATCGTGAATTAGGAGATTTTTGTTCTGATAAGGGCATCGACGAAGTTGTCATTGCTGGGGATATTATGAGCTATCATCATGAAAGTTATGACATTCGTCATTTGAAAAAGGCTTTCAACAAATACAATATTACGGTTACTACCGTTCGTGCAAATCACTATTTCAAACCAAGCACAACGATGAATAAACAAGGTGAACCTTACAAAGTCTTTACGAGTTTTTACAAGGCACATCGCTCTAAACTTAGACAACATGAATCATATAATTACGAACTACGTGATTTGTCACACTTATGTGTCAAATCGCAGCAAACACTAAAACAAGATTATTCAAATAAGGGTCTTTCAGAATCACAGGCTATAAGCAATTGGAATAACTACATCGAGCAAGATATACAAAATTATGAAACCAATCGTGAATATTTACCTGAAGTCTTAACAAGCCAACTCAGCATTGTGTTAGCTTATGGCTTAATAGATATTAAGCAAATTGTTACACAATTGTTAGAGGCTTATGAAGAGGATGAACATAATATTGAACAATTTATCAGAGAGCTTATGTTTAGAGAATTTTATTATGTATTAATGACCCATTATCCACATACTGCGCATGAGGCGTTCAATGAGAAGTATCGTGATATTCAATGGTCATATAATAAAAATAATTTTAAATGTTGGTGTGAAGGACAAACGGGTTTTCCAATTGTTGATGCAGCTATGTCTGAGTTAAATCAAACTGGATTTATGCATAATAGAATGAGAATGGTCGTTTCTCAGTTCCTAACGAAAGATTTATTTATAGATTGGACGTGGGGGGAAGATTATTTCAGAAGACGATTAATTGATTTCGACTCTGCGTCCAATGTACATGGATGGCAGTGGTCTGCTTCAACTGGAACAGATGCTGCGCCATATTTCAGAATGTTTAATCCAAGTCGTCAAAGTGAACGATTTGATAAGGACGCATTATATATTAAGACCTATATACCACAGTTAAATGATGTTAATGCTAAATATTTACACGAACCTTTCAAACATGAAGAAGCATTGGAACAAGAAGAAATTAAATTGGGACAAGACTATCCCAAGCCTTTAGTGGATCATAAAGAAGCGAGAGCACATGTGATGTCAGTATTTAAGCAAATTTAAAATAATTGAAGTGGGCCTGGAATAAAACAAATTATTTCAGCCCACTTTATTGTTTTGGCAGTGGCTGACTAAGTTGAAATGATGCTTCAATCAAGCTTCTTTCAAATCTAGTCATCTTTGCCGAAGGACCCCTAATATAAAATTTTCCTTCGAAACATTCTATAATTAGGGGCCCGTTACAACATGATTTATATTTCATTTCTAGATTTTCGTAGCATTTGAAAAATAAGACTTTTTTCATATTTGCTTAGTCTTAATGTTCTAGGCTTTGAGTTTATTTTAAAGCGAATAAGCAAATATAAACCGCCACATATTCTAAGAAAGTGATGATATACATGTATTTTAATCTTAATTTGATATCAAGTGGCACTTCCCAATTAGGATAGTGACGTTCATAATAAAAGATTTGAATAAGATACAAACCAATCCCTAATGGTAATAGCATGAGGAGAATGCTATGTGTCATGCTGAAACCATTTTTATGAAAGAAATGACCGATAATGAGTTGTAACAATATAATAATGAGAAAAAGAATAAACATATGCCCAATCATTTAGCAACTCTCACTCCTTTCACAAAGATAATGATAACGGTTTGTAATAGAACCATTAGTAAAATAAAGGTAATGGTCTGTGTATTTAAAGACGTGATCACTTGATGAATGATTGTGAATGGTTCAGTAATTAAATGAACAGTATGGAATCGTAAAAAGCGTCCCATATAAATTCCTAAACCATTTAAAAACATAAGAACAATAATTAAAGTCCGATTAAGCCATACTTTTGTAGTAAAATGCATAATATTTATAAAAATAAGAATCATACAATACATTGCTAAGAAAACACCTAGTAATATGTAGGTGAAATATAGCCATTCCATAATATTTAATCGAACATAAAAATCAAATGTGAATTGATTTAAATGAATTAAATCTGTCAGCATATAAAATGTATTAGGTACTAGTAATATAAAAATCAAACCAAATACGATAAAGAGTGGCCACTCATAATTTTTTCTTGGTTTGAATAAGTGTAATAGTAAGCATAATTCAAATGGAATATATGCTAAAAATAGATTTAAGCTCATAAAGTTAAAAACACGTGTTTCAAATAATGAGAATGTGAAAAGGATTATAAAATAGAGTCTGGCAATATAACGCGAAGTCATGTTATACACTACTTTCTTTAAAACTAAATGTTCATTTTTGTTAGTCAATGATTAATAATAAAGGTTACTTAAATGGTAATCAAATAATAAAGCATTTATCTTATCTAAATAGGTAGCATGAATCATTGTAAAAAATGAAGGAAGATATAAATAACCCATAGATGCGTAACTAAATAGGCTATCTATGGGTTATTATCGTTGTATTAAGGTCTTAATAAGTTTAATCCAGTTTCTTCATCATGTGTGCGATTAATATCTAAGTTTGTCATTTGGATTACGATTTCTGCAGTAGCTGATACCACAGCTTGAGTTAGATGACCACTTAACGTTTGGAAATCACGTGTGCCAAAGGTACCGTGTAAATGGGCAAATGGTTTATCATCTATGTGAGAAATATTGCCAAGTAAACTTGTTAATTCTAAAGGTTCTTTAATTTCACGTGCTTCATATTTTTGACTATCTAAATTATAAAAATTGAGTGTTACATTATCACAGGCACCGATACCACTGACTGATCCAAATTTCATTTCTTGTTCCACAGCAAATTGTGTAACAGCTTCTACAATATCTTCGCCTTTATCTAGTACTAAAAGAAACGTTTGACCATCTTTTTTATATTTCATCATTGTCACCTCAATTTGATTAGTTACATCTATTATACTAGCCAGTAAGTTTAATTGCTTAGAATTTAAATTTTACTATTGTAATATAGAAGTTAAATAGTATACAATGTCCTAATATTATGTAATTTTCAACTATGTCATTGTACATTGCTCGTTTAAATTGAATCAAAAGCAAGATTAAATTTAAATGAGACGATTGAATTTACCAATTATTTATGAAATGAGGTGTCATCATGAAAAAACAATTATTTACATTGTACTTCAATATTTTCTTAATCTTTGTAGGTATCGGATTGGTTATACCTGTACTTCCTGTATACTTAAAGGATTTAGGCCTAAAAGGTAGTGACTTAGGTATATTGGTAGCAGTGTTTGCCTTGTCTCAAATGATTATTTCACCATTTGGCGGTACGATGGCCGACAAACTTGGTAAAAAATTAATTATCTGCATTGGTTTAGTTTTATTTGCTATATCTGAATTTCTATTTGCGATTGGTCATCATTTTCCTGTGCTCATTGCTTCCCGTATATTAGGTGGTTTTAGTGCTGGAATGGTTATGCCTGGTGTAACAGGTATGATTGCAGATATCTCACCAGCAAAAGACAAAGCAAAGAATTTCGGATATATGTCAGCCATTATTAATTCAGGTTTTATTTTAGGTCCAGGAATTGGAGGATTTTTAGCAGAATTCTCACATCGTGCGCCATTTTACTTTGCGGGTGCATTGGGTGTAGTAGCCTTTATCATGTCTTTAATATTAATTCATAATCCACGCAAAGAAACAACAGATGGTTTCACAACAATTGAGCCGGAAGTATTTACTAAAATTAACTGGAAAGTATTTATTACACCAATTATTTTGACGCTGGTATTAGCTTTTGGACTATCAGCATTTGAAACTTTATTCTCTTTATATACAGCTGAAAAAGCTAACTATACGCCAAGAGATATATCCATCGCAATTGTTGGAGGCGGTGTGGCCGGAGCGCTATTCCAAGTCTTCTTCTTTGATAAATTTATGAAATATATGACTGAATTAACCTTTATTATTTGGTCATTACTATATTCAGCGATTGTGCTTGGCTTGTTGATAGTGTCACATAGCTACTGGACAATCATGTTTATTAGTTTCATTGTTTTCATTGGTTTCGATTTAATCCGTCCTGCACTTACCAATTATTACTCAAATATTGCAGGCAATCGTCAAGGTTTTGCTGGTGGTTTAAACTCCACATTTACAAGTATGGGGAACTTTGTTGGCCCGTTAGTGGCAGGTGCCTTGTTTGATGTTAACGTAGAGTTCCCATTGTATATGGCTATTATAGTCATGTTGTTTGGTATAGTGATTATTTTTGTTGAAAAAGCACTCCAAGCCACAAGACGTCGAAAACGTGCTGCGAAATAATTAATAGTCGCAAAAAATGATAATATGAATATTAAATCTAATAAGCAATGACATTATTCGTTTTTAAAGGATTAAATGATGATGTCATTGCTTATTTTTACATTTAGGTTGTTAAATTGTAACAATATAGCGTCGTTTATTAATAGAAGTATTACAAAGATTACAGTTATTTTAAATTGCAGTCTACATAATTATTTTTACTCAATTTATATGTTAAGATAAATAAAAATTTAGAGAGAAATGTGGGTAAGGAGATGAATTTAAAAAACATACTTTTAGGTATGGTAGCTGTTATTCTATCAATTTGTTTAGCGTTTTTATTATTCATAGCTACGAATCAAAATGCCTTAGCTAAAGTACATCAAACGATTTCTACATTTTCAAAGATGAATAATGTTTCTGTAGCAGAGAAAATGTTAAATATAACGGCAAGTCACACTGCTAAAGCATCAGAAAAAGACGTCAATGAACGTAAAATAGAAGCACATTATAATAAATTAGATTCAACTACGCGAGATAACGACAAGCGCAACAAACATGAATACTCTTCAGAAGAATGTAGAATCATTGCTCAAAATTATACAAATCACCAATACGGCAAAGTTGTTAATTTAGAGCGTAGCGGTGAAACCAATCAAGATATTACGTATCAATTGAATACACATCATTCATCGCCAAATAGCAATATCGCAGTAAATAAAACGGGTAAAATAGAAACAACATCAAATAACGCACAATGATAGCGCCTTTTCTAATAGTAGAGAAGAGCGCTATTTTTATTTTTTATAGCAAGGTAGTAATATAATAGGTAAAGATGAATAGAGGTGGATGTGAATGAAACACAAGAAAACAAATGCAATGCGTATGTTAGACAGAGCCAAAATAGATTATGAAGTCAAAACATTTGAAGTTGAAGAAGGTCATATGGATGGCGAACGCGTTGCAGAACTCGTCGGTGAAAATGTCCAAGATGTTTTTAAAACACTTGTATTAGAAAACACTGCGCACGAGCATTTTGTGTTTGTAGTTCCAGTAAGTGGCTCATTAGATATGAAAGTAGCGGCACATGTTGTTAATGAAAAGAAATTACAACTTATGCCATTAGATCATTTAAAACAAGTGACTGGTTATATACGTGGTGGGTGTTCTCCAATAGGTATGAAACATTTATTCCCAACGACGATTGATCAATCTGCATCGTTACGAGACAAAATTATAGTGAGTGGTGGGCAACGAGGTGTTCAAATTGTATTGCAACTAGAAGATTTAGTGTCAATGACAAATGCTCAATTAGAAGACATCGTTCAAAAATAGCAATATAGTGACAGATATTACCAATGGGATGACAAATTGTGTAATATCTGTTAATTTTTAAATTGAAATGAATGTTTTTGATTGTTTTTGACGATTTTTGATTGAAAATTGTAAGCGTACACATTATAATGTGAGGTGAAGCGGGGTGGTTATATGATTTCTGAAAAAAGACACGACTTAATACTTCAGGAATTAAGAAAAAAAGATTTTCTTACACTCCAAGAATTAATAGAGCGAACAGGTTGCAGCGCTTCAACTGTTAGAAGAGATTTATCGAAATTGCAACAACAAGGTCGACTTCAAAGAGTTCATGGAGGAGCAACATTAAATAGTAATAGAAATAATGAGCCGATTCTGTCGGATAAAATGTCTCGAAATCTAAAAGAAAAAAGAGTTATTGGTCAAATTGCAGCCAAACACATTCAAGACAATGACTGCATTTTTATGGATGCTGGTTCATCAACAATTGAAATGATTCCATTTATAAAAGCGCGAAATATCGTAGTGGTTACAAATGGATTAACCCATGTTGAAAAGTTGCTTAAGCAAGGCATTAAAACATTAATGATAGGTGGACAAGTTAAAGAAACAACACTTGCAACTGTAGGTGCCAGTGCACTTGATACATTAAGTCGTTATTGCTTTGATAAAGCATTTCTTGGAATGAATGGTTTAGATTTAAAACACGGTCTAACAACCCCAGATGAAAAAGAGGCATTAATTAAAGAAAAGGCTATGGAACAAGCAAATCAATCATATGTTTTACTTGATCATTCAAAAATAGGTGCTGTTTATTTTGCGCACGTTCCAATTAGTGATAACCATGTTGAAATGATCATAGCTAAACAAACAGTAGCACATTTAAATTTTAGTAAATATAAAGAGAAATATGCATTCATTGGAGGTTAATCATGATTTATACAGTTACATTCAATCCATCGATAGATTACATTATGTTTACTGATGGCTTTGAATTAAAAGGATTAAACAGAGCGACATCTACTTATAAATTTGCAGGTGGGAAAGGTATTAATGTTTCACGTGTATTAAAAACTTTAGGTGTTTCATCTACTGCATTAGGATTTGCTGGTGGTTTTCCTGGAGCGTTTATTGCACAAACACTCGAAAAAAGCCACATTAAAACGGACTTTATTAAAGTAGATGAAGATACGCGTATTAATGTCAAATTGAAGTCTGGAGATGAAACAGAAATTAATGCACCTGGGCCATCAATCACAGATGATCAATTTCAAGCATTATTAAATCAAATTAAACAGACAACGAACGAAGATACCGTAATTGTTGCTGGCAGTGTGCCAAAGAGTATTCCAAGTGATGCTTATGCGCAGATTGCTGAAATCACACAGCAAACGGGAGCAAAATTAGTGGTCGATGCTGAAAAAGATTTAGTGAATACAGTATTAAAATACAAACCATTATTTATTAAACCTAATAAGGATGAATTAGAAGAAATGTTTGATATGACTGTAGAAAGTGACCAAGATGTTGTTAAATATGGTCGTGAAATCTTAAAAGAAGGCGCACAATCAGTCATTATATCTTTAGGCGGAGATGGTGCGATTTATATTGATAACGAACGTAGTATTAAAGCTCAAAACCCTAAAGGTACGGTGATCAATACAGTGGGTTCAGGCGATAGTACTGTTGCAGGTATGGTCGCTGGTCTTGAATCAGGATTGACACTTGAGGAATCATTTAGACAAGCAGTCGCTTCAGGAACAGCTACAGCATTTACAGAGGACTTGGCAACAAAAGAAGGTATTGAAAAAATAAAATCACAAGTTACAGTGACGTTACTTGATGGGGAGTGAAATAAATGAGAATAACAGAACTACTAACTAAAGAAACCATAGCAATGGACTTGGCAGCAAATGATAAAAATGGCGTTATCGAAGAATTAGTAAATCAATTAGATAAAGCTGGGAAATTAAGTGATATTGCACAATTTAAGGAGGCCATTCACAATCGTGAATCTCAAAGTACTACTGGTATAGGTGAAGGTATCGCCATTCCACACGCAAAAGTGGCAGCGGTTAAATCTCCAGCTATTGCGTTTGGTAAATCTAAAGCGGGCGTTGATTATCAAAGTTTAGATGGTCAACCAGCACATTTATTCTTTATGATTGCTGCACCAGAAGGTGGTGCGCAAACACATTTAGATGCACTTGCGAAATTATCAGGCATTTTAATGGATGATAAAGTGAGAGAAAATCTATTGCACGCTAATTCGCACGAAGAAGTCTTACAAATTATCGATAATGCGGATGACGAGGCTACAAAAGAAGAAGAACAAGAAGCGCAAGAACAAGCGGCTTCATCAGGAGCTGTAGCAGGTAGCGGTAATGTGGCAGATTCAAATGAACCATACGTATTAGCAGTAACGGCATGTCCTACAGGTATTGCACATACGTACATGGCTCGTGATGCATTGAAAAAGCAAGCCGACAAAATGGGCATTAAAATGAAAGTTGAAACAAATGGCTCAGGCGGTATTAAAAACCATATCACACAACAAGATATAGACCGCGCAACAGGTATTATTGTTGCAGCAGATGTACATGTGGAAACAGATCGTTTCGATGGTAAAAATGTTGTAGAAGTACCCGTAGCTGATGGTATTAAACGACCAGAGGAACTCATTAATACAGCGTTAGATACAAGCCGTAAACCATTTGTTGCACGCGGTGGAAGTTCAAAATCAAAAGATAGTGAAAGTAATGAAAAACAAAGCTTTGGTAAAGCATTCTACAAACACTTAATGAATGGTGTATCCAATATGTTACCGCTTGTTATTGCTGGTGGTATCTTAATGGCAATCGTATTCTTATTCGGTGCGAACTCATTTGATCCAAAAAGTGCTGAACATAACGCCTTTGCTGAACAATTATGGAATATTGGTAATAAAAGTGCCTTTGCTTTAATTATTCCAATTTTATCTGGTTTCATTGCACGTAGTATTGCTGATAAACCAGGATTTGCAGCCGGTTTAGTAGGTGGTATGTTAGCTATTTCTGGTGGTTCTGGGTTCATTGGCGGTATCATTGCAGGTTTCTTAGCAGGTTACTTAACTCAAGGTATTAAATATATTACGCGTGGTTTACCACAAGCAGTTGAAGGTTTAAAACCAACGTTAATTTATCCATTATTAAGTGTAACAATCACAGGATTATTAATGATATATGCATTCAACCCGCCAGCAGCGTGGTTAAATAACTTATTGCTTAACGGTTTAAATAACTTATCAGGTTCTAACATTGTATTACTTGGATTAGTTATTGGTGCTATGATGGCCATCGATATGGGTGGACCATTTAACAAAGCAGCCTATGTATTCGCGACAGCCGCATTAACAGAAGGTAATGCAGCACCAATTACGGCAGCAATGGTTGGTGGTATGATTCCACCATTAGCAATTGCTACAGCGATGTTATTCTTTAAACGTAAATTCACTAAAGAACAACGCGGTTCTATCGTGCCTAACTATGTAATGGGCTTATCATTTATCACTGAGGGTGCCATTCCATTTGCAGCAGCTGACCCATTACGTGTGATTCCATCAATGATGGTTGGTTCAGGTGTAGGTGGTGCAATTGCATTAGCACTTGGTTCAAGTATCAATGCACCACATGGTGGTATTATCGTAATTGCAGCAACAGACTTTAGTCATATTTTACAAACATTAATTGCATTGATTGTTGGTACACTTGTTTCAGCAATTATGTATGGTTTATTAAAACCAAAAGTTACTGAAAATGAAATTGAAGCATCAAAAGCTATGGATGAATAGATGCGATAAGAGTTTATGATATAAATAATATAACGATGCTATTTTGCAAATTTGCAGTAGCTAACAGAACCGAGAAGGTGTAAGCTTTCTCGGTTCTAGTCATTTTTGTGGGCCTGCATAGCAAATAAAATTTAATCAAGAAATGATATAAGCAAAGCAAGTTGGGAGTGGACGACGAATTTAAAAGAATGCTGCCCCACTCCCATTCAACTAAATCGTTTAATTTATTGAATAATGAATGTTAAAACATACAAAAATGGGTAAACATATGAGAATATAGAATAAGAAGGCAAGTGAATGCGTAATAAAGTCTTAAGCTTTAAATATGGAAATTTAATGACCGGCAAAAGTACTTCAATTAAGGTACCGTTTTTGTATGTTAGTTCATTGTACGTTGGTTTCTGTCACTTTACGCTTACCTTTCTTGACTATTACGCAATATTAGTTTTAAATGATAAGTTGTAACTTTTTAATCAAAAGGGTTACAATCAACTATTTGTAATTGATATATGATAAAATAAAAGTAATACATTTTTTCGGGGGTGTCGCAATGGGAAGGTCTTAACATGTGCATATATTGTTAATAAGCAAAACACAATAAATCCGTGTTACCCATATGGGACACATAATATTTGGAGGTGAATCCCTAGAAATAGGGAATTAATTGGAAACAGTGACCATAATAAATTTAGTAATATTCTTTCTATTAATCGCATTAACAACAGTATTCGTAGGATCGGAGTTTGCATTAGTTAAAGTGCGTTCAACGCGTATTGAACAACTCGCTGAAGAGGGTAATCGTGGTGCTAAAATTGTCAAAAAGATGATTGCAAACCTTGACTATTATTTATCAGCCTGTCAATTAGGTATTACAGTTACTTCTTTAGGATTAGGTTGGTTAGGAGAACCGACATTTGAGAAATTGTTGCATCCTATTTTTAATTTATTACAATTACCTGATGCATTAACTACAACGATTTCATTTGTAATTTCATTCATAGTCGTAACTTATTTACACGTTGTATTAGGTGAATTAGCACCGAAATCGATTGCGATTCAGCATACCGAGAAGTTAGCGTTAACATACGCAAGACCATTGTATTACTTTGGTAATATAATGAAACCTTTAATCTGGTTAATGAATGGTTCAGCACGTGTAATTATTAGAATGTTAGGCGTTGATCCTGATGCTCAAACAGATGCTATGTCTGAAGAAGAAATTAAGATCATTATTAACAACAGTTATAATGGTGGCGAAATCAACCAAACAGAATTAAACTATATGCAAAATATCTTTCAATTTGATGAAAGACATGCAAAAGATATCATGGTACCACGTACTCAAATGGTGACTTTAAATGAACCATTTAATGTTGATGAATTATTAGAGACGATTAAAGAACATCAATTTACGCGTTACCCAATTACTGAAGACGGAGATAAAGACCATATCAAAGGTTTCATCAATGTTAAAGAATTTTTAACAGAATACGCTTCTGGTAAACCGATTAAAATTAACAATTACATCCATGAACTGCCAATGATTTCAGAAACAACACGCATTAGTGATGCATTAGTTAGAATGCAACGTGAACACGTACATATCAGTTTAATTATTGATGAATACGGTGGTACAGCTGGTATTTTAACAATGGAAGATATTCTTGAAGAAATCGTAGGTGAAATTCGAGATGAATTTGACGATGATGAGGTGAATGACATTGTTAAATTAGGCGATGACACTTACCAAATTAATGGCCGCGTTCTATTGGATGACTTAAATGAACAATTCGACATTGAGTTTGAAGATTCAGAAGACATTGATACTATAGGTGGTTGGCTTCAAGCCCATAACACTAACCTACAAGTTGAAGATCATATCGATACGCAATACGATCGTTGGATAGTATCTGAAATGGATAACCATCAATTAGTTTGGGTTGTACTTAAATATGAATTCATCGATAATCGACCAACATTCGGTGGAGATGAAGATGAAAATGAAGACAAAAAAGATAAAAAAGACGAAACACATGACTAATTTAAAATGATTAATAAAGTAGCATTTGAGACATAGATACTATGATAATGCTACTTGGCAAATTCGCAGTAGTTGACTGAACTGAGAAGGCGCTTAAATCNNCTGGGAGTGGGACGACGAATTAAAAATTCTGTCCTGCTCCCTTCTTCTGTATATTTAAATTACATACGATTTATTTGTCTATCCTATTACAATTGAGTTATCCTAAATGATGATAATGTAAAGCATTAATAGAAAAGTCAGGAGAAGATAGAATGGTTAATGATACACAAATTTTAAATAATGGTTATCCAATGCCAAAAATCGGCTTAGGTGTTTATAAAGTCTCAGATGAAGAAATGGAAACAGCGATTCAGGCTGCAATAGACGATGGTTATCGTGCATTTGATACAGCATATTTTTACAAGAATGAAGAGGCACTTGGAAAAGCATTAAAAAATAGTGGCGTACCTCGTGAAGACTTATTTATTACAACAAAATTATGGAATGATCACCAAGGGTATGACCGTACACTTGAGTATTTTAATCGCTCATTAGACAATTTAGGTTTAGACTATATCGATTTATATTTAATTCATTGGCCTTGTGAGAACGATCAACTTTATATTGAAACGTATAAAGCACTAGAAAAATTATATGAAGAAGGTAAAGTGAAAGCGATAGGTGTATGTAATTTTAAAGTGCATCATTTAGAAACATTGATGCGTGAAACGACTATTGTTCCTCAAGTCAATCAAATTGAAGTTCATCCTTACTTTAATCAACAAGATGTTCAAGATTACTGTGATAAACATGATATTGTTGTGACAGCATGGATGCCATTAATGAGAAACAGAGGTTTACTAGAAGACCCAACAATTACTAAATTAGCAAAACAATACGATAAGACACCAGCACAAATCGTATTGCGTTGGCATATTGCGCATAATCGTATTGTTATTCCAAAATCTAAAACACCATCACGTATTCGAGAAAATCATAATATATTTGACTTTAACTTAGAACTTACAGAAATCGCAGAAATTGATAGTTTAAATCGTAACGCGCGCCAAGGTAAAGACCCTGATGATGTTAGCATAGGCGATTTGAAATAGCATTGTCTCTTTAATTCAATTGGATAGATAAAATATAGAATAATTGTATTGTTTTCATTTAATTTTTATTAATTATTTGTTAATTGCATAGTTTTTAGTAGAATAGTTGCCAATTTTATTGATAAAATAGTAATAAGAATGATGAAAAGGATGTAATTTAATGAAAATCAGAGTCATTGTGCCTTGTTTTAACGAAGGTGAAGTCGTAACAAAAACGTACGACAAATTGACTGAAATTTTGATGGAAGATAGTTTGGACAAAGGGTATGATTATGACCTATTGTTTGTCGATGATGGCAGTAAAGATAATACGATCGACCATGTCCAACATTTAGCAAGCGAAGACCAACATGTTAAATATATTTCTTTCAGCCGAAATTTCGGTAAAGAATCAGCAATGATAGCTGGTTTTCAACATAGTGTACAATGTGATGCTGTAGTGATGGTAGATGGGGATTTACAACATCCACCTGAATTTATTCCACAAATGATAGAGGGATTTAAAGAGGGCTATGACCAGGTTATCGCTAAGCGTGATAGAACTGGAGAAAATATCGCTCGGAAATCAATGACAAAGCTATACTATAAATTGATTAACAGTTTTGTCGAGGATATTGAATTTATAGATGGTGTCGGAGACTTTAGATTATTAAGTCAACGCGCAGTTAAATCAATTGCTTCACTTAAAGAATATAATCGTTTTTCAAAAGGTTTATTTGAATGGATAGGTTATAATACGAAAATCTTTACATATCAAAATGTTGAACGTGAAGCCGGTCATTCTAAATGGACATTCACGAAATTACTAAACTATGGCATTGACGGGCTCATTTCATTTAATAATAAACCTTTACGTGCGATGATTTACCTTGGAATGACTATATTCAGTTTAAGTATTGTTTATATCCTATATTTGTTGATAGGTATCATGGTAAATGGTATTAATAATCCAGGTTATTTTACAACGATAGCAGCAGTCCTACTCATTGGTGGCATTCAATTAATGTCTATAGGTGTGGTAGGAGAATATATTGGTCGTATTTATTATGAGGTTAAGCAAAGACCTAAATACATTGTGCAAGCATCAAATTTAAAAGAACCTTCCTACGATCTCAAATTAGTTGAGCAGGAAAAGGAAAAAGTACATTAAATAGAATAAACGCTTGAAGTTTCATTAATAAGAACTTCAAGCGTTTATTTGTGTGTTAAATGTTGTTTTAATTTAGCGTGTTTCAACTGCCAAGCAAGATAAACACCAAATAGTACATATATAACTAAGAAAACATACCAAAAAGGTGTCAAAATCGTTAATAATACAATAGACATAATAATAAGCATGTAGCCAATCATAATTGGAAACTTGAGTTTGTTGATGAATTTAAATATGCCAAGTTCACCTTTAGAAAAGGTACCTAAAAATATTGCACTTGCGCCTATTAAAAATATGGTTGGTGCTAAATATGGAACGGACATGTAAATTGATTGATCACTTGAACCATAAGTGATAAATAATGAACAACTTACAATAATCGAAAATATTAAAGCAATCGATTTATATTCGGAAATCATAAAAGTATAGTATTGATGATTCAAATAATATTGCAGTCCCATCCAACCTATAAAAAAGGCAATTGAACTTAATGTTATAAAGTTAAATTTGTCAATGACAATAGCATTAATTAAAGCGTTAATCGCTATAACGATTAATACGGAGCTGAATTTGAGTTGTTTGAATTGGTGCTTATATAAGTCAAAGCCGAGTATGCCAAGCACAACGGCGATATTAATCAATACATATATAATCATGCTGTACTCCTATCTCACATAGTTCATTAGAACATTATACCAATTAAAACAAACTTAATCATTTCAAAACACTTAGAAAATATTTTTCATTTATAATGGAATGATTAAACGCCTTTTTTGTTGCTCCATAAGAGTGTGTGTAGCTGTGGTAAAACATAGACACGGTTCATATCATCACTCGTCATAACCTTATCAACTAATGTTTCATATCGATTTAAAAGTTTATCGGTATGATTGTCTACATCATCATCTAAGTATGGATTACCAACTTGTAAGTAAAAAGGAATATTTGGGTAGCGATGATGTATCATTTTAGCGAAATCATAATCTGCATCATCAAAAATAACGACCTTTAAATTAAGTGTTGAAGCAATACATTGTTCAATGACGCTATCTAGTATGTCAATGTTAGGAGTCATATTAGAACTTGGTGGTTTAGGACTAATGGTTAAGTCGTTAATTTGTCTCATCCACGGTTGGAATTTGCTTCCTTGTGTTTCTAATGCGGTATAAATCTGTTTCTCTTCAAATAGATCAACTAATTCTTGTATCCCTTTAATGAGTGCCGGATTACCACCAGAAATCGTAACATGATCGAAACAATCACCACCAATCGCTTTTAGCTGATGATAAATTTCTTCAGCAGACATTAATTGAATATCTTCCTTGGCACTGCCATCCCAGGTGAAAGCAGAGTCACACCAACTACAACGATAATCACAACCTGCAGTTCTAACAAACATTGTTTTACGACCGATAACACGTCCCTCACCTTGAATCGTAGGTCCGAAAATTTCAAGTACTGGAATTTTAGCTGTCATTATTTAAACTCCTTTGGACGATATACTACATAACTTGTTGGTGTTTCACGTAAGTAGACTTGCACACATTGCGGGTGATTATCGTAGCTTTGGAGGTGTGTTTGTACCATTTTATATATCGTTTGTGCCACAACCTCTGTTGAAGGACTTTTATCTTTAAATTGAGGTAAGTCATTTAACAGATAGTGGTCAAATTGATCATGGATTAATTTTTTTAATTCACTGAAATTAATTAAGAAACCATTGTGGTCCAAGTGATCCCCAGCAATTGTTAAATTGACAAAATAAGTATGCCCATGTGTTCTCATACATTTACCAGCATCTTCGCTTGGGATGTAGTGCGCCGCTGAAAAGTTAAAATCTTTATTAAGTTCAAAACTATAGGGATGATTAACAGTTGGGTAAAGTTGTTGCATCATTTTAATTCGCTCCTTTAGTTTCTAAATAGTGTTGTAGGCCACGTTGGCGTAAATGACATGCAGGGCATTCGCCACAACCATCTCCAATAATGCCGTTGTAGCATGTCAGTGTATTGTATCGGATATAATCTAGCACACCCAATTTGTCGCTAAGTTCCCAAGTTTGTGATTTATCTAACCACATTAAAGGCGTATGGATAACGAAATCTTTATCCATAGATAAACTAAGTGTTACATTCATAGATTTAATAAAGCTATCACGGCAATCTGGATAACCAGAAAAGTCTGTTTCACACATCCCTGTAATGATATGTTTAGCATTGCGTTGATATGCTAATGCGCCAGCAAATGATAAGAATAATAAATTACGTGCTGGTACAAAGGTATTCGGAATCCCATCTTCGCCCGTTTCAATGTCCATATCATGTTGTGTTAAGGCATTTGGAGTTAATTGCGATAATAATGACATATCTAATATATGATGTTTTAAGTTTTGTTCTTTAGCGATACGTGTCGCAACTTCAATTTCTGTATCATGACGTTGACCGTAATTAAATGTTACAAGTTCAACTTCCTTAAAATGCTTTTTAGCGTAAAATAAGCACGTCGTACTGTCTTGCCCTCCGCTAAATACTACAATTGCTTTATCCTTATTTAAATCTTTGTTTGTCATGAATATTCTCCTTTTTGAAAAGATTAGAATGATACTTTATGCCGTCTCTAACCTAGCCATGAGAACATAAAAAAAGTCTATCTCTATAAAAAAGATAGACTTAGAAACATTGTAATCAGTTATATAAAAGAAAATTAACTTTCAAACTAAATATTTCGTAAATTGTCTAGTTTTTTATAGAGGGTTTCAGCTAGGAACCTCTTTTGAGTTTTTGTACGCTAGTTAGCGTAATACATTCATTTCTTAAAATCAAGTTATAATTTAGTACAATATAAAGGTAAACCCTTACATTTTCAAAAGTTTAATATTTATAATAAGGTAAGAGATGAAGTTATTTAACATAGAGTTGGAGCGACATGCATGATTATAGTTATAGATAATAAAGATTCATTTACATATAATTTGATAGACTATTTTAAGACAGAGACAGCGCATGAGATCGTTGTATACGAAGTGGATCAAGTATCCGTTGAGCAAATAAGGGCATCTAATGTAGAGGCTATTGTTATCTCGCCAGGACCGGGTAAACCGAGTGATTATCCTATTTTAACGGAAATTATGAATCAGTTTGAGGGGGAAGTACCTATATTAGGTGTTTGTTTAGGCTTTCAATTTCTGTACGAATATTATGGGGGCGCAATTGTACATGGCGCAAAGCCGGTTCATGGTCATACAACGCCATTAACGCATAATGAAACAGGATTATTTAAAGGGCTTCCTCAAGCATTCAAAGTAATGCGCTATCATTCACTCATTGCGGATCAAACACATATTCCTGCGTCTTTAAATATTTCCGCCCATAATGATGAGGGGATTTTAATGGCGTTTGAACATAAACACTATCCTATATTTGGCGTTCAGTATCACCCTGAATCGATTTTAAGTGAATACGGACATGAGCAAATACGATTATTTTTGGAAAAGGTGGGCGCGTAAACTATGGACATCACGTTTAATTATCGTTACTATACAACGCCTGATCATTTTGAAACGATAGCAGTGCGCTTTAACACGTACGTCTCAAAAATGGTGGCATATACACTGGAAGAGGTCGGTAAAGTTATTCAATTTGCGCAGGCTGAGCAAGCACAAGGACGGTATGTGGCATTGTATCTGCCATATGAAGCGGCAAGTTATTTTAATCACCATATGGCAACACATGAATTGGAAGCACATCAAATCGTAGCATTAGCATATAGTTTTAGTCCGAGTATGGCTGAGACGTCACCTGAACAACCAAGTCAACAGTACATCCCTAAACATCACTTTCGATTCATGGAGAGTGATGCACAAATGGAAGACAAAATTAAACACGTTCAGGATGCAATTATTGAAGGCGAAACGTATCAAGTGAACTATACAACACGTTTAGTGAGTGATGTATATTATCCGATAGCTGATTTATATTATTATTTAACGCAAACGAATAATGGTGGTTACACTGCTTTATTAGATGTAGAAGAGGTTAAAGTTGCTTCTATTTCTCCTGAATTATTCTTCCAAAAAGGTGAATTTAATCATCATAAAAATGTAGTTGTAAGTAAACCAATGAAAGGTACTATGCCACGTAGCAATGACGACGATGAAGATTTAAAGAATTATGACACATTGAAGCATTCACTTAAAGATCGTGCTGAAAATGTTATGATTGTCGATTTATTGCGCAATGACATTTCCAGAATTTGTAAACCTGGAACGATCCACGTAAACAAGCCATTTTTTATTGAAACCTATAAGACCGTTTATCAAATGACGAGTATGGTTACAGGTCACTTGCAAGATGACGTGCGTCTCACGGATATTTTAAAAGCATTATTCCCTTGTGGTTCCATTACAGGGGCACCAAAGCGCAATACGATGGCGTATATTAAAGCGCTCGAGCCACATCCTAGATACATTTATTGTGGCACAATCGGTTTATTATGTCCGGATGATAAAATGATATTTAATATACCTATTCGTACGCTTGAGTATCGAAATGATCAAGTTCACTATGGTGTAGGTGCAGGGATTACGATTGATTCGGTACCCGAAAAAGAAGTTCAAGAGTTTCGAGATAAAACAAAGATATTGGAGATGCTATAGATGAAATTGTTTGAAACGATGCGCCTCGATAATGGTAAGATTCCTAGACTTCAATATCATATGACACGAGTGCAACAGTCATGCGAACGATTAGGGTATTCATTTTCAAAAGAGGTCTGGATGCAACGCGTCAATGAGGTTATAAGTCATCATCCCAAAGGAATCTATAGACTGAAAATAGAAATCGATAAATCCGGCCAAATAGACCATATGATTAAGCCCCTACCTTCTAAAACATTATTTACGGCTAAATTTAAACAAGCACAGTCGAATTACAATGACCAATACGTTATTAATAAGACATCACAACGACAACACTTAGCACACAATCATGAGACAGATTTAGTATTATTGTATGATGAAACTGATAAAATTCTGGAGTTTGATATTGGTAATATCATGATAGAAGAAGCTGGTGTGTGTTATACACCAAGGTATGATCATGATTTTTTATTAGGATGTATGCGTCAAAGCCTTTTGGACCAAGGCAAACTGGTTATTAAAGACTATACTAAATCAGAACTCATCGACAAAATACAGAAACAACAGATTCGTATCTATTTATTAAATAGTTTACGAGAGGTTGCCGATGTATCTATTTATCTATAAAATAATATGGGAAGTATATGCGAATTGATTGATAACAATGAACTAACGGAGTGAGCTATGACTATATTATGGGTTGCAATAATTGTGATTTTAAATGTGGTAAGTAAATATTTAGCAGATCGATATTTAAAAAATAATGCACTCATTAAGGCACGTGTCGTTGCAACCGTTACCGTTTTAATTCAATGTGTATTCGTTTATTTGTTAATTAAATCAATCATGCCCTATGTGGTGGAATTTCTAAATATATTTTACCATCACTAAATATGATTACTTTGAGGTGGCGTTATGAAGATTTATAGTCAAGGAGATCAAGCAATTGTAATTGCGGTTGAAAAGGATGTATCTAAAAATGTAACAACTGAATTAATCGCAGTACGTTATCATTTATTAAAGAAAGCATTACCATTTATCACAGAAATTGTGCCTACTGAATCAGATATGATGATTTGCTATGATGCTCGAGATATGATTAAACATCATAATATTGCTTCACCTTTTCAATATATGAAGGCATTAGTCACTTCAATACAAGAAGAATTAAAACAATTAGAAACGTGTAAAGATGAAAGCACGACCTATGAAATTCCTATTATTTATGGTGACGAGTTTGGTCCAGACTTACCGGATTTATTAAAGTATTACAAGTTAACTCAAGATGAATTTGTTCAATTACATTCTGATAAACCGTATTTTGTGTCTATGATGGGCTATGCACCGGGTTTCCCATATTTAACTGGAATGAATGAAGCATTGTACGTTAATCATACGAGTAAAAAGAAGAAGCTTGTCACTGCAGGTTCAGTTATTATTGAAGGGAAAAAGTGCGGCATCGTAACAACTGATACCTATAACGATTGGTTAGTGATAGGGTACACGCCAATGACATTATTCACTCCTGAAAAAGATGATTTTACACTGTTAAAATTAGGAGACAATGTTATTTTTAAACCACAGAAACGCAAAGATATTGAATTAGGAGAATTTAAACCATGTCAATCATAATAGAAAAAGCCGGATTGTTTAGTAGCTTTCAAGATTTTGGACGTCATGGATATGAATATGCAGGTGTTATTCCGTGTGGTGCGTTAGACACACTAGGTCATGAAATTGCAAATCGTTTAGTTGCTAATAATAAAAATGAAGCAACGCTTGAAATGACACACATTATGGCTAAAATTCGATTTACTGAGCCTACATTAATTGCTTTAACAGGTCATAACTTTGAAGCTTACACGCAAACTATGCAAGTAAAACCGTATAAATTATACCTTTTAGATAAAGGAGACGTCCTGTCTTTTAAAGAAACAAATAAAACGTCACGTGTGTATCTTGCAATCGGTGGCGGATTCAAATTAGATGATTGGCTAGGATCAACATCAACAGATTTAAATGTTAAAATCGGCGGTTATCACGGACGTAAACTTGAAAATGGCGATGAAGTAGAAATGAAACGACACTATACAGAACGTCATCAAAAGTTATTTGAAAATTTAAAAGAAAAACGTACCACTGATTGGGGTATAGACGGTTATGCACTGTCATTTAACTATGTTTCTGATGTGTTTCATGTTATTGCCAACAAAGGGACAGAAGATTTTGATAAAGAAACGCAATCTCACTTTATTAGAGGAGAATATAAAGTGACGAATAAATCAAATCGTGTTGGTATGTTACTAGATGGTGAGAAGATCAAAGCATATTACGACGATATGCCAGCACATCAATCAGTTAAAAGGGGAACGATTCAAGTTAAGCGAGATGGTACACCTATCATCTTATTAAATGATCATTATACAATCGGAAGTTATCCTCAAATTGGTACAATTGCAAGCTACCATTTAACTAAGCTTGCTCAGAAGCCACAAGGCTCACGTTTGAAGTTCCAATTTATTGATATAGAAACTGCTGAAAAGAATGTTGTGAAATTTAGTAATTGGATGAATCAGCTATTTCACGGAATTGAATACAGAATGCAATTAGAAATGATGAAATAAGACATGATATATGAAGGTCAACATACTTAAATAAAGTACTTATAATTTATGTCGGACTATGGTCTGATTAAAAAATGCAATTAAGAAGCTATAATGAATAAATCAGTGAATCGTCTTAATGGGACAATATTTTGTAACAAACAATGAAAGCGTCGTTATATTAAAATGCTTTTTCTTGATAAATGAGTAAAAATACTATATATTTATATATTGAACTACGGGCAATGTTACAATAATATTACAAAGTTCATGATTTGTTAATATGCCATTAATGATGACATAGAATAGCATCCAACATAATATACATAAATAATTACAGACGTATAGTGCGCATTGGGAATGCGATTTATTGATGAACTATCGTTAATGTAAAATGTATTTGTAAGGTATATGCTTAAATTAATTTAAATAATATAAATGAAATTAAAAAACGAGTAAGTAATTGCATAACGGTCATATTTGAGTAAGTGTTTAAGTCTTCAGTTAAGTCTTTAACATTTCTTCAAAGTTGAATAACTATAAACGGAGGAAACATACATGAGTTTACACAAAAAGAAAATAAGTCTTTTTGCGTTTTTCTTACTGACTGTGTTTACAGTGACATTGAAGACGTATTTTTCATATTATGTTGATTTTTCTTTGGGTGTTAAAGGACTAGTTCAAAACTTAATACTATTGATGAATCCATATAGTTTAATCGCGCTTATTTTAAGTGTGTTCTTATTCTTTAAAGGGAAAAAAGCATATTGGTTCATCTTTATTGGGGGATTTTTACTAACATTCTTGCTATATGCAAATGTAGTTTACTTTAGATTCTTCTCGGACTTTTTAACATTCAGTACGCTTAACCAAGCAAGTAATGTTGAGTCTATGGGTGGTGCTGTTGGCGCATCATTTAAATGGTATGATTTTGTTTACTTTATAGATACAATTATTTATCTATTCATCCTTATTTTCAAAGGAAGTTGGTTGGATAAACGTGTCTTCAGTAAAAAGTTTGTGCCAGTTGTAATGGCTGCATCTGTAGCATTATTCTTCTTAAATTTAGCTTTTGCTGAAACAGACCGTCCTGAGTTATTAACACGTACATTTGACCATAAATATTTAGTGAAATATTTAGGTCCATATAACTTCACAGTTTATGATGGTGTTAAGACGATTCAAAATAACCAACAAAAAGCATTAGCTTCTGAAGATGATTTAACTAAAGTGTTAAATTATACGAAACAAAAAAATACAACACCAAATTCAGAGTACTTTGGCGTTGCTAAGAAGAAAAATATTATTAAAATACATTTAGAAAGTTTCCAAACTTTCTTAATCAATAAAAAGGTCAATGGTAAAGAAGTTACACCGTTCTTAAATAAATTATCAACGGGCAATGATGATTTTAGATATTATCCAAACTTCTTCCACCAAACAGGTCAAGGTAAAACATCAGATGCTGAGTTTACAATGGATAACAGCCTTTATGGTTTACCACAGGGTTCTGCATTTTCATTGAAAGGTGATAATACTTACCAATCATTACCTGCGATTTTAGACCAAAAGCAAGGTTACACATCTGACGTTATGCACGGTGACTACAAAACATTCTGGAACCGTGACCAAGTCTATAAACATTTTGGTATTGATAAATTCTATGATGCGACATACTACGATATGTCTGATGACAATATTGTCAACTTAGGTTTAAAAGATAAACCATTCTTTAAAGAGTCAGCAGAGTATCAATCTAAAATGAAAGGACCTTTCTATTCACACTTAATTACATTAACAAACCATTACCCATTCACATTGAGTGAAGAAGATGCAGATATTGATAAACCTAATACAGGTGATTCAACTGTTGATGGTTACATTCAAACAGCACATTATTTAGACCAAGCACTTGAAGAATATATTACTGATCTTAAGAAAAAAGGTCTATATGATGATTCAGTTATTATGATTTATGGTGACCACTATGGTATTTCAGAAAATCATAATAACGCAATGGAAAAATTATTAGGTGAAAAGATTACGCCAGCGAAATTTATGGACTTAAACCGCACAGGTTTCTGGCTTAAAATTCCTGGTAAAGAAGGTACAGTAGATAAAACATATGCTGGACAAGTAGACGTTATGCCTACTATCTTACATTTAGTAGGAATTGATTCTAAAAACTACTTAATGTTCGGTACGGATATGTTGTCTAAAGATCATGATGATGTCATTCCATTCCGAAATGGTGACTTCATTACGAAAGACTATAAATTTGTTAATGGTAAAGCGTATTCTAATAAAACAAACGAATTATTAGAAACGCCACCTAAAGATTTAGAAAAGAATAAGAAACAGGTTGAGAAAGATTTAGAAATGAGTGACAATGTCTTAAATGGTGACTTGTTCAGATTCTACAACAACCCTGATTTCAAGAAAATTGATCCATCAAAATATGAATA
Source organism: Staphylococcus sp. GDY8P47P (assembly GCF_016892225.1). Classification (NCBI taxonomy): domain Bacteria; kingdom Bacillati; phylum Bacillota; class Bacilli; order Caryophanales; family Staphylococcaceae; genus Staphylococcus; species Staphylococcus sp. GDY8P47P. The sequence continues at coordinate 83,408 of NZ_JAFENV010000017.1, read as the reverse complement.
TAAAACTGGACCACAAGGTAATCAAAAATAATTGAAACAGTGTTTGGTTTTAATGTAAAAGTAAGAAGCCAGTAAATGCGTTTTAACAAATTCATTTACTGGCTTCTTTATTTACAATACTCCGAATTGTTGCTTGCCCAACGTGCTTTGCTTGTAGAAACTGATTAAATCAGTTTCTCTGTGTTGGGGCCCCAACACAAAAAA
>NZ_JAFENV010000017.1:62822-83072 GCF_016892225.1 Staphylococcus sp. GDY8P47P | reverse complement strand
GAGTGGACGACGAATTCAAAAAGAATTCTGTCCCCACTCCCTTTGTCTAAAACTTAACTTTCTAGACGTTGTTTCATGATTAATTTGTAACATACTACATAATTTAGATACCCATTATCAGTAGTGGTATTAACAAAATATAGAACAATATAATTTAAATATTTATGCTATTTACATCAATTAGCCAAGCGCAACGTCTAAAATCATCATAATAGTAAAGCCTAACATTAAACTTAATGTTGCCAAATCTGTATTATTACCAGATTGTGAGTCAGGTATGAGCTCTTCGACAACAACGAATATCATAGCGCCAGCTGCAAAAGCTAAAGCATATGGTAACACAGGCGTAATCACTAATATTAACGCCGCACCAATCGTAGCAAAAATGGGTTCAACAATTGCAGAAGCTTGGCCGTAATTAAAGGCTTTCCAACGAGATGCACCAGCAGCTCTGATTGGCATAGATAATGCCGCACCTTCTGGAATATTTTGAATCCCAATCCCTATTGCTAAGCCCAAAGCGCCTAGAAATGTTGCTTGGCTATTACCAGTCGCGATACCACCAAAAGCAACACCGATTGATAGACCTTCTGGAATATTATGTAACGTAATGGCAAGTACTAAGAGTGTATTCTTACTTAATGACGTTTTTACACCTTCGCGGTATTGACTTTTATCTCCAATTCTTTGGTGTAAATGGGGGATAACTGAATCGAGGGCACGTATGAAGATGCCACCAAATAAAAATCCAATTGCAGCAGGTAACCAGGCAGGTAAACTACCATCTTTACCATATTCAATTGAAGGTTGTAATAATGACCAGAAACTGGCGGCAATCATAATCCCAGCAGCAAAGCCCTGCATTGAAGTTAATATGCGTTCATTAACGGATTTGAATACAAACACAGCAGCCGCACCCAATGCAGTGAGTAGCCACGTAATAATACCGGCTATAAGTGCCTGTAAATAGGGCGGTAAACTTTCGAAAAAGTCAATCATAACTCTTGTCTCCTTGTATCATTTAACTTTAAAAAGGTGTATAATATATAGAACTGATTTAAGCTTATCAAAAAATATTTAAAAATTCGATATTTCGATTTGGAAAAGGAAGTAGAAGCATGGAAGCGTACAAAATAGAACATTTAAATAAATCATATGCGGATAAAATCATTTTCGATGATTTAAACCTATCTATTTCTGAACATGAAAAAATAGGACTAGTAGGAATTAATGGTACTGGTAAAAGTACATTACTTAAAGTGATTGGCAATCTAGACGATGATTTTACAGCTGATATTACACATCCTAATCAATATCGTATACGTTATTCTTCTCAAAAACAAGATTTAGATGGCACTATGACGGTCTTCCAAGCTGTACTTAGCTCTGATACAACAACACTTCGAATTATTAAAGCTTATGAAGAAGCCGTAACAAATTATACACAACACCAGGATGATACGCATTTTCAAAAAATGATGGAAGCGCAAGAAGCTATGGATCGACATCATGCGTGGGATTATAATGCAGAAATCAAAACAATCTTATCTAAACTAGGTATTCACGATACGACTAAAAAGATAAGTGAGCTGTCTGGTGGACAACAAAAACGAGTCGTACTAGCTAAGACGTTAATAGAACAACCTGATTTATTATTACTAGACGAGCCAACGAACCATCTTGATTTTGAATCCATTACATGGCTAATCAATTACATCAAACAATATCCTCACACTGTTTTATTTGTAACGCATGATCGTTACTTTTTAAATGAAATCGCGAGTAGAATCATTGAGCTTGATCGAGGTAAATTAAAATCGTATCCGGGTAATTATGAAGATTACATCGCAATGCGAGCTGAAAATGAATTGATCGAACAAAAGCAACAAGACAAACAAAAGGCTTTATATAAACAGGAATTAGCGTGGATGAGAGCTGGTGCTAAGGCAAGAACGACAAAACAACAAGCACGTATCAATCGTTTTAATGATTTGGAATCAGAAGTTCAAGGCCATCATGTTCAAGATAAGGGTCAACTTAACTTGGCATATTCAAGATTAGGTAAGCAAGTGTATGAACTGGAACACGTATCTAAACAAATGAATGGTAAAACGTTGTTTGAAGATATTACAGAAATCATTCAAAGCGGTCAGCGTATTGGTATTGTTGGTCCGAATGGTGCTGGTAAAACGACATTATTAAATATTTTAAGTGGAGAAGATAATGATTATACAGGCACGCTTAAAATTGGTCAGACTGTAAAAGTAGCCTACTTCAAACAAACAGAAGAAACGTTAGATAGAGACATACGTATGATTGATTACTTGAGAGAAGAAAGTGAAGTGGCTAAAGAAAAGGATGGCACATCCATTTCTGTAACACAATTACTTGAACGCTTCTTATTCCCAAGTGCAACGCATGGTAAAAAGATTTACAAATTATCGGGTGGAGAACAAAAGCGTTTATATTTACTACGTTTGCTCGTACATCAACCTAATGTATTATTATTAGATGAGCCTACAAACGATTTGGATACTGAAACTTTAACCATTTTGGAAGATTATATTAGTACATTTGGTGGTTCAGTTATCACTGTGAGTCATGATCGTTACTTCTTAAATAAAGTTGCTCAAGCATATTGGTATATTCATGATGGGAAAATGGAACGTATCGTAGGAACGTTTGAAGATTATGAGGTATACAAGAAAGAGCAAGATAAAATTGCGACATTAGAGAAACAGGCGCAACAGCCGAAACAAAAGCCAACTGTTCGAAAAAAATCTGGCTTATCATATAAAGAAAAACGTGAATATGAGTCATTGATGGAACGTATTGATCAAACAGAAACACGTTTAGAAGAAATCGATGAAGAGATGATTGCGGCTAGTGCTGATTATGCCAAAATCAAAGAATTAAATGAAGAGAAAGAACAATTAGAGCTAACATATGAAACAGACATCACGAGATGGAGTGAATTAGAAGAACTAAAAGAGCAATAAGGGGAATGTAAAGTATGGAAGCAACATTATCGCATTATTTTGGCTATGAGAAGTTTAGACCGGGGCAAAAAGAAATCATAACTAAAATAATGAATCATCATAATGTGTTAGGCGTATTACCTACAGGTGGTGGGAAATCAATCTGTTATCAAGTGCCTGGTTTAATGTTGGGCGGAACGACGATTGTCATTAGTCCATTAATCTCTTTAATGAAAGACCAAGTCGATCAGCTTAAGGCTATGGGAATTAAAGCCGCCTATTTAAATAGTAGTTTAACCAAGAAACAACAAAAAGACATTGAAAATGATTTAATGAAGGGTCATATTCAATTTTTATATGTGGCACCAGAACGTTTTGATAATCAATATTTTTTAAGTTTATTAAGTCGTATTGATATTCATCTTATCGCATTTGATGAAGCCCATTGCATATCTAAATGGGGTCATGATTTTAGACCTAGCTATCAAAGTGTGATTAAGAAAGTATTCACATTACCCCAAAACTTTACAATTGTCGCACTGACGGCAACAGCAACTGCAGAAGTGCAACAAGATATTATGGAAAAGTTAAACATCGATAGGCACGATGAAGTAAAAACGAGTACAAAACGCCGTAACCTTATTTTTAAAGTGAATCCTACGTATCAACGTCAAAAATTTGTCGTAGACTATGTGCAAAAGCATAAAGAACAAGCGGGTATAATCTATTGTTCTACACGTAAACAAGTTGAAGAGTTACAAGAAGCGCTTGACGTTATAAATGTTTCTTCTGCTATTTATCATGCAGGTTTAACAAATAAAGAACGCGAGACAGCTCAAAATGAATTTGTCTATGACAAAGTTAAAGTTGTTATTGCGACAAATGCATTTGGTATGGGGATAGACAAATCAAATGTTAGATACGTCATACACTACAATATGCCCGGTGATCTGGAATCATATTATCAAGAGGCAGGCCGTGCAGGGCGTGATGGATTAGAAAGTGAATGCATCCTTTTATTTAGTGAGCGTGATAAAGGTTTACATGAATACTTTATTACGGTGTCACAGGCCGATGAGGACTACAAAGATAAAATGGGTGAAAAACTTACTAAAATGATTCAATACACAAAAACAAAAAAATGTCTCGAAGCAACAGTCGTTCATTACTTTGAACCCAATGAAAAGTTAGAAGAGTGTGGCCGATGTAGTAGCTGTATTCAACAAAATAAAACATATGATATGACACAAGAAGCTAAAATGATTATTAGTTGTATTGCACGTATGCGTCAAAAAGAAAGTTACAGTGTAATCATTCAAGTCTTGCGTGGAGAAACAAGTGATTATATTAAGTATAATGACTATGATAAGTTGACGACACATGGCTTAATGAAAGATTATACTACTTCAGAATTAAGTCATTTAATAGACGAATTACGCTTTAAAGGATTTTTAAATGAATTTGATGAAATATTGATATGTGATGAAAGTGTTAAAAAGCTACTTAATGATGAAATTAAGGTATTTACGACACCATTTAAACAAAAATCTAAAGAGAAGGTTTATATCAATACAGTTGAAGGTGTCGATCGTGCATTATACAGTGAATTGGTTGAAGTACGTCGTAAATTAAGTGAGAAATTAAATATTGCGCCGGTAAGTATCTTTTCAGATTATACCTTAGAAGAATTTGCTAAACGTAAACCGGAATCTAAACAAGAAATGATATCTATTGATGGTGTTGGTAGTTACAAGCTAAAACATTATTGTCCGAAGTTCTTAGAAACTATTCACTCTTATAAAGCCAGTATATAGACGCAACATCTAAATATATTAGGAGAACCTAGAACAAACAATGTTATGAGGCGCCTGAGCAAATGCATAGCAACTAACTGAATTGAAAAGACAGTCCAATTTACCTGAGAGTAGGATAATGAATGCACAAAACATTCTATCCTACTCTCTTTAATTTTTATTTATATTGTTATGCTATATGTTTTAAATATAATTACAATAATATGACTAATTTAATATGAATTCATCATTAAACATGTTTAAATAGGGAATAAGAATGCAAACATTTTAAATAGGTAGATTAAATGAAGGTGACTAAATGATTGAATTTAAAAACGTAACCAAACGTTATGGCAATAATGTAGCTGTCGATAATGTGAGTTTCAAAATCAATGAAGGCGAGTTCTTTGTACTCATCGGCCCATCTGGGTGTGGAAAAACGACCACTTTGAAAATGATTAACAGACTAATTCCGTTAAGTGAAGGCTATATTTATTTCAAAGATAAGCCCATTAGCGATTATCCCGTTTATGAAATGCGATGGGACATCGGATATGTGTTACAGCAAATTGCACTTTTTCCGCATATGACAATTAAAGAAAATATTGCACAAGTGCCACAGATGAAAAAATGGAAAGACAAAGATATAGATCGACGTGTAGACGAATTACTTACAATGGTTGGTTTAGAACCAGAAAAATATCGTGATCGTAAACCAGATGAATTATCAGGTGGCCAACGCCAAAGGGTTGGGGTAATCAGAGCATTAGCTGCCGATCCTCCAGTCATATTGATGGATGAGCCATTCAGCGCATTGGACCCGATAAGTCGTGAGAAGCTACAAGATGATTTAATAACATTACAAACACAAATAAAGAAGACAATCGTGTTCGTCACACATGATATACAAGAAGCCATGAAGTTAGGCGATCGTATTTGCTTACTCAACCATGGCCGTGTTGAACAAATTGATACACCGCAAGCGTTTCGAGATCAACCTAAAAATGCATTTGTAGAAGAATTTATGGGAAGTCATTTAGATCAAAATCAAGAAACATTGCAGTTGAAAGACTTAAAGATTACAACGCCGCTCACAGAGAAAGAAACACAACACGATTACCCAATCATCAATAGTGATGCCCAATTACGTTCAATTTATTCGAAATTAGCACAGCATGAAGCGGTAATTGTGAATGATGCATCAACTTCTACGCAGTCTCTCTTAAAGCGTGAAGATGTCTTTAAATTTTTATCTCAAGATGACTACGATAAGGAGGGTAAAGCATGAGTGACTTATTGAGCACCCTCAACGACCGTAAAGGCGAAGTATTTACAACCATTGTAGAACATATTCAAATATCATTTATCGCATTATTAATCGCGATCTTAATCGCTGTTCCACTAGGGATTGCTTTAACGAAAACGAAGCGTTTGTCTGAAGTCATCATGAATATAGCGGCAATATTACAAACTATTCCATCTTTAGCATTATTAGGCTTGATGATTCCAATCTTTGGTATTGGTCGACTTCCTGCAATTATCGCGTTAGTTGTGTATGCCTTGTTACCAATTTTAAGAAATACATATACAGGCATTAAAGAAGTCGACCCATCACTCATTGAAGCTGCTAAAGGTATAGGTATGAAACCGATGCGTCGATTAACGAGAGTTGAGTTACCTATTGCCATGCCAGTGATGATGGCCGGTATTCGTACAGCAATGGTATTAATTATCGGTACAGCAACTTTAGCTGCATTAATCGGTGCAGGCGGACTTGGTGATTTAATCTTACTAGGTATTGACCGTAATAACGCATCACTCATTCTTATTGGTGCGATTCCTGCTGCATTACTCGCTATTATGTTTGATTTGATATTGCGATATATGGAGAAATTGTCTTACAAGAAATTATTAATCACTGTTGGAGTGATGATCCTTATTATATTATTGGTCATTGTTGTGCCACTTTTCGGGAAAAAAGGGGACACAATTACGCTTGCAGGTAAATTAGGTTCAGAACCTTCAATTATTACCAATATGTATAAAATTTTAATTGAAGATGAAACAGACAACACAGTTGATGTTAAAGATGGTATGGGGAAAACATCATTCCTCTTCAATGCTTTGAAATCAGATGATATAGATGGTTATTTAGAATTTACAGGTACAGTGTTAGGAGAATTAACGAAAGAAGATTTAAAATCTAAACAAGAAGATGCTGTATATCAACAAGCTAAACAAAGTTTAGAGAAAAAATATGACATGACCATGTTAGAACCTATGAAATACAACAACACTTATGCGTTAGCAGTAAAAAAGGATTTCGCTAAAGACAATAATATTAAAACGATAGGTGATTTACAAAAAGTCGAGGACAAACTTAAACCAGGATTTACGATGGAATTTAATGACCGTCCTGATGGTTACAAAGCTGTGTCTAAAGCTTATGGACTCGATTTATCAAATATTAAAAAAATGGAGCCAAAATTACGATATACTGCAGTCGAAAAAGGCGATATCAATTTAATTGATGCGTATTCAACCGATGCGGAATTAAAACAATATGATATGGTCGTTTTAAAGGATGATAAGCATGTCTTCCCACCATATCAAGGTGCACCGATGTTTAAAGAGAAATTCTTAAAAGAACATCCTGAAATTAAAAAACCATTGAATAAGTTAAAAGGTAAAATTTCCGATGAAGAGATGCAAGAAATGAATTATAAAGTTACCGTAAAAAATGAAGATCCTTACAAGGTTGCAAAACATTATCTTGAACAAGAAGGTTTAATCAAATAAAAGAAGTGTATAGCGATTGACATACAACGATGATTTTAAGGCTACTTGATAAAAGTGTCTTAGATGATTGCTAGACTGAAAAACGCTAAAATTTAGTTTCTCATAGTACGAATGATCCTCATGGAGCGGGACAACGAATTGATTTCAATTTCTGTCCTGCTTCTTTTTTTCAGTGAGAATTTTGTATAGACAATTGTAATCTGATTTAATTTTATTTACACTAATGAATAAATACACAAAATTAGCGTGTATGGTTTTAGGGGGGAGAAAATGAATACAAAGAACTATTCTAGACAAGAAATAGTGGAGAGTGTACCTCAAAAAGGATTTTTCGGTCATCCTAAAGGTTTAAGTACACTATTCTTTACTGAATTTTGGGAGCGATTCAGTTACTATGGTATGAAAGCCATTTTAGCTTATTATCTGTACTATTCTGTTAGTAAAGGTGGCTTTGGTTTACCACAAGGGACAGCACTACAAATTGTATCGTTATACGGTGCGCTTATCTATATGTCTGGTACCATCGGAGGTTGGATCGCAGACAGAATGATTGGCACACGTCATGCCCTGTTTTATGGTGGCATACTCATTATGTTTGGACATATTCTGTTGACGATACCGGGTAGTTTAACCGTAGTTATGATTGCATTATTACTGCTTATTATTGGTACAGGTTTATTGAAACCTAATATCTCGACTACCGTTGGAGAATTATATGACCATAATGACAGACGTTTAGATGCAGCATTTACTATTTTTTATATGGGTATTAACCTAGGTAGCTTTTTAGCACCATTTGCGACAGGATATTTACAAACAAGACTAGGCTTCCACTATGGTTTCGCTGTAGCTGCAGTAGGTATGTTCGTAGGATTAGTGACATACTATATTACCAATAAAAAGAACTTAGGATTAGCTGGTTTAAGTGTGCCTAATCCGCTTCGCAAAGAAGAAATCAAAAGGTTATCAATTATTACTGGTATTATCGTGTTAATTTTCGCAATTATCCTACTTATCTTGCAATTTACTGGACAATTAAGCCTATCTAGTTTTAGTATGATTGTTACATTCGTAGGTATCGTATTACCGATTTGTATTTTTGTTTATATGTTATCAAGTCATAAGACGCGTAAAGAAGAGCGTTCAAGAATTTATAGTTACATACCGTTATTTATTACATCTGTTGCATTCTGGATGATTCAAGAACAAGGTTCAACAGTTTTAGCTAACTTTGCAGATCAGAAGACTGAACTAAGTTTGGGTAAACTGACAAATGGTGTTCTCGATTTTCATATACCAGCAGCCTGGTTCCAGTCAATCAACCCGGTATTTATCATTATATTAGCACCTATCTTTGCTAGTATATGGACGAAATTAGGTAAGCATAATCCAAGTACAGTATACAAATTTGCACTAGGTGCAATTTTCGCTGGGTTATCTTATTTAGTCATGATTATACCGTTAAGTAGTCATGTTCAAATGATTCATCCTATTTGGTTGGTGTTAAGTTTCTTCTTAATCACATTGGGAGAATTATGTATTTCACCAGTTGGGTTATCAGTAACGTCTAAATTAGCACCTGCAAAATTCTCAGCACAGATGATGGCACTATGGATGTTAAGTAACGCGACTGCACAAAGTATCAATAGTCAAATTGTTGTCCTATTTAAAATTATTAGTGAAAAAGAATTCTTCTTATATTCTGGATTGTTTACACTTCTCATTGGTGTGATCTTAGTTGCGATTTCTCCAATTGTTAAAAAAGCAATGAATGGCGTACATTAAGATACGATAGCGGTCCTGCAATTTGATATTGTGTAAGCAACATCATTTATAATTGAATAAACATTTTATATTTATGAAAAGGAGTGGTTGGCAATGAAACAACAATTAAATCAATTAACAGCGTATCAACCAGGTTTATCACCACAAGCACTTAAAGAAAAACATGGCATTGAAGGGGACCTATATAAACTTGCCTCAAATGAGAATTTATATGGCCCTTCTCCAAAAGCAAAAGAAGCAGTTCAAGCGCACGTAGATGAATTATTCTACTACCCGGAAACTGGGTCGCCATCACTACGCAAAGCAATTAGTGAGCACTTGAATGTGGATGCGTCTAGAATTCTATTTGGTGCTGGGTTAGATGAAGTTATCTTGATGATTTCAAGAGCGGTATTAACACCGGGTGATAAGATTGTAACGAGTGAAGCAACATTTGGTCAGTACTATCACAACGCGATTGTAGAATCAGCTGATGTTGTCCAAGTACCATTGAAAGAGGGTGGCTTCGATTTAGATGGGATTATACAAGAAGTAGATGAAGATACTGCCTTAGTATGGTTATGTAATCCTAACAACCCAACTGGAACGTATTTCACTCATGATGAACTAGAACACTTTTTAGAACAAGTGCCTAGTCACGTACCAGTATTGATTGATGAAGCATACTTCGAGTTCGTTACGGCAAATGATTATCCTGATACATTGAAATTGCAAGAACGTTTTGATAATGCATTTTTATTAAGAACGTTCTCTAAAGCTTATGGCCTAGCAGGATTACGTGTAGGTTATGTTGTTGCTACGAATGAAGCAATTGAAAAATGGAACATCATTCGTCCACCATTTAATGTCACTCGTATTTCAGAATATGCCGCCATTGCAGCGTTAGAAGATCAAGACTATTTAAATGAAATTACAGCTAAAAATGCAGTCGAACGTCAGAAATTTTATGATATACCGCAAAGTAAACATTTCTTACCAAGTCAAACGAACTTTGTATTTGTGGTTACAAACAAAGCACAAGAATTATACGAAGCATTATTAAATGTTGGTTGTATTACACGACCATTTCCAACTGGTGTCCGTATTACAATCGGATTCCCAGAACAAAATGACAAGATGATAGAAGTATTGAAACGCTTTGATTATTAAAAGCGAATCTAACGGATTAAGTTTTCGATGCAAGATAATTGAATCAGTTCTGATAGTGCTATAAATTTAAATATAGCAAGAGAGTGGTACAATCAATTCGATATGAATTCTGTACCACTCTCTTTTAAATTTTTGCTATACTTTAACAGTATATAGGTGATGATTAAGGGAGAGATATTATGTCTAGAAAATCTATAGCTATTGATATGGATGAAGTCTTAGCAGACACATTAGGTGCCATTATTGAAGCGGTTAATGTTAAAACTGAATTAGGGATCACGGTTGAGTCGCTCAATGGTCAAAAGCTTAAAAACGTGATACCGGAACACGATGGATTAGTGCGTGATATTTTAAGAGCGCCTGGCTTTTTTAGAAATCTAAAGGTAATGCCACATGCACAAGAGGTAGTTGAGAAATTAACAGAACATTACGATGTTTACATTGCAACAGCGGCGATGGATGTACCAACATCATTTCATGATAAATATGAATGGTTACTTGAGTTCTTCCCATTTTTAGACCCTCAACAATTTATCTTTTGCGGTCGTAAAAATATAGTAAAAACAGATTATCTCATTGATGATAATCCACGACAATTACAAATTTTTGAAGGAGAACCAATCATGTTTACTGCGTCTCATAATGTTAATGAAGAACGCTTTAAACGTGTTAATGGATGGAAAGATGTGGAAGCATTCTTTCTTGAAGCATAATTAAAAATAAGCGATTAAGGTATGATGAATGAGTCATTAACCTTAATCGCTTTTATATTGATAGAATTAATAGTTATTGTTCAGCATTTTCTGGGAAAGTTAGAATTTGAATTGCTTTTGGCAGAACTTCAATAGAAATAGGTGTTTCTAAATTAATTTCACCGTCAATGTCTACTTTCATAATTGGATCCGTGGATAATGTAATATGCTCACCAGCAATATGATCAATCCCATTTGTAATTTCGTTCCAATCCATACTATCGCGTTTCTTAAAGATGTCATTAAGAATAGTGAAACTTTGTTTATCAAAGATAAAGCTATTCACTTTACCATCTTGAGGAGATAAATCGACAAGTGGAATACGACTACCGCCTATGTTTGGGCCGTTAGCAACAACAAGCATTGATGTGTTACCTGTATATTCTTTGTCATCTACAGTTAATTTATAATCGAAATGTTCAGGGTTCATTAATGTTTTAACGGTAGAACCGACATAGCTCAACTTGCCGAAGATGTCTTTACGACCTTCTTGGACATTTTCAGCGTTTTGAACGATTAATCCTAAGCCAACGAAATTGAGTACGTACGTATCATTTACTTTCATGACATCATATGATTCTAAATGTGAAGTCTTTAACTGCTCACTGGCTTTTCGGAAGTCTGGATGTAGATTTAATGTTTTAGTAAAGTCATTAAATGTCCCTCCAGGAATAATTCCGATAGGGAGGTTCAGTTGATGTGTCATAACACCATTGATAAGTTCATTAACAGTACCATCGCCACCTAATATGAAGACAATATCCACATCACTGCTATAGTTTTGATTTTTAATATCTTCACAATATTTAATGATGTCGCCTTCATTTTCACTTAATTGAATGGATAAATGCTTACAAATGGTTGTTAGCGATTTAGTGACTTCTCCTAAACCATCATATATATCTTTTAGACCACTATGTTCATGGTAAAAAAGAACCCCATGATTAAATGTTTGATCCATAATAATGCCTACTTTCGTAATTTACTTTAATTATCTTATATTTACCCAAAATCAGGTTTGCTTAATTATGATTTGCGTATTTCAAGTGCTCAAGTCTTTATGATTACACTTTTTACGTTGATACACAAAGAAAAAGGATGGAACAGAATTCAATTTGAATTCATTGTTCCATCCCTAAAAGTATGACTCGCAAAGCTGAATATAAATGACTTCTTAGTTCACTCAGTTACTGTGAATAAGATTGAGCATCCCTAAACATTAGGACGCTTTTTAAATAGCCTAAAAGGTTAATGAATACCTTTCATTGCTTTAGAAATCTTCGGTGTGAAAGCTAAGATAATCACAGTAATGACAATTGCTACACTACCTAAGAAGATAAAGTAATTCGTTTGACCTAAAGGTTCAATTAATTTAACTAACGTACCATTAAGTGCTTGTGCAGATGCGTTTGTTAATAACCAAACACTCATCATTTGCGCATTAAATGCTTTCGGTGCTAATTTAACTGCTGCACTATTACCTGTAGGTGATAAACATAATTCACCAACCACACAGATTACATAAGATAGGATGACCCAGTTTACTGAGAAGTGTGAATCACCATAACTCATACCGATAAGTCCCATTAGAATATATGAAGCACCTGCTAATAAGGTACCAATACCAAACTTGACTGGTAAGCTTGGTTGTCTTTTACCCATTTTTAACCAGATTGTTGAAACGACTGGTGCGAAGAGTAGGATAAATAATGGGTTAATTGATTGGAACCATGCTTCACCAAATTGTGTCTGCCAACCAAATAAATTCAGTTGCATATCAGAACGCTCTAATCCATAAATATTTAAAACGTTTGAACCTTGTTCTTGAATTCCCCAGAATAACATTCCTAGAATAAATAATGGAATAAATGCTTTAACGCGAGAACGTTCTACATCTGTAACTTCTTTACTTCGAATCATCGTTGTAAAGTAAATAATTGGTAATGCAATACCTAGAACTAAAACAGTATTACTAATCAGGTTAAATGATAAAGTATTAGTAAAGTATGTAACTAATAATACAATAGCAATTACGATTACAACTAAGCTAACAATTAATCCATATTTTCTTTTTTCTTCAGGAGAAAGTGGATTTGTTGGATTCATACCAACAGAGCCTAAATTTTTCTTGTTGAAAATCATATACCATACTAAACCTAATGCCATACCAATTGCTGCGATTAAGAAACCACCGTGATAATTTTTCACATCAAGGAAATGTTGCAAGATAATTGGTGAGATTAATGCGCCTAAGTTAACTGACATATAGAATATAACGAACCCAGCATCCATACGCGTATCATTCTCAGGATATAATCGTCCAACAATGTTTGAAATATTTGGTTTCATTAAACCAGAACCGATAATGATAAAGAACATTGATGCAAATAACCCAAACATTGCGAATGGTAAACTTAAACAAATATGTCCAATAATAATCAGTACTGCACCGATCAAGGTCGCGCCTCTAGTACCGAAGAGTCTATCTGCGACCCATGCACCTGGAATTGAAGACATGTAAATTAATGCCCCGTAAACTGACATAATAGACATTGCAGTCGTTTGATCAATGCCTAGACCGCCATTTTTAATTTGGTCATACATGTAGAAAATGAGCATGGCGCGCATACCGTAATAACTAAATCGCTCCCAAAATTCTACAAAGAATAGTACACCTAAGCCGTTAGGATGTCCGAAGAATCCACGCTGAGGTATTGTTTGAACTGCTTGTTCATGGGAATTGTTTGTTGCCATATGTATCCCAATCCTTTCTTCCCTTTAAAGACTGAAATTTAATAATCAAGATGATGATATGTAAAATAATGTAATTTCTTAAAAATAGAAATTTTTAGAAATTTCAGTCAATGAGTTGATGATTTAAAATCGAATGAGAATAAGTTGCTTTATTTAGATCATCTTACTCTTTTGTAATTTTAAATGATAATAATAAAATACGCTTTAATTCACTAATAGGCAATAGTAAATTTAAATAAAATATCACAAATAATGAAAAAATCCACTAAATTGTCAAACAATTTAGTGGATTTTATTAATCTATTATCTATTATCTATTTTTTCTGGATATAAATCGTGGTTCATTAATCGATGCTCAGCCATTTTTTCATATTTAGAATTAGGGCGGCCATAATTTGTATACGGATCGATAGAAATACCACCACGTGGCGTGAATTTACCCCAAACTTCGATATAATGTGGATCCATTAACTCTATTAAATCGTTCATAATAATATTCATGCAATCCTCGTGGAAGTCGCCATGATTTCTAAAACTAAATAAGTATAATTTTAATGATTTAGATTCTACCATTTTAACATTTGGAATATATGAAATATAAATGGTAGCGAAATCCGGTTGACCTGTAATAGGACAGAGAGATGTAAATTCAGGACAATTAAATTTTACAAAGTAATCGCGCCCTTGATGTTTATTGTCAAATGTTTCTAAAACTTCTGGCGTATAGTCAAATTCATATTTATTGTTTTGATTACCTAATAAAGTAATATCTTGTAGTTCTTCTTTCTGACGTCCTTGCGTCATATGAATCACTCCTTAGTGTTAGTTTGGTGTTGCGTTGGTACTGTTTGTCGTCGCGCTTTTTCAAACATATAATAGCTTGCGCCGATGATAATGACATAACCAATGAGTGCATAGAAATCTGGTGTTTCTTCGAACAGAATAAATCCGAAGACCGCTGTGAAAATAATCGAAGCATACGTAAAGATAGATATGTCCTTCGCAGGTGCAAAGCTATAGGCAAGTGTAATACCAATTTGGCCAACTGCTGCTGAAAGACCCGCTCCTAAAAGGTAAACCATTTGTATAGTTGTCATTGGTTCATATGTCGCAATTGAAAACGGAATTAAAACGACAACTGAAAATAATGAAAAATAAAACACGATAGTATAAGGTGCTTCTCTAGTACTAAGTGCACGAACACATGTGTATGCAGAGGCTGCGAAAATACCTGAGAATAATCCGGCTAATGACGTAATCATTGTTGAAGAAAACTCAGGTTTAACGATAAATAACATACCAAAGATTGCTACAATCATAGCAACGATTTGATATTTACGAACTTTCTCATTTAGAAAAATTAAACTAAGTAAAATTGTCCAAAAAGGATTAAGTTTCATTAGCGTATCTGCATCGCTTAATACCATATGATCAATGGCATATATATTTAATAAAACACCTATAAGTCCTAATGTAGAGCGAGAAATTAACAGAGGTTGACTACTTAATTTCCCGAACATAGGCTGTTTATATTTAAATATGAAAAATAATGGGATAAACATTGCGACAAAATTTCTTGCTAATGATTTTTGAAATACAGGTAAGTCTCCTGCAAGCCTGAAAAATACAGACATAAAACTAAAACCAATCGCTGAAATTAGAATTGCAATGATGCCCTTAACTTTTGGATTCAAGGTTAATCGCCTCATTTGTAAAAAATTACCGTATATATAGTAGCATAATTCAATTAGTAATGCATAAATACTTGAAAATAATATAGGGATGTAATATGATTTAAATACGAACAAACGTTCTGTTTAGGTAAAAACACGTTAGATGCCATTTTTTTATAAATGTTATATTCGTGTTTTTAGAGTGAAATATAATATATACTTGAATAATTGTACAAAATACATTGATTGTTTAAATAATTGGTCTTCAAGAACGCTGACAATTCAATCATTTATATTGCTGGTGAAAATGCAACTAAAACACATTAAATATTCAAAAATAAATATTTGTATCAATTTAAGTTTGATGTGATGCACATTCAGACGTTTTTCCGAACTTTTGTCACGAAATAGTTACTTTCAATTAAGAGAGCAATTCTGTATAATGAAACACAGAATATAGTATTGAATTTGTAAATGAACCACAACATGTTGTGGTTGTATAAAAAGTTTGTGTTATAAAAATTATTCATTTTAATAGAAATTTCACACTGGATTTTAAGTATAAATCCCTAATTCAATGCTATTTATACGAACGAGCTAATAGATGAAATAGTCTCGAAATTTTAGTCTAAACACTACATGTAGTGGCTGGAAACGAAAGTCACTTCTTTTAAGTATAACGATCATCAGCTAGTTGACATCCAAATAAATGTCTAAAATATGTCGTATTTAATGTCTAGCAAGTTTTCTTATTTAATTAAGAGAACTTCTTTTTAGTTAATAATATGGACTGACGAAAGAAGGCGTTCCAATGAAAGTAGTTTATTTCTCTTTTTCTGGTAATGTAAGAAGATTTATCAAGCGAAGTGAAATTTCAGATGTAATGGAGATAACTAAAGATAATTGTACAGAGCCATTTGATGAACCTTATATTTTAGTTACGGGAACAATTGGATTTGGTGAAGTGCCTAAAGAAGTACAATCGTTTTTAGATGTTAATCATCAAAATTTACGCGCAGTTGCAGCAAGTGGTAACCGAAATTGGGGACAAAACTTTGCTAAAGCGGGTAAAACAATTTCCGAATCATATCATGTACCTCTATTAATGAAATTTGAAGTACAAGGTTCTAATAAAGATGTTATTGAATTTAAAAATAAGGTGGGGCATTTCAATGAAAATGATGAACGAGAAAAAGTACAATCATATTGAACTAAATAATGAAGTTACGAAACGTAAAGACAATGGTTTCTTTAACTTAGAGAAGGATCAGGAAGCATTAGCGGTTTATCTTGAAGAAATCCATGATAAAACAATTTATTTTGACAGTGAGATTGAACGATTACACTATCTCGTAGATAACAATTTTTATTTTAATGTCTTCGAGAAATATAGCGAATCAGACTTAGTTGAAATCACAGAATTTGCTAAATCAATCAACTTTGAATTTGCAAGCTACATGTCTGCTAGTAAGTTCTATAAAGATTATGCGTTAAAAACTAACGATAAATCACAATATCTAGAAGATTATAATCAACATGTCGCAATCGTTGCACTTTATTTAGCAGACGGCAATAAACAACAAGCAAAGCAATTTATTCTAGCAATGATTGAACAACGATACCAACCTGCGACACCAACGTTCTTAAATGCAGGACGCGCACGTCGTGGTGAATTAGTATCATGTTTCTTGTTAGAAGTGGATGATAGCTTAAATTCTATCAACTTCATTGATTCTACTGCCAAACAGCTAAGTAAAATTGGTGGTGGTGTAGCAATCAACCTATCTAAATTACGTGCCCGTGGTGAAGCTATTAAAGGTATTAAAGGTGTAGCGAAAGGTGTGCTACCTGTAGCGAAAGCGTTAGAGGGTGGATTTAGCTACGCAGATCAACTCGGTCAACGTCCAGGTGCTGGTGCTGTCTATTTAAATATCTTCCATTATGATGTTGAAGAATTCTTAGACACTAAAAAAGTAAACGCTGATGAAGACTTGCGTTTATCAACAATTTCTACTGGTTTAATTGTACCTTCTAAATTCTTTGATTTAGCAAAAGAAGGCAAAGATTTCTATATGTTTGCACCACATACGGTTAAACAAGAATATGGTGTAACACTAGATGATATTGATTTAGAAAAATATTATGACGATATGGTAGCAAACCCTAATATTGTTAAGAAGAAAAAAGATGCAAGAGAAATGTTGAATATGATTGCACAAACACAATTACAATCAGGCTACCCATATTTAATGTTTAAAGATAATGCGAATAAAGTGCATGCCAATTCAAATATTGGTCAAATTAAAATGAGTAACTTATGTACAGAAATCTTCCAGTTACAAGAAACATCAGTAATTAACGATTATGGTATTGAAGATGAAATCAAACGTGATATATCTTGTAACTTAGGTTCATTAAATATCGTTAATGTCATGGAAACAGGTAAAATTAAAGACTCTGTTCATACTGGAATGGATGCGTTAACTGTAGTTAGTGATGAAGCTAATATCCAAAATGCACCAGGCGTTAGAAAAGCGAATAGTGAGTTACACTCAGTTGGACTCGGTGTTATGAACTTACATGGTTATTTAGCTAAAAATAAAATAGGGTATGAATCAGAAGAAGCTAAAGATTTTGCGAATATATTCTTCATGATGATGAACTACTACTCAATTGAGCGTTCAATGGAAATTGCTAAAGAACGTGGTGAAGTATATCAAGATTTTGATAAGTCTGATTATGCTAGTGGCAAATATTTTGACTTCTATACATCTCAAGACTTTCAACCTAAATTTGAAAAGGTAAAACGTTTATTTGATCATATTGATATTCCAACGGCTAATGATTGGAAAGCATTACAAGAACAAGTGCAACAACATGGTTTATATCATGCATATAGATTAGCGATTGCACCTACACAAAGTATTTCATATGTACAAAATGCAACAAGTTCAGTTATGCCAATTGTTGATCAAATTGAGCGTCGTACGTATGGAAACGCTGAAACATTTTACCCAATGCCATTCTTGTCTCCAGAGACAATGTGGTACTATAAATCAGCTTTCAATACTGATCAAATGAAACTCATCGATTTGATTGCTACGATTCAAACACACGTGGACCAAGGTATTTCAACAATCTTATATGTGAATTCTGAAATTTCAACACGTGAATTATCAAGATTATATGTTTATGCGCATCACAAAGGGCTTAAATCACTATATTATACGCGTAATAAATTATTAAGCGTTGAAGAATGTACAAGTTGTGCAATTTAATTTTTAGAAGTTAACAGAATAAAGTATTAAATAGGGGAAGGTTGTAGGGTCAACACGACAAATTGATTCACCTCCTTTCCCTTTAACGAATGAGATTTGCTTTTTAGTAATTAAGGAGGATTTTTAAATGAAGGCCGTCAATTGGAATACCCAAGAAGATATGACGAATATGTTTTGGCGTCAGAATATTTCTCAAATGTGGGTAGAAACAGAATTTAAAGTATCAAAAGATATTGCAAGTTGGAAGACACTAACTGAAGACGAGAAAAATACATTTAAACGTGCATTAGCAGGATTAACAGGATTGGATACACATCAAGCAGATGATGGTATGCCGTTGATTATGTTACACACAACAGACTTACGTAAAAAAGCAGTGTATTCATTTATGGCAATGATGGAACAAATTCATGCGAAAAGTTATTCACATATTTTTACAACTTTACTTCCTTCTAGTGAAACGAACTATTTGCTAGATACTTGGGTTATTGAAGAGCCTCATTTAAAATATAAATCTGATAAAATTATCGAAAATTATCATAAATTGTGGGGAAAAGAAGCCTCTATATATGATCAATATATTGCGAGAGTTTCAAGTGTATTTTTAGAGACATTCCTATTCTATTCTGGTTTCTATTATCCTCTATACCTAGCTGGACAAGGTAGAATGACTACTTCTGGTGAGATCATTAGAAAGATTTTATTAGACGAATCGATCCATGGTGTATTTACAGGACTAGATGCACAAAGTTTGCGTAATGAACTTTCTGAAAATGAAAAACAAAAAGCAGACAAAGAAATGTATAAATTATTAGAGGATTTATATGCAAATGAAGTCTCTTATACACACTTGCTATATGATGATATCGGCTTAAGTGAAGATGTATTGAATTATGTTCAATATAATGGAAATAAAGCTTTATCAAATTTAGGTTTCGAACCTTACTTTGAGGAAAAAGAATTTAATCCTATCATTGAGAATGCTTTAGATACTTCAACTAAAAACCATGACTTCTTCTCAGTAAAAGGTGATGGTTACACATTGGCATTAAATGTAGAAGCATTACAAGATGAAGATTTTATTTTTGAAGATTAATCAGTAACAACATGATATAAATGAAAAAGCATCTGAGACCTAGTTCTCAGAACGTTAGCCAGTAAATGTGTTTGTTAAAACGCATTTACTGGTTTCTTTATTTACAATACTTCATATTGTTGGCTCGCTTGCCCAACGTGCTTTGCTTGTGGGAGTGGGACAGAATTCTTTTAAATTCGTCGTAACCCCAACT
>NZ_JAFENV010000017.1:0-62804 GCF_016892225.1 Staphylococcus sp. GDY8P47P | reverse complement strand
CTCTTTGTTGGGGCCCCGCCCACCTTCGCAAGGATGACTAGAACTGAGAAAAGCTTGATTTAAGCGCCTTCTCAGTTCAGTCAGCTACTGCGAATTTGCTAAATAGCATTATTATATTATTTATGTCCCAGACTCTCTTTGAAAATACTGCTCCCCTAGGAGTCTCCGCAACTCTGTTTCGTAATCTATCTTAGAACGCCTTACAACAGTGCTGTAGCGCTGGTGCTCAATAAATGAAACACTAGGAGTCTACACAACTACACTTCGTCATCTATCTTAGAACTACTTACGCAAGTACAGGTGCACTTATGTTCATTAATAATCAACGCAAGCGTCTCGCCACAATACGTTGTATTTATATGTAATTTAATATTGAAATACTAAAAAATTATAATGTGACTCAGCTTATTCTACCAATAGAAACTTCAGTGTTTATTCTCCAAAATGATATTTCATACCATGTAAATGATATGGTTGAAACCATTTCTATATTATTTCAATAGAAATAGTCTTTTTTCACTTATTCAGGCACTTTATGCCGCGGACTCTTTTTGTTTGTGATACGTCTGATTGTTGGCCATCATGATGAAACAACTTAACCGTGTTATCTATTATGTGTTCGGTTCGTACAATCTACATTATTTCTTTCGATTCATGTATAAATATGAATATATCTTCAAATTACTATTGAAATTCAGGTCAGTAATCTTTAATATTGATTATAGCGACAATGATAATCATTATCGTTGATAACGACTATCATTTCAATACATATAGCAAGACGAGGAGAATAAATAGTGAAATTTTTATTTAAGGGTTATGTTTTACTTATCGTATTAGTATGTTTAACTATAGTCTCCTTATTTGTTGGGGTGAGTCAGCTCTCTCTTTCAGATATTTTCCACTTAAGCGAAGAACAGCAAAATATTTTGTTTTCAAGTCGTATACCTAGAACAGTTAGTATTCTTCTTTCTGGTAGTTCGCTCGCATTAGCAGGATTAATTATGCAGCAGATGATGCAAAATAAATTTGTAAGTCCAACTACGGCAGGAACAATGGAATGGGCTAAGTTAGGTATTTTAATTTCGCTTATTTTTTTCCCAAAAGGTCATATATTAATTAAATTATTATTTGCGGTTGGATTGAGTTTGGCAGGGACATTCTTATTTGTGAAATTAATTAATTTAATTCGTGTTAAAGAAGTTATCTTTGTGCCATTACTAGGAATTATGATTGGTGGTATTGTATCCAGTTTCACGACATTTATTGCCTTAAGAACTAACGCATTGCAAAGCATTGGCAACTGGATGAATGGCAACTTTGCAATTATAACAAGTGGACGCTATGAAGTCCTTTATCTTGTTGTGCCACTACTGATTATTGCGTTTATCTTCGCAAATCACTTTACGATTGCTGGTATGGGGAAAGATTTTAGTCATAACTTGGGTGTTAGCTATGAAAAAATTATAAATATTGCATTGTTCATTACAGCTGCACTGACGGCATTAGTGGTTGTTACTGTAGGTACGCTACCATTTTTAGGTCTGATTGTACCAAATATTATTTCGATGTATAGAGGTGACCATTTAAAAAATGCACTTCCACATACACTCATGCTAGGATCAATATTTGTATTGTTCGCTGATATCGTAGGTAGATTGATTGTCTATCCTTATGAAATTAATATCGGATTGACTATTGGTGTCTTCGGAACAGTGATATTCCTAATATTACTAATGAAAGGTAGAAAGCATTATGCAAATTAGTTCTAACAAGAAAATTACCATATTAATTATTGCGACAATTTGCATGGCAACATTTTACTTATTAGTAGGTTTAGACTATGAGATTTTTCAGTATCAATTTCAAAGTCGGTTGAGAAAATTGGTGCTTATCCTCATTGTAGGTGGTGCGATTGGGGCATCAGTTGTTATCTTTCAAGCGATTACAACCAACCGATTATTAACACCATCAATTATGGGATTGGATTCTGTTTATTTATTTGTAAAAGTGTTGCCAGTCTTTTTAGTTGGTACACAAGCTGCAGTTGTCACTAATGTATACTTGAACTTTTTTGTGACGCTAATTGCTATGGTCTTATTTTCATTATTGCTATTTGAAGGCATGTTCAAATTAGGGAACTTCTCAGTATATTTTATTTTACTCGTAGGTGTGATTTTAGGGACATTCTTCCGAAGTATTATGAGTTTTATCCAGTTGATTATGGATCCTGAGTCGTTCTTAGCAGTACAAAGTGCGATGTTTGCAAGTTTTGAGGCATCTAACTCTAAACTTGTCCTTATTTCAACATGCTTATTACTTGTTTTAATTGTGATTACAGTGATATTGCGTCCATACTTAGATGTATTACTACTTGGAAGAGCGCAAGCAATCAATTTAGGTGTATCTTATGAGACAATGACGCGTTTACTTCTTATATTAGTGGCTTTATTGGTCTCTATCTCAACGGCTTTGGTTGGTCCGGTTACATTCTTAGGATTATTAACTGTAAATTTAGCACATGAATTAATGAAGACGTATGAGCACAAATATATTTTGCCAGCAACCATTTTAATTAGCTGGATTAGTTTATTTTTAGCACAATGGGTTGTTGAAAATTTATTTGAAGCTACAACAGAGTTTAGCTTAATCATTGATTTAATCGGTGGTAGTTACTTCATTTACTTACTTGTCAAAAGGAGAAGTGCAAATTGATTGAGATTAAAAATTTAGATAAAGCGATACAGAATAAGCCAATTTTAAAAAATATTAACGTTGATATTCAGAAAGGAAGGCTCACCTCTCTTATAGGACCCAATGGCGCTGGTAAAAGTACCTTATTATCTGCGGTAAGTCGCTTATTTGAGTTTGAAAAGGGTTCAATAAAGATTGAAGGTAAAGCAGTCGATGATTATAAAAGTGATGATTTAGCTAAAAAGTTAAGCATTTTAAAACAGACGAATCATACAGATATGAATATAACGATTGAACAATTAGTAAACTTTGGTCGATTTCCTTATTCAAAAGGGCGTATGAAGAAGGAAGATCATGAACAAGTTGAGTATGCGCTAAATTTATTGCAGCTTCAAAACATTCGTCATCGAAATATTAAAACGTTATCTGGTGGTCAACGACAACGTGCGTATATTGCAATGACTATTGCGCAAGATACGGATTATATTTTATTAGATGAACCGTTAAACAATCTAGATATGAAACATTCTGTGCAGATTATGCAAACGTTACGCCGTCTTTGTAAAGACTTAAACAAAACAATAGTCATTGTTCTACATGACATCAACTTTGCGTCATGTTATTCAGACGATATCATCGCATTAAAAGATGGTGAAATTGTCAAAGCAGATACAAGGGATAATGTTATTCAGACCGAGATTCTAAAGCAATTATATGAAATGGATGTTCATATTGAAGAGATCAGAGGGCAACGCATTTGTCTGTATTACGATGAAATCACATTTGACTCACTTTGTAATTAAATCATTTAACCTCATATTTTAAAGGGGTGATGCTATTAGAAGACGTAGACAAGAGAGAAGTCCATCGATACGCAGCATAAAGGTTAAATAATTTTTAGAGGAGTCGTACATATGAAAAAGACAGTCTTATTTTTAGTATTATCTTTAGTATTAGTTTTATCAGCTTGTAGTAATGGATCAAGTAGTAACGATTCAGGATCTAAAAGTGATAGCAAAGATTCAAAAGAAACTGTAAAAATCAAAAATAATTTTGAAGCTTCAGGAGAAGAACGCGATGGTAGTGATGCTAAGAAAGTTAGCAACACAGTTGAAGTTCCTAAAAATCCTAAAAATGCAATTGTTTTAGACTATGGTGCTTTAGATGTACTTAAAGAATTAGGCGTGGCAGATAAAGTCAAAGGTTTACCAAAAGGTGAAAATAATGAATCATTACCAGATTTCCTAAAAGACTTTAAAGATGATAAATACGTAAATACTGGAAATCTTAAAGAAGTGAATTTCGATAAAGTAGCAGCCGCTAAACCTGAAGTAATATTCATTTCAGGAAGAACTGCCAATCAGAAAAATTTAGATGAATTCAAAAAAGCAGCCCCAGACGCTAAAATCGTTTACGTTGGTGCTGATGAGAAAAATCTAGTTAAAGACATGAAGAAAAACACTGAAAACTTAGGTAAAATTTACAACAAAGAAGATAAAGCTAAAGACATCAACAAAGAGTTAGATGAAAAAATCGCTGAAATGAAAGATGAAACTAAGAACTTTGATAAAACTGTAATGTATTTATTAGTAAACGAAGGTGAACTATCAACTTATGGTCCTGGTGGAAGATTTGGTGGTTTAGTATTTGATACATTAGGCTTCAAACCAGCAGATAAAAACGTAAGCAATAGTTCACATGGTCAAAATGTTAACAATGAATACATCAGTGAGCACAATCCAGATGTTATTTTAGCAATGGACCGTGGTGAAGTTGTTGGTGGTGAATCTACTGCTAAAAAAGTATTAAGCAACGACGTTATTAAAAATGTTAAAGCAGTTAAAAATGACAAAGTATATCAATTAGATCCAAAATTATGGTACTTTGCATCAGGTTCATCTACTACTACAATTAAACAAATTGATGAATTAGAAGAAGTCGTAGATTAATAGGCCATTTCAAAGCATCTAAAATATAATGCTTAGACTAAAAGTCAGTGAATGCGTGTACAAATGCATTCATTGACTTTTTTATTTTGAAAATAAGTTAGTCCTATCACGTATAAAAAAAGCTTATACTTCAATATCATATTCAGCATAGCTTGCAACTTTTTATTGAAAAATATTTTATAATAAGTAATATATTTTTAAGTGATATTGATAATCGTTATCACTTAAATACGACAACAAGAGGATGTTGCAACGATGAAGAAAATAATTGTGTTTTTAGTATTAAGTCTTACCTTAGTTTTAACGGCATGTGGCAAAAGTTCAGATAGCGATCATGGTGCCACAAAAAAAGATGAAAATAAAGACATCGTTCAAATAGAAAATAATTATAAGACACGAGGCGAGAAGAAAGATAAAAGTGACGCTAAAGAGGTTAAAGAAACTGTGGATGTTCCTAAGCATCCAAAGCGTGCGATTGTCTTTGATTACGGCGCTGTCGATGTATTGAAAACATTTGGTGTACAAGACCAAATTATTGGTTTACCTAAAGGTGAGAAAAATGCGGCATTACCTGAATTTCTTTCAGAATTTAAAGATGAGAAATACATCAATACGGGTAATTTAATGCAAATTAATTTTGATAAAGTAGCTAAAGCAAAACCAGAAGTGATTTATATTTCTGGAAGAACAGCAACAGTGAAAAATATAGATGAATTGAAAAAAGCTGCGCCAAACGCCAAAATTGTTTATGTTGGTGCTAGCGAGAAAAATTATATTAATGATATGAAATCAGTAACAACAAAATTAGGTAAAATTTATGGTAAAGAAGATAAAGCAAAATCTTTAAATGATGCACTGGATAAAAAAATAGCAGATACAAAAGCAAAAGTTGAAAAAATAGATAAGAAAACGATGTACTTGTTAGTTAATGAAGGTGAGTTATCAACTTTCGGTCCAGGTGGTAGATTTGGTGATTTAATTTATAATACACTAGGCTTTAAACCGACTGATACGCATGTTAAAGCTAGCCCACACGGTCAAAATATTAATAATGAGTATATTACAACTAAAAATCCTGACATTATTCTAGCGATGGATAGAGAACAAGTTGTGAGTGGTAAATCAAGCGCGAAACAAACGTTATCTAATGATGTAATTAAAGGTGTGAATGCCGTTAAACATGGTAATGTTTATGAACTCGATCCTAAACTATGGTACTTTAGCGCAGGATCAACGTCTACGACAATCAAACAAATTGATGAATTAAATCACATTATTGAAAAATTAAATAAATAAGAAACAAAAAATGGCTTAGTAACCATCTGTCAATCGTTACTAAGCCATTATTATTATAATTCAAAATATAAATGATAGTGAAATTTACAACGACTATTAAAATGTGCCTTACATTTCGGACATAGCTCTGTCATCATATAGTCTTGAATAGACATCTCATGTTTACATACACCACACATAATCGCTTTTACATTGAATTCTTGTTCTGACCATCGTTTAATGGGGTGTGACGCATGTTCCTCATGACATTGATAACACGGGTAATATGTATTACAACATTTAAATTTAATAGCGATTACATCTAAAAATGTATGATAGTGTATACATCGTGTTTCATTATCTACAAGAGAACCATAGACCTTTGGCATCATTCATCGTCTCCTATCAACGTACCATGTTGTTATTCTTCAGGATGTTCTCC
Source organism: Staphylococcus sp. GDY8P47P (assembly GCF_016892225.1). NCBI lineage: Bacteria > Bacillati > Bacillota > Bacilli > Caryophanales > Staphylococcaceae > Staphylococcus > Staphylococcus sp. GDY8P47P. The sequence goes on along the minus strand of NZ_JAFENV010000017.1, from coordinate 56,444 downwards.
GATAATACGAACCTCACGATGAAGTTCAACATCAAATTTTTCTTTTACTACTTTTTGAACATGATGAATTAAATCTTCATAATCTGTAGCTGTTCCATTGTCTACATTAACCATAAATCCGGCATGTTTTTTTGAAACTTCTACACCACCAATTCGGTGGCCTTGTAAGTTTGAATCTTGTATTAATTTGCCTGCGAAATGACCAGGTGGACGTTGGAATACACTTCCGCATGATGGGTACTCAAGCGGTTGTTTAGATTCACGACGTTCAGTTAAGTCATCCATCTTAGCTTGAATATCGTCTAGTTGACCTGGTTCAAGTGTAAATGCAGCTTCAAGTACGACTAAATGTTGTTTTTGAACAATACTATTTCTGTAATCTAATTCTAATTCTTTATTAGTCAATTGAATTAAATCACCTTGTTCATTAACGCAAAGCGCGTAATCGATGCAATCTTTGATTTCGCCACCATATGCACCAGCATTCATATAAACGGCGCCTCCAACCGAACCAGGAATACCACAAGCAAACTCTAATCCTGTTAACACGTGGTCTCTAGCAGCACGTGACACATCAATAATTGCCGCACCGCTTCCTGCAATAATAGCATCGTCAGATACATTGATGTGATTTAATGACAATAAGCTAATTACAATGCCACGAATGCCACCTTCACGAATAATAATATTTGATCCATTTCCAAGATAAGTAACAGGGATAGCCTTCTCTTTGGCATAGCGTACAATAGCTTGCACGTCTTCATTTTTCGTCGGTGATAAATAAAAATCAGCATTACCACCAGTCTCAGTGTATGTATAGCGTTTGAGTGGTTCATTAACTTTAATAATGTCTTCAGATATTAAGGACTTTAAATCTTGTAAGATGTCTTCTTGCTTTAACATAAGTACATCCTTTCTTCTCTTCTATAATCTACCTTTTATTATAGCAATTTTGTAGATGATTTGCGAAGACGACAACGTTTTATAACGTTTGATAGATGTCTTCGAAGTATTTCTGTTTTTGATTTTCATAGGGTCTTATATAATTAATATGTTGAATGATAGAATGTTTTTTTTCTGAAAAATGATGCGCAATATCTGGCAATGTTGCAAGTGCATTGTCAACATCAATGTACTGTTTGAATAACAGGGTATCCATTTGAATGATATGTAGGCGAATGGTTTGTTTCAAATCAATCATATTATTAAACTTTGCCATCATCACTTTCTTCTTATAAGGATGATGGAGACGATAAAAGCCTAAATAATTCAATCGTTTCTCGTCTAAAGCTGTGATATCATGTAAGTTATTTACACCCACTAAAACATCTAGAATAGGTTCAGTTGCATAATTAAAATGACGTGTACCTCCGATATGTTGTGTGAATTTTACAGGAGAATCTAGCAAGTTGAATAGTGATGCTTTCGTAGTTTGATATAATGTATCATACTCGCTTTGTGCGTCATCTTGAATAAAAGGTTGAACGGTTGCGTACATACGTATCTCCTTTAAATGGTAAGTTTTGTCAAATTCTGAAATACTATAACACAAATCATTTTCAATATAAATAGCTTTAGGTATAATACGTGGTGATAGGAGTGCATTTATGAAGAAATTAGCAATACTTTCTATAATGTTGATATGTGGCGTATTACTCTCATCGTGTGGTAATCAAAAGCGTGCAGATTTAAATGATTTCCAAACACAACTAAATAAGGTTGAAGATGAGAAGAAAGACGTCAAAACAGTAATGGATAAAATTCATTTGAAACAATTAGACCAATTAAGCAAGACGGACACCACTGATAAGAATAAAAGAGAATTTAAAGCGTTGCAGAAGGATATAAACAAGCACTTAATTCCTGAATTTAAGAAATATGAAAAATCGGCTAAACAATTACCTGCTGAACATCATGATGTTAAAGAATTAAAAGACAAGTATTTGCAAAATGTGAAACAAGAAAAACAATCCATCTATGACATTAAAGCCTTTGTAGACTTATGTAATAGATCAATCAAGGCGAATGAGGATATATTGGATTATACTAAACTATTTGAAAGCAATCGCTCACAGGTAGAAACACAAATTCAAAAAGCAACGAACCAAGAAGATGCAAATCAATTAACATCTAAAATTGAAAATAACAATCAGAAGTTGAAAGAAGCAGCACAAAAATATTTAGAGCGTGATGATATGACTTCTAATAAAGCAATAGATGATCATATTAAGCCATTGATTGAGAAGCAAATAACAGAATTGAATCAAACGAATATTACTGATCCAAAAGTTAACAGTGCGCGTAAAAATGCTATTGAAATGTATTATAATTTATTGAATTATTATGATACGCGAGAAACAACCATCGAGATAGAGAAAAAACTTTCTAAAATTGATGTAGAAAAGTTACCGAAAACGGGTAAAGAATTAAGTAAGGATAATAGTGGATTTTACGAAGAATTGAAAAAGTTAAAAAAGCAATAAGTAGACACAGTTATTAAAATTAAAATTTTTGGTTAACAATGGACAATGAAATGTGTATAATTGAACCCATTGAGTAGTTTATAATGATTATAAAATGCAATATGGACATAAATAATTTTAGAGGTGAATAGAATGGCTATAAAGCTGAGTTCGATTGACCAGTTTGAACAAGTACTTAAAGACAATAAATATGTATTTGTATTAAAACATAGTGATACTTGTCCAATCTCAGCAGATGCATACGATCAATTTAACAAGTTTTTATATGAAAGAGATATGGATGGCTATTACTTAGTCGTTCAAGAAGAAAGAAAACTTTCTGACTATATCGCTGAAAAGACCCATGTGAAACATGAATCTCCACAAGCATTCTATTTTATTGATGGAGAAGCAAAGTGGAACGCGAGTCATAGTGATATTAACGTATCTTCATTAGCGCAAGCTGAAGAATAATAGATTACGAATTAAGAAAGTAAAGATTAAATTCAAATAACAATCATCGTTTAAGGCTATATTTTAAAAGGACAGTAGCCGGCGACTCTGAGAAGATGGCCATATCAGGCTTCTCTTAGTGCGCAACATCCTTACAGGGGGACATGAATTCAAAGTGAATTCTGCGTCACCCCTGTTTTTTATTTATGTTATTATAACTGCTATTATTATGAAAAGTAGAGACAACCCATGTATAATGTGAAAGTGAAGTCGAATATATAACATCTAAATCAATATATAAATAAAGAAAATGGCATGAGGTGATTAACAGATGAAAGTATTAGTAGCAATGGATGAATTTAACGGTATCATTTCGAGTTATCAAGCAAATCGTTTCGTTGAAGAAGCGGTTGCCAGTCAAATTGAAGATGCTGATATTGTACAAGTGCCATTATTTAATGGTCGCCATGAACTTATGGATTCGGTATTCTTGTGGCAATCAGGTACAAAATATAGAGTGAATGTCCATGATGCAGATATGAATGAAGTTGAAACAATCTATGGTCAAACTGAACAAGGATTAACTATAATTGAAGGTAATTTGTTTGTTAAAGGTCAAAAGCCAATCGAACAACGCTCAAGTTATGGCTTAGGAGAGGTTATTCTAGATGCATTGAATAACGGCGCTGCGAACATTGTTATCTCACTAGGCGGTATCGATAGTTTCGACGGTGGTATCGGTATGATGCAAGCCTTAGGTGCGAAATTCTATAATGATGAAGGAGAACTTTTGGATGCGCGCGAAGGGGCTCAAATTATCAAATTTATTCGACGTATTGACTTTTATGAGATACCTCAAAATTTTAAAGATGCACATATTCAGGTGATGTCTGACTTTTCTAGTAAATTATATGGTAAACATAGTGAAATTATGAAGACGCATGAAGGTTATGGAATGACACGAGAAAAGGCCGCTGAAATCGATAATTTAATTTGGTACTTTAGTGAGTTGGTTAAAAATGAAATGAAAATTGCCATGGGTCCAATCGAAAGAGGGGGCGCTGGCGGTGGTATTGCAGCATTATTAAGTGGATTGTATGATGCTGAGATATTAACAAGTCATGAATTAGTCAATCAAATCACGCATTTAGATGATCTCGTATCTCAAGCTGATTTAATTATCTTTGGTGAAGGTGTAAAAGAGGAAGACCACTTACTTGAAACAACGACTTTAACAATTGCGGAGTTAGCACATAAACATCATAAACCAGCAATTGCTATTTGCGCGACGGACGACAAATTTAATGTCTTTGATCAATATCATGTTACAGCAATGTTTAATACATTTATTGAGATGCCAGAAAGCTACACAGACTTTAAAATGGGCATACAAATCAGACATTTCACTGTTCAGGCACTTAGATTATTAAAAACGACATTGAACCATGGATAAATGAATAAATGCTAACAAAAGGGAACCACAATGACCCATACGGTCATCATGGTTCCCTAATTTGTGATATCTATTTATGATGATGTGTGACTTCTTGTGCAATACCGATAATGACTTGTACTGCTTTTTCCATTACATCGATTGATGCATATTCAAAAGGTCCATGGAAATTACCGCAACCTGTAAAAATGTTAGGTGTTGGTAAACCTTTATAGGATAATTGTGATCCGTCAGTACCACCGCGAATAGGTGCTGTATTAGGTTCAATATTTAAATCTTTGAACACTTTTTTAGGTATATCAATAATATATGGGTGTGGTTTAATCTTTTCAGCCATATTATAATATTGATCCTCGATTGTCACCTCGACTGGGAAATCTTCGTAATGAATATTAATATCGTCGCGAATTTCTAATAATTTCTTTTTACGCAATTCAAAGGCATCTCTATCATGATCACGAATAATATATTGCAATGTCGCTTTTTCAACATTACCTTCAAATTTCATTAAATGATAGAAACCTTCATAACCTTCTGTACGTTCTGGAACCTCACTTGCAGGTAAAAGACTATGGAATTGGTGGCCTAATGATATTGCATTGACCATGATGTTTTTAGCTGACCCTGGATGTACATTGACGCCATGTGTCGTAATTTTTGCCTCTGCAGCGTTAAAACTCTCGAATTGTAACTCACCGAATTCACTGCCATCCATTGTATAAGCGAAGTCTGCATCAAAGCGTTCAACATCAAAGTGATGCGGACCACGCCCAATTTCTTCATCAGGTGTGAATGCTATGCGAATACGGCCATGTTGAATTTCAGGATGCTCGATTAAATAGTTAATTGCTTCCATAATTTCCACAACACCAGCTTTATCATCTGCGCCTAACAATGATGTGCCGTCAGTAATCATGAGTGTATGGCCCTTAAGTTTTTTTAATTCTGGAAAAGTTTCTTGGCTCAATACACGACCCGTATCGCCAAGTTTGATTGCACTACCGTCGTAGGCTTCTACAATCTGAGGATTCACATTGCTAGCATTAAAGTCAGGTGACGTATCAACATGTGCTAGGAATCCAACAGTAGGAACGTCGGAAGAAATGTTACTTTCTAGCGTCGCAAATAAATAGCCATTGTCATCAAGGTCTGTTTCTAGACCAAAGGCTTCAAGTTCTTGTTGTAATAAATGTAATAAATCCCATTGTTTGTCAGTTGAAGGTGTGGTTGACGATTCTGGGTTAGATTGTGTATCGATTTTGACGTAACGTGATAATCTGTCTATAATCTGTGCTTTCATAGCAAGACATCCCCTTAGATTCTATTATTCATATTGTATGATTTTCTATATGTTTTACCTTTAATTTTATCATAATACTGCTTGATGCGTGTGTAAATATAGTAGAGGATTTCAGCTACTAAAATTCCGAACGCGATAGAACCAGAAATAAGTGTTACCTCTAAAAAAGTGTTTACTGCCTGTGTATAATCATTTGACACTAAATAACGTGTTGCTTCATATGCGGTACCCCCAGGTACAAGCGGAATGATACCTGGCACTATAAAAATAATCACAGGACGTTTGTAACGACGACTCATAACATGACTTAATAATCCGAGTATTAAACTTCCAAGAAATGCGGCGCCAACTTTTCCTAAATCCATATCTACAGTGAATTGATATATGGTCCATGCAACAGCGCCTACAAATCCACATGCTGCGAGTAGTCGCTTCGGTGCATTGAAGATAATTGAGAAGAGCACTGTAGAAATGAAACTAATTGTGAAATGGAATAAATAAAATAACATTTATACACAGCCTTTCTTAAATAATTAATAAAACGATGGCTACACCAGCACCGATGGCAAATGAAGTTAATGCAGCTTCAACGCCTCTAGACATTCCGGCTAACAATTCACCAGCCATTAAATCTCGAATCGCATTACAGATTAATATTCCGGGTACAAGTGGCATTACACTAGAAATGGTAATGATATTCTGATTCGTTGCAATACCGAGCTTAGTAAAGGTGGCTGCAATTGTGATAACGACCGCTGAGGCAACGAATTCTGAAAAGAATTTAATTTGAATAAATCGTTGTACTAAGCTAAACGTTAAAAAAGCGGCCCCACCAGCTATAACAGCAATCCAGCAATCTGAAGCTACACCACCAAACATGAATAAGAAGAATCCACAGGCAATTGCAGCTGCAAAAAAGTTTAATAGAAATGAGTATTGTAACGATGCACGACGTAAATGAATCAATTCAGATTTTGCTTCATCAATGGTTAATTCATTTCTAGAAATTTTTCTAGATAAACTGTTTGTTAGTGCAATTTTCTCTAAATCCGTTGTACGTTCACGAATTCTAATTAGTCTTGTATTCGTGCGGTCATTAAGTGAAAAGATAATGGCTGTTGACGTTACAAAACTATATGTATCATTTAAACCGTAACTATGTGCAATACGGTTCATTGTATCTTCTACACGATACGTTTCTGCACCAGCTTCAAGAAGGATTCTACCAGCTATTAAAACTACATCAATCACCTTATTTTCATCGATAATAGTGATTGAATCTGACATAAACGGCACCTCCAGTACTTTAGATAATTAAATTTAATTTCATAGACAATTTGAAGTGTACAACTTGCACACGCAACTTGCAATAGTACGCTTCGTATTCCTACCACATCTAATCCCTGTTAACATGAAAAATAACGCAACATTAAGATAGATATCATAAAAAAGTCAACATAATGAGATAACCTATATGAATCCTACTTTGATTATCTAATATGTTGACTGCTTTTAGTTTTATAATTTAATGATTGGATTAAACATTACTTGATTACGACCTTCATTTTTAGCAACGTGGACCATGTCATCGGCATCTTTAAAGACTTTGCGTTGCGATTTATGATCATCTTGCGTTAAGTAACCTACACCAATAGAGACAGATAATTTAATAACTTCCTTGTTAGGTAAGTGGAATGAAGACTTTTCAACACCAGTTCGTATATTTTCAGCTAATTTAACGCTTTGATCCAATGAATAATCACGGATAACAACTGAAAATTCTTCACCACCATTACGGAAAATCTGGAATTGTTTAGGAACATAATTCTTTAATAGCTGTGACATTTGTTTGAGCACAGCATCTCCAGATTGATGTGAGTACGTATCATTAACATCTTTAAAACCATCGATATCAATTAATAATAAGGCAAGACTTTCTTTTTTCTCTTCGGCGATTTGTGATACATGATTTAAATGTCTATCAAATTCTTTCACATTTCCTAAACCAGTAAGATAGTCATACTTATCTTCATTTTCGTAGCGTGTAACTAATGAAAAGAAGTGCCACATATCAACAAATGTAATTGCTGAAGCAATGGTTAAAACGAATGAAATAGGAACTAAAAATGCGATTTCAGTAAGGTCATATAGTGGGCTGAAGATGGATAAAATAAGTAAAATAATGACACTAATCAAATTTAAAACAACTAAAGCCACAATATCATTTTGTTTCAAGAATGGGCCAACCATACTGACGATGATACCTATTACGATTAGTACTACGCCATAAAGAAGTGAGTTTCCAAATGCAAATACTTCAACTAGGGCAACAATGACTGCTGAAACTAAGGTATAACCCATATTCGTAAAACGACCTAGAAATAATAATGGGACAAACGTTAAATGAACTAAATATTCTTGATGGAATGGAATTGGGTAAGCTGCAAGTAGTAGGGCAACAATAGTCATCAACACCGTGACATAGCCTTTAGAAAAGACCATGATTTTATTTTCGGAATATTGTAGCCGATGGAATAAATATATTCCCGCTACCATAACTGCAATATTGTAAATGATAGATTCAATCATATTGGAATCGACTCCTTTAATTTAACCATTAGTTATTGTAAGTGAAAACTTACCATTTGTCATTAAGTTGTATCAGATATAACAAACAAATTAGATAGAATATATATACTTTCGTATTCAAATGAATAATGAAATGATATGATATAAGTTATAATATCTTTACAAAAAATTTACATTCAATTGAAAATTAAGGATAAACATAGAGAAATAGGGTAAAATAGTTGGAGTTTACTGAACATTATGATGATGTGTCAGTAATTTACAACTATAGTCCAATACAAAAATGAATTAAAAGTTGTTTAAATAGAATGAATAGATAACTAGCAAATATGACAAATTAAAAAGAGATTTATTGAAGGTGAACTGATGTATACTTTACTACTTATTGCTGTGACATTGGTAATCAGTTTAATATTAACACCTATTATTATAAAGGTCTCTATTAAATTCGATTTAGTAGATAGGCCAAATTTCAGAAAAGTACATACAAAGCCAGTCTCAGTATTGGGTGGTACTGTTATACTACTTTCTTTCTTAATAGGAATTTGGCTTGGCCATCCTATTGAAAGAGAAGTTAAGCCCTTAGTTTTAGGGGCTATTGTAATGTATTTAGTAGGATTAATTGATGATATTTATGATTTAAAGCCTATTTTAAAGTTAATTGGACAAATTGTCGCCGCTTCAATCGTTGCATTTTATGGTATTACGATTGATTTCATATCTTTTCCGATGGGGCCAACAATTCATTTTGGAATATTGAGTATCCCCATTACAATTATTTGGATTGTGGCGATTACGAATGCCATTAATTTAATTGATGGATTAGACGGATTAGCTTCAGGCGTATCCGCAATTGGTCTTTTTACGATTGCGTTTATTGCAATTTTACAAGCGAATGTATTCATTATCATGATTTGTAGTGTGTTAATAGGTTCATTATTAGGATTTTTATGCTTTAACTTTCACCCTGCTAAGATCTTTTTAGGTGATAGTGGTGCGCTATTGATTGGGTTTATTATTGGTTTTCTATCGTTGCTTGGCTTTAAAAACATTACATTCATTTCGCTATTTTTCCCAATTGTAATTTTAGCGGTACCATTTATCGATACATTGTTTGCAATGATTCGAAGAATGCGTAATGGCCAACACATTATGCAAGCGGATAAGTCTCATTTGCACCATAAACTTCTAGCATTGGGATACAGCCATAGACAAACGGTATTGTTAATCTATTCAATAGCGATATTATTTAGTTTATCAAGTATTATTTTATACTTGTCACAACCTCTAGGTGTACTCCTAATGTTCATATTAATCGTGATTACAATTGAATTGATTGTTGAATTTACGGGATTGATTGATGATAGTTATCGCCCGATACTCAATTTAATTACAAAGAAGAATGAATCACATCATGTCAATAATGACATTGATGAACATCATAAAAAATAAAACCTTGTTTGTGAGGCTACTTAAATGATTAGGTAGTGTTACACAAACAAGGTTTTTATTAATTTGTAGGTATATCAAAGGGTAACTTTTTAACGTCTGCTTCATGCAATTCAAAATTACCAGCTGTGTGCTTATTCAAAAATGCAATAAAATCATCATATTCCGTTTGTACGACATCAATTTGATAACTGACTTTATCGGTATACGTAGTATCTCTTAAAAAATACGTTGTAGAGGCTAATTCATATTCAAACTTTCCAGTTAAATCATAATTAATGGTCACGGTAGTGGGGATGGCATCGCGCAATTCTACGCGTCCAATATCATAAATTACATCCCTTACGGCACCACTATATGCACGAATAAGGCCACCGCCACCAAGTTTAATGCCTCCGAAGTATCGTGTAACGACAACACAAACATTATGGACGTCTAATTTTTTTAATATTTCTAGCATTGGTACACCAGCAGTCCCACTTGGTTCGCCATCATCATTTGCTTTCTGAATGTTCATTTGATCGCCAACTGTATAAGCTGAACAGTTATGCGTAGCTTCTTTATGTTGTTGTTTAACCTCATTTATAAAAGCTTTCGCTTCATCCTCCGATGAGACAGGTTTTATATGTGCAATGAATCTAGATTTATTAATGACATTTTCAATGATATGTTCCTGTTTGATTGTAATAATAGGATCGTTCAAAGTTGTTCACCTCCAATAAAAAGAACAGATGTTTAACTTTCATTATACACGCTAATTTTTAAATGAATAAATATCTGATTATGAATTTCTTTTTCAATAAAAATAATTTATAATAACTTTGAGTATAATTGAGGAGGACTACTATGAAAATCGCAGTAATGGCAGATTCAACAGGGTATCTACCACAAGACTTTATGGACAAGTATGAGATACCTATCGCACCATTAAGTGTCGCATTTGATGATGGAGAAACGTTTACTGAGAATGATAATGTACCGATTGAACATTTTTATAATAAAATGGCCTCATCTAAGACGTTCCCTACAACAAGCCAACCGGCTATTGGAGAATGGATTGAGAACTATGAGAAATTAAGAGATAAAGGTTACACAGATATTATTGTGATTACTTTATCAAGTGGTATAAGTGGTAGTTATCAATCGGCAACGCAAGCTGGAGAAATGGTAGAAGGTGTCAATGTTCATACGTTTGATACTAAATTAGCAGCGATGATTGAAGGAAGTTATACAATATACGCGAAAGAACTTATTGACAAAGGATTTACGCCAGAAGTAATTATCGAAGAATTAGAAGAAATCCGTGAGCAAACAGGTGCTTACTTTATTGTTGATGATCTTAAGAATCTACAAAAAAGTGGACGTATCACTGGTGCGCAAGCGTGGGTTGGAACATTATTGAAAATGAAACCTGTACTATGTTTTGAAAAGGATGGCAAAATTCATCCATTTGAAAAAGTACGTACAAAAAAACGTGCATTTAATACATTAGAAGATAATATCTTTGAAATTATTCAAGACATCGACGACGTGACTGTCTTTGTAATCAATGGTGACAAAATTGATGAAGGCAAAGACTTTTATAACCATTTAAAAGAGACGTATCCAAACATCAATGTGCAATATTCAGAATTTGGACCAGTTATTGCATCTCATCTAGGGTCAGGTGGATTAGGTTTAGGATACTTCCCAAGAAAAATCGAAATTAATTAATAACAATTCAAGTCTAAAAGTGTTGAGTAAATAAGGATTAAGACAATGAGCATTGATGTGCATTGGTGGTAGCAAGATTACGGCATACCGCCAGAAGCTTAAGATAGAATTCCTTTGTTGAAAGGTATTTCAGAAATGGAAATCAGTAAACAAAGCATGTGGGGGGTTCTATTTTAATTAAACGCGTCATGTCTTATATCCGAATTCTAAATGCTTTTAGGCTTTTTTATATGAAATAAGGAGTGATAGTCAATCAAATCATATGGAAAATTAGTAGGCCCTGACGTTACGTTGACTGATGAAACAGTCATCAAAGTCACGCCTGGTATAATCGCTACAAACAATGGGTATTGCTGTCTTCAATGTGGTAATACTAATATCCATGATATGTGCGAATATGAAACATCTTTTTCAGACAAGCGTATTATATACTGTAGGTATTGCATACAGTTAGGCCGTATGGACAATATTACAGAATTTAGAATTACGCAAAGTGAGCATACGATTTCTGATGGATATTATGAGTTACCCTTTCAACTATCAGAACAACAACAATATGCGTCAAATGCGATTGTACAAGCAATTAATCAGCACCAACCTTTATTATTGTATGCTGTTACTGGCGCTGGGAAGACTGAAATGATGTTTGAAGGCATTCGTGTGGCGCGTCAACGTGGTTATAACATTGCTATAGTATCTCCAAGAGTAGATGTTGTAGTGGAAATTAGTTTACGTATTAAAGCGGCATTTATTTCAGAAAAAATTGACGTCTTACATCAAAGTAGTCAACAGCACTATAATGGTCATTTCATTATTGCAACAGTCCATCAATTGTTTAGATTCAAATCCCATTTCGATGTTATCTTTATCGATGAAGTTGACGCATTTCCCTTATCTATGGATCCGCACTTAATGAATGCAATCCAACTGTCATCCAAACAAAAGCATAGCCACATTTTTATGACGGCAACCCCTCCTAAATCCCTAATCAAGCGTTTATCAACTGCGCAAATCATCACTTTACCAGCACGTTTTCATAAACACCTACTACCCGTGCCTAGGTTCTCATATTTCAAATTGAACGTTAAACATATACAGTTTAAATTAAAGAAAATGTTAATCAATCAAATCAATGCAAACCGCTATACATTAGTATTCTTTAATAATATTGAATTAATGACAGAAACATATAAACGCTATCGCTATTATTTTCCGGATTTAATATGTGTTTCAAGTAAAGATGCGTTACGATTTGATAAAGTTCAGGCACTTCGAAATGGTGAACATACCATTGTTTTTACTACAACAATTTTAGAAAGAGGATTCACTATGGCGACATTAGATGTCATTGTTATCAATGCACATACTTTTGAACAGGCTGCCCTCATACAAATTGCTGGACGTGTGGGACGTAAACAGGAAGCGCCCACTGGAAACGTGGTATTTATGCATGAAAGTGTGAGCATCGCTATGATACAAGCAAAAAGAGAAATTAAAAAAATGAATCGACTAGGTATCCAACGTGGGTGGGTGAATGCCTAAGTGTATACAGTGTGGTGTACATCTAGATGAACCACTAAGTGTATTCAACTTCTATCGTGTACCTCAACGCTTATGTCAGGCATGTCTACAAATGTGGGAGAGCGTACGATTAATTAAAGATGAGCAACGTTGTCCTAAGTGTTTAAATGACAATAACAATAAAGAAGGCAAATGTTTGGATTGTCAATTTTTAGCTAAGAATTTTACATTAATGGATCAACTTTATTGCGATTATCAATATACTGGCATAATGAAAGACATCATACACCAATACAAGCTTATGAGAGATTATTATTTAGCTGAGGTTTTAGCGTCACAACTTCAATTACCACAGACAACGTATGATCTAATTGTTCCTATACCATCACCATTAGCACGTGATAAACTAAGGACTTTTAATCCAGTTGCAACAGTGCTAGAAAAGATGGACGTCAACTATGTAGATATATTAGGGACTGAATTGCGTCCTAAACAATCAAAACTAGGTAAGGTAGAACGAGCAAAAGCGATGAATCCTTTCTTTATAAAAGAGGATATAGATTTAACGGGTAAAGAAATTTTACTCGTTGATGATATTTATACAACAGGATTAACAATTCATCACGCAGGGTGTAAATTATATGACAAAAATGTCAGAAAATTCAAAGTGTTTACGTTTTCAAGATAGGTTAAACGTGGTATTATAATAGTAAGAATTACCAACATAAGAGGTTAAAGGAGAGATAGCTATGATTAGATTTGAAATTCATGGAGATAACCTCACTATTACAGATGCCATCCGCAACTATATTGAGGACAAAATTGGTAAACTTGAACGTTATTTTAATGATGTGCCAAATGCAGTCGCACATGTTAAAGTGAAAACGTATCAAAATTCAACAACTAAAATTGAAGTAACAATTCCATTGAAGAATGTTACATTAAGAGCTGAAGAAAGACACGATGATTTATATGCAGGCATTGATTTAGTGACAAGCAAATTAGAGCGTCAAGTTCGTAAATATAAAACACGTGTTAATCGTAAGCATAAAACGCATGGAGAACCAGAAGCGTTTGTAGCAGAAGTTCAAGAGGCACCACCAGAAACGAATGGTGAGGCTAATGCAGAAGCTACAAATGATAGCGATATTGAAATCATCCGTTCTAAACAATTTAGCTTAAAACCAATGGATTCTGAAGAAGCTGTATTACAAATGGAATTATTAGGTCATGATTTCTACATCTTCACTGATCGTGATACAGATGGTACAAGCATTGTTTATAAACGTAAAGATGGTAAATATGGATTAATTGAAACAACTGAATAATTGGTTTTTACTCAGTTGATTAACTTTAAGTTACTATAAATTCAATAACATTATAAAATTTACAATCTAGGTTTGTAGTCATTGGTTGGTTAAAAATGTGACCATAAAATGAGCTATTTAGCTTTAGTCATTGTGATAAGGGTGGGACAGTGAATTCGATAAGGATTCTGTTCCACTCTTTTTGTAACTTATATTATAGTAATTCGTGGACGCTATTATCATGCTGTGCTAATGTAATGAAGTAATTGGATATTTGAAAAATTAGGCTTAGCGATTCAAAATAGAGGGAATAGAAAGTAAGTTATTTAAGTTGTACGCAATTAAGCATTGTGCTTATATGAGTATTTAAGTATAAATTTAAAAGTATAAATGATATGATAAATTGTTGTAAGCCAAACAGTTTTTAAGCTAAAGGAGCGGACGTAATGGGATTTTTATCAAAAATTGTTGACGGCAATAAAAAAGAAACTAAACGTCTAAGTAAAATAGCCGATGAAGTACTTTCACTAGAGGAAGATATGGCTATCTTAACTGATGAAGAAATTAAAAATAAAACAAAACAATTTCAACAAGAACTACAAGAAATTGAAGATGTAAAAAAACAAAATGACTATTTAGATAAAATTTTACCACAAGCCTATGCCTTAGTAAGAGAAGGGGCAAAACGTGTCTTCAATATGACGCCTTATAAAGTACAAGTAATGGGTGGTATCGCAATTCATAAAGGCGATATTGCCGAAATGAGAACAGGTGAAGGTAAAACATTAACGGCTACGATGCCTACCTATTTAAACGCACTTGCAGGTCGAGGTGTACACGTTATCACAGTTAATGAATACTTATCTAGTGTTCAAAGTGAGGAAATGGCAGAGCTATATGAATTTTTAGGTTTAACAGTTGGATTGAACTTAAACAGTAAGTCAACGGTTGAAAAGCGTGAGGCCTACGCACAAGATATTACGTATAGTACGAATAACGAGCTAGGATTTGACTATCTAAGAGATAATATGGTGAATTATGCCGAAGAGCGCGTAATGAGACCTTTACATTTTGCGATTATTGATGAGGTTGACTCGATCTTAATCGATGAAGCTAGAACACCTTTAATTATTTCTGGTGAAGCGGAAAAATCAACATCACTTTACACGCAAGCTAATGTGTTCGCTAAAATGCTTAAAGCAGAAGATGATTATAAATACGATGAAAAAACAAAAGCAGTTCATTTAACTGAACAAGGTGCAGACAAAGCAGAGCGCATGTTCAAAATAGAAAATTTATATGACGTGCAAAATGTGGAAGTTATTAGTCACATTAATACAGCTTTAAAAGCACACGTAACACTACAACGTGATGTAGATTACATGGTTGTCGATGGAGAAGTACTTATTGTTGACCAATTTACAGGACGTACGATGCCTGGTCGTCGATTCTCAGAAGGTCTTCACCAAGCTATTGAGGCCAAAGAAGGCGTTAAAATTCAAAATGAATCTAAAACAATGGCATCTATTACTTTCCAAAACTATTTCCGTATGTACAATAAGTTAGCGGGTATGACTGGTACTGCGAAAACAGAGGAAGAAGAATTCCGTAATATTTACAATATGACGGTTACTCAAATCCCTACGAATAAACCTGTTCAACGTGACGATAAATCAGATTTAATTTACATTAGCCAAAAAGGCAAATTTGATGCAGTTGTTGAAGATGTTGTTGAAAAACATAAACAGGGTCAACCCGTTCTTTTAGGTACTGTTGCAGTTGAAACAAGTGAATATATCTCTAATTTATTAAAAAAACGTGGCATTAGACATGATGTATTAAACGCCAAAAACCATGAACGTGAAGCTGAAATTGTTGCCAATGCAGGACAAAAAGGTGCTGTAACAATAGCGACAAACATGGCTGGTCGTGGTACCGATATTAAATTAGGTGAAGGTGTAGAAGAAATTGGCGGTTTAGCTGTTATTGGTACTGAACGTCATGAATCTAGACGTATTGATGACCAATTACGTGGTCGTTCTGGCCGTCAAGGTGATAGAGGGGATAGTCGTTTCTATCTATCACTTCAAGATGAATTGATGGTTCGTTTTGGTTCTGAAAGACTTCAAAAAATGATGAACCGATTAGGTATGGATGACTCAACACCTATTGAATCTAAAATGGTATCACGTGCTGTTGAATCAGCTCAAAAACGTGTTGAAGGTAATAACTTTGACGCACGTAAACGTATACTTGAATATGACGAAGTGTTACGTAAACAACGTGAAATTATTTATAACGAAAGAAACAATATTATCGATTCTGAAGATAGCTCACAATTAGTTAATGCTATGTTACGTTCAACATTACAGCGTGGTGTGAACTATCACATTAGTGAAGAAGATGACAATCCGGACTATGCACCATTTATTAACTATGTTAATGATGTCTTTTTACAAGAAGGCGATCTTAAAGAAGAAGAAATTAATGGCAAAGATCCTGAAGATATCTTCGAAGTGGTTTGGGCTAAAATCGAAAATGTTTATGAAAGTCAAAAAGCAAAAATCGGTGGTCAGATGGCAGAATTTGAGCGTATGATATTATTACGTTCAATCGATACGCATTGGACGGATCATATTGATACAATGGACCAATTACGTCAAGGTATCCATTTACGTTCATATGCACAACAAAATCCACTTCGTGATTACCAAAATGAAGGTCATGAACTATTTGACATGATGATGCAAAATATTGAAGAAGATACATCTAAATTCATTCTTAAATCAGTAATTCAAGTTGATGAAGATATAGAACGAGAAAAAACAACTGACTTTGGAAAAGCACAACATGTCTCTGCTGAGGATGGCAAAGAAAAAGCTAAGAAACAGCCAATTGTTAAAGGTGATAAAGTTGGCCGTAACGACCCATGTCCATGTGGTAGTGGTAAGAAATATAAAAATTGCCACGGTAAAGAAGAATAGCTTTAATTTTTAATAATAAGTGGGAGTTGTGGAACTGAATCTACGCTCCTACTTTTTACATATCCATTTAAAAAGTGCAAAGGACAAAGAATAGGAGAGATAAAAATGGAATTATCTGAAATTAAGCGAAATATAGATGAATATCGTCAGAACTTAACGCAAATTAGGGGGTCTCTTTGACTTAGAAAATAAAGAGACAAATATACAAGAATATGAAGAAATGATGACTGAACCTGATTTTTGGGATGATCAAAATAAAGCACAAGACATTATTGATAAAAATAATGCATTAAAATCAGTTGTAAATGGTTACCATGAATTAGATGAAGAAGTTGAAGATATGACTGCAACTTGGGAATTGTTGCAAGAAGAGTTAGATGACGATGTAAAAGATGATTTAGAACAGAATGTACACGACTTCAAAGAGAAAGTTGATCAATTTGAACTACAATTATTATTAGATGGGCCACATGATGCTAATAATGCAATTTTAGAATTACACCCAGGTGCTGGGGGTACTGAATCTCAAGACTGGGCTAGTATGTTACTGCGTATGTATCAGCGTTACGGTGAACAACAAGGGTTCAAAGTTGAAACCGTAGATTATTTACCGGGTGATGAAGCTGGTGTGAAAAGCGTAACGCTATTAATTAAAGGTCACAATGCATACGGTTACTTGAAAGCAGAAAAAGGTGTTCATAGATTAGTTAGAATTTCACCTTTTGATTCATCAGGACGCCGTCATACATCTTTTGCATCATGTGATGTCATTCCAGAATTCAATAATGATGAAATCGAAATTGAAATCAATCCTGATGATATTACTGTAGATACATTTAGAGCGTCTGGTGCTGGGGGTCAGCATATCAATAAAACTGAATCTGCCATCCGAATTACCCATCATCCCACAGGCATTGTAGTCAATAACCAAAACGAACGTTCACAAATAAAAAACCGTGAAGCAGCTATGAAAATGTTGAAAGCTAAATTATACCAATTAAAATTGGAAGAACAAGAACGTGAAATGGCTGAAATACGTGGTGAACAAAAAGAGATTGGATGGGGAAGTCAAATTCGTTCGTATGTATTCCATCCGTATTCTATGGTGAAAGACCATCGAACTAATGAAGAAACTGGTAAAGTTGATGCTGTTATGGATGGAGAAATTCAACCATTTATTGAAGCATACTTAAGACAAGCAATGAATCATAGCGATAATTAATAAAATTGAATGATAGATTAGGGAGCGGGACAAAAATATAATTTTTTCAAAATTTATATCGTTGTTCCGCTCTTAGCTTGCTTAACTTGTAGAATTTCTTGATGAAATACTCAGTACTGGGGTCCCGACCCCAACTTGCTTTGCTTGTAGAATTTCTTAGTGAAATTCTCTTTGTTGGGGCCCCGCCCGCAAGGATGACTAGAACTGAGAAAAGCTTGCTTTAAGCGCATTTTCAGTTCAGTAAGCTACTGCGAATCATCATATTATTTATGTCCCAGGCTCAAATTATTTATAAAACATAAATAGTAGCTAAATAAATGTAAAATGTAATATTAATTATTACTAGAGTACGTCTTTTTACATGTTCTTGAAGTCCTTTTTAACCTTTATATTACAAGCCGATAACATTGAACACACACGAAATGCGGTGTGCTAGAGTATAAATTAAGAATAATATAAAACGACAAAGGAATGACAGCATGATAAATAAGACGCTTACAGTAACATTTACTTCAATTGCGGCTTTAGCAGGCTTAAGTGGTTTAGCTAATGCGCAAGAAACGACACATACAACTTCAACACATACAACATCACACCAAGCAAATGCTTATGATGGCCAAGTGGCACAAGAAACAAACTTAGGGTTAACAGATAAAGATATCGTTAAAGTTAAAGCTGGCGATACGTTATATCAAATTGCTTTATCACATCATTTATCGTTAGAACAACTCTATAGCCTTAATCCAGGTGTAACGGCATTAATTTATCCAGGTGATTTAATAGCGGTAAGTGACAAAGGTGCAGCAAAATTAGAAAATAAAGAGATTAATTATGCACAAACGTATACAGAAACAACAGGCTATAATCAAGCAGATGTAGTAGCTCAATCAGTAAGTGCTAGCACAACAAATGTGTCTAGTTACAATGTTGTACCTACAAGTGCACCTGCGCCTACAACGAATGACACATACCAATCATCAGTAAATTCACCAGTATCATATCAACATATTACAACTGCCAATCAAGGTAACCGTTATAGTTACGGAAATTGTACATACTATGCATTTGATCGTCGCCAACAATTAGGGCGCGCAATTGGAAGTTATTGGGGTAACGCAAATAACTGGGCATACTCAGCGAAAAATGCTGGATTAACAGTAGATAATCGTCCTGAAGTAGGTGCAATTTTCCAAACAACTGCAGGTTATTATGGTCATGTAGGTGTTGTGGAACATGTGAATCAAGATGGTTCGGTATATGTTTCAGAAATGAACTGGAACGGACACTATAACCATGTCACTAATAGAACAATTACCAATACTTCAAGTTATAACTTTATTCACTAATAAATATGTTTAGATACTATTTTTAATATATTCAGTCGTCAGAGTTCAATGGCTATGTGATTTAGCATAGTCATTGAACTCTTTATTTTATAAGTAATGTCATTTCCTAGAAAATAATAGAACGATTAAATGAATGAACGAGGTATAGGAAACCAATTTAATCTTTAATTAAAATACTTATCACAATACATTTCTATGTAACTAGTATATATTGGATAATAAAAGAAAATGAAATAATTGTTATGTATTGAAGTACGCTTAGTGTAAGCGACTATTTTAATAATTGATTTGCGCTTTTTTACGCATAATCGTAATTTCAAAATAAAATAATAAGGTGGAATTAATGGTGAGAAAAGTCATTTTAATTACAGGAGCAACGAGTGGTATTGGTTATAAAACGGCTGAATATCTAGCAGCACAGGGTAATATCGTTTATGGCGCTGGTCGTAGAATAGAAAGCCTTGAAAATTTAAAACAAGTAACCCCTTTAAAATTAGATTTAACAAATGAAGCATCGATGAAAACGGCCATCGATACAATCATCGCAAACGAAGGAAGAATTGATGTTCTCGTAAATAATGCCGGTTATGGTTCATATGGTGCAATCGAAGACGTCACAATTGAAGAAGCGAAACAGCAATTTGAAGTAAATCTATTTGGTTTAGCACGTATTACACAGCTTGTTTTACCACATATGAGAGCGCAACAGTCAGGACATATCATTAACATTTCATCGATGGGTGGACGACTTACAACATATTTTGGCGCTTGGTATCATGCTACGAAATATGCATTAGAAGCTTTTAGCGATGCTTTACGAATGGAAGTCGAAGCATTCGGGATAGAAGTATCTATTATTGAACCAGGTGGGATTAAAACAGATTGGGGTATCATCGCCGCTGATAAATTAGCTGATTCTGCAAAAGGCGGTGCCTATGAAGCTACTGCGATGAAAGTGGCTGAAAGTATGAAGAAGCAATATCATTCTAATTTGCTTTCAAATCCAATGGTCGTTACAAAAGCGATTTCAAAAGCCATAGATAGTAATAAACCGAAACCACGTTATCTAATAGGCTTTGCAGCTAAACCCCTTGTGTTTTTACATGCTATATTGCTAACCAAAGTATTCGATAAAATGATGAAAGCCTCAAATTCAATTTAAAACACCACAATATAACCATTTGATAAATTGTATACATAAGGCACCTCGATCGTTCATTTAAGCGTGAACAATACTGAGGCGTCTTATTTTTATACTATTTTAACCTTCTACAATGTATAAAGAATTGACACTTCTCATAGAAATGTTGATTGATATAATAAATGTAAGTATAATCTTTATTTAATAAAGCATGGAGGTAAGGTAATATGGGTGTTCATCAATACTTTAAAAGACTTTCAGATTTAGAAAAATTAATTCGTTTACCAGGTAAATTTAAATACTTTGAACATAACGTTGCTGCGCACTCTTTCAAAGTCACTAAGATTGCCCAATATTTAGCAACTGTAGAAGAATATCATGGGAATACCATTGATTGGAAAAGTTTATATGAAAAAGCATTGAATCATGATTTTGCGGAAGTGTTTACTGGAGATATCAAAACACCAGTTAAGTATGCTAAAACAGAATTGAAAATGTTATTTTCACAAGTTGAACAAGATATGGTGGACACGTTTATTAATGAAGAAATACCTGAACCTTACAAAGATATTTATCGAAAACGACTTCAAGAGGGTAAAGATGATTCACTAGAAGGTCAAATTTTATCTGTGGCCGACAAGATTGATTTACTATATGAAACGTTCGGAGAAATTCAAAAACGTAATCCTGAAGACTTATTCTTTGAAATTTATGAAAATAGTTTAGAAACAATTATGCAATTTGATCATTTAAGTTCTGTTCAAGACTTTATTGAAAATGTAATACCAGAAATGTTGACAGAGAATTTCATTCCTCGTGCAGAATTGCGAGAAACTACAATGGCGATTTTAAATCGAAGAAATGGGTGAGTTGAATGATTTGGTACGCGCTAGCTGCATTTTTTCCATGTGTACTAGTTGTGTTGTTTAGTGTCATAACACGAAGCAAGTGGGTTGGTGTGATTGTTACACTTATTTTGATAGCAGCTTCTATTTATAAAGGTTTCTTTCATAATGAGTGGATTATTTTTATTGATGTCGTTTCTTTATTAGCTGGATACGTCATCATAGATAATCTTGAATTTCATAAGCATCAAGAATAAACATTATGAAACAGAACTTTTGAATGTAAAAGTCAGTTGATTTATAGTGTAAATACACAATATGTACATTGAAGCGTAAAGACAATAAATATATATAAGTGCGTGGCATCAATAGATGAGATATGAATAAATCACATACATGAGTGGAATACAAAATAGCGATACATTTTTTAAAATACAAACGTAAGCGAACAAACGTTTGTATTTTTCTTTGTATATTTGATAAAATAACCTTAAGTGAGCATATTATTTCAATAATAGGTAATTAATAAGTATATCAATTTATAAGTACGACGTGTGCGTGTCACTGTTAATCTCATTACAATATGATTGTAATATACTATGCAATTTATAAAGATCAAAACTTCGGTTTAGTACATAAATATAAGTAAATAAAACCTTTAAAAAAGTAATAGAAATGAATGTTTAATTCAAGGAGGCGCTTGTCAAAATGGTGGAACATTACCCGTTTAAATTGAATTCTGAGTTTGATCCGCAAGGGGACCAGCCACAAGCAATCGAGAAAATAGTGGAAGGTGTTAAAGAAGGTAAGCGTCATCAAACGCTGTTAGGTGCGACTGGTACAGGTAAAACATTCACGATGAGTAATGTAATTAAAGAAGTGGGTAAACCAACGCTCATCATTGCACATAATAAAACGCTAGCAGGACAACTTTATAGTGAGTTTAAAGAGTTCTTCCCGGAGAATAGGGTGGAGTATTTTGTTAGTTATTATGATTATTATCAACCAGAAGCTTATGTACCTTCAACCGATACATTTATTGAGAAAGATGCCTCAATTAATGATGAAATTGACCAACTACGACATTCTGCAACGAGTGCATTATTTGAACGTGATGATGTCATTATCATTGCCAGTGTAAGTTGTATTTATGGTTTAGGTAACCCAGAAGAATATAAAGATTTAGTAGTAAGTGTTCGAGTTGGTATGGAGATGGACCGAAGTGAACTTCTTCGTAAACTTGTGGATGTACAATATTCTAGAAATGATATTGATTTCCAACGTGGTACATTTAGAGTACGTGGTGATGTTGTCGAAATTTTCCCAGCTTCACGCGAAGAGATGTGTATTCGCGTTGAATTCTTTGGCGATGAGATTGATCGCATTCGAGAAGTCAATTATTTAACAGGGGAAGTCATTCGTGAACGCGAGCATTTCGCTATTTTCCCTGCTTCTCACTTCGTAACACGTGAAGAAAAAATGAAAATCGCAATAGAGCGTATCGAGAAAGAATTAGAAGAACGATTAAAAGAATTAAAAGATGAGAACAAGTTATTAGAAGCACAACGTTTAGAGCAACGCACAAATTATGACTTAGAAATGATGAGAGAAATGGGCTTCTGTTCGGGTATAGAGAATTATTCTGTTCACTTAACATTAAGACCTTTAGGTTCAACGCCTTATACATTGCTAGATTACTTTGGTGATAATTGGTTAGTCATGATAGACGAGTCTCACGTGACATTACCTCAAATTAGAGGCATGTTCAATGGTGACCGCGCACGTAAACAAGTGCTCGTTGATCATGGTTTCCGTTTGCCAAGTGCGATGGATAACCGACCATTAAAATTTGAAGAATTTGAACAAAAAACAAATCAATTAGTATATGTCTCAGCGACACCAGGACCATATGAAATTGAACATACTGATGAGATGGTTGAACAAATTATCCGTCCAACGGGTCTTTTAGATCCTAAGATTGATGTGAGACCAACTAAGAATCAAATTGATGATTTACTTAGTGAAATTCAAGAACGCATTGATAGGGACGAACGTGTCCTAGTCACTACATTAACTAAGAAAATGAGTGAGGACTTAACCACTTATATGAAAGAAGCGGGAATTAAAGTGAATTACCTGCACTCAGAAATTAAAACGTTAGAGCGTATTGAAATCATTCGTGACTTAAGAATGGGAACATATGATGTTGTTGTAGGTATTAACTTACTAAGGGAAGGTATCGATATACCTGAAGTTTCATTAGTAGTCATTTTAGATGCGGATAAAGAAGGTTTCCTACGTTCAAACCGTTCATTAATTCAAACCATTGGTCGTGCGGCGCGTAATGAGAAAGGTGAAGTTATCATGTATGCTGATAAAATCACCGACTCAATGCAATATGCACTTGATGAAACACAAAGACGTCGTAATATACAAATGGCACATAATGAAAAATATGGTATCACGCCAAAAACAATTAACAAAAAGATTCATGATGTTATTAGTGCTACCGTAGATAATGATGAAACAAATGACAAACAACAAACTGAACTACCTAAGAAAATGACTAAAAAAGAAAGACAAAAAACGATTGAGAATATAGAAAAAGAAATGAAAAAAGCAGCTAAAGATTTAGACTTCGAAAGAGCAACGGAATTAAGAGATATGTTATTTGAATTAAAAGCAGAAGGGTGACAGTTAAATGAAGGGACCAAGTATTGTAGTAAAAGGCGCACGCGCACATAATTTAAAAAATGTAGATATAGAACTTCCTAAAAATAAACTTATTGTTATGACAGGCTTATCAGGATCAGGTAAATCATCTTTAGCTTTTGACACGATTTATGCTGAAGGTCAAAGACGATACGTCGAATCATTAAGTGCATATGCGCGCCAATTTTTGGGTCAAATGGATAAACCAGATGTGGATACCATCGAAGGATTATCTCCAGCAATTTCAATTGATCAAAAAACAACAAGTAAAAACCCTCGCTCTACTGTAGCGACTGTAACTGAAATTTATGATTATATACGTTTACTTTACGCACGAATAGGCAAGCCATATTGTCCAAATCATAATATTGAAATTGAATCACAAACCGTTCAACAAATGGTTGACCGTATACTTGAGCTTGAGGAACGTACTAAAATTCAAATTTTAGCACCCATTGTATCTCATAGAAAGGGTAGCCATGAGAAACTTATCGCAGATATTGGTAAAAAGGGCTATGTACGTCTGAGAGTCGATGGCGAAATTGTTGATGTTAATGAAGTGCCAGAATTAGATAAAAATAAAAATCATACTATCGAGGTAGTTGTAGATAGATTAGTCGTAAAATCAGGCATTGAAACACGTTTAGCAGATTCAATAGAAACAGGTTTAGAATTAGCGGAAGGTAATATTACTGTCGATGTGATCGATGGCGAAGATCTTAAATTCTCTGAAAATCACGCTTGTCCAATTTGCGGATTCTCTATCGGTGAATTAGAACCTAGAATGTTTAGTTTTAATAGTCCGTTTGGCGCATGTCCAACTTGTGACGGTCTAGGCCAAAAACTGACTGTCGATCTTGATTTAGTGGTACCAGACCCTAACAAAACTTTGAATGAAGGTGCTATTGAACCTTGGGAACCAACAAGTTCTGATTTTTATCCAACATTATTAAAACGCGTATGCGACGTTTATAAAATAAATATGGATAAACCTTATAAAAAATTAACTGACAGACAGAAAAATATATTAATGCATGGTTCAGGAGATAAAGAAATTGATTTTTCTTTCCACAGTCGAAATGGAGGTACACGTCATCGAAGAATGAAGTTCGAAGGTGTTGTTGCCAACATTGACCGTCGCTATCATGAATCACCATCGGAATATACACGTGAAATGATGAGTAAATATATGACAGAATTGCCATGTGAAACATGTCATGGTAAACGCCTAAGCAAAGAAGCACTATCTGTTTACGTTGGTGGATATAACATTGGTGAAGTAGTGGAATATTCTATTAAAAATGCATTAAATTATTACGAAAATATTGAACTATCCGAACAAGATAGTGCAATTGCAAATCAAATATTAAAAGAAATTATTTCAAGATTATCATTTTTAAATAATGTTGGATTAGAGTATTTAACACTTAATCGTGCATCAGGTACACTTTCTGGTGGTGAAGCACAACGAATTCGATTAGCCACACAAATAGGTTCACGCTTAACAGGTGTGCTATATGTGCTTGATGAGCCGTCTATTGGTCTACATCAACGTGATAATGACCGATTAATAAGTACACTGAAAGAAATGCGTGATTTAGGTAACACACTTATAGTTGTTGAACACGATGATGACACGATGCGTGCTGCGGACTACCTTGTAGATGTCGGTCCTGGTGCGGGGAATCACGGTGGAGAAATTGTTTCTAGTGGTACACCAAGCAAAGTGATGAAAGACAAAAAATCTTTAACAGGTCAATATTTAAGCGGTAAGAAACGTATTGATGTCCCTGAACATCGTCGAGAAGTGACAGATCGCAAAATCAGTATTAAAGGTGCAAGAAGTAACAATTTAAAAGGTGTGGACGTTGATATTCCGTTATCTGTAATGACCGTTGTGACTGGTGTATCAGGTTCCGGTAAAAGTTCATTAGTAAACGAAGTATTATATAAATCTTTAGCTCAAAAAATAAATAAATCTAAAGTTAAGCCAGGTGCATATGATAGCATTGAAGGCATTGACCAGTTAGATAAAATAATAGATATTGACCAATCACCAATTGGTAGAACACCACGTTCTAACCCAGCTACTTATACTGGCGTATTTGATGATATTCGCGATGTATTCGCTCAAACTAACGAAGCTAAAATTCGTGGTTATCAAAAAGGACGCTTCAGTTTTAATGTTAAAGGTGGACGTTGTGAAGCTTGTAAAGGCGATGGCATTATCAAAATTGAGATGCACTTTTTACCTGATGTGTATGTCCCTTGTGAAGTGTGTGATGGTAAACGTTACAACCGTGAAACATTAGAAGTAACATATAAAGGTAAAAATATTGCCGAAGTACTTGAAATGACGGTGGAAGAAGCTGCATATTTCTTTGAAAATATCCCGAAAATACACCGTAAATTACAAACACTTGTAGATGTTGGCTTAGGTTATATCACGCTCGGCCAACAAGCTACAACTTTATCAGGTGGGGAAGCACAACGTGTTAAATTAGCATCAGAATTGCACAAACGTTCAACTGGACGTTCTATCTACATTCTAGATGAGCCGACGACGGGTCTACACGTTGATGATATTAGCCGATTGCTAAAAGTATTGAATCGACTAGTTGAAAATGGCGATACAGTTGTCATCATAGAACATAATTTAGATGTCATCAAAACAGCAGATCACATTATCGATTTAGGACCTGAAGGTGGCGATGGTGGGGGTACACTTGTTGCCACAGGTACGCCTGAAGAGATTGCTAATGTATCATCGTCATACACAGGTAAATATTTAAAAACAGTACTCGAACGCGATAAAGTTGAATAACTAAACCTAGCGTCAGGAAACTATAAAGACGAAGAATGATTAGTAATGCACAAGGTGGCTTAGTTATTAAATTTTAACTACAAAATCTACAAGATGAGTAGGCTTGGGAATGGGGCATTAAATCATAAAACTTACAAATTAAGTTTTCCTGACACTCGAGACCCATATAGAGTCCGGGACAAAAATAATATAATGAAGNNACTGAACTGAGAAGGCGCTTAATTCAAGTTTTTCTCAGTTCTAGTCACCCTTGCGGGGGTGGGACGACGAATTTATTAAGAATTCTCTCCCACTCCCTTTTGAGTGTGTTGTAAAATGTGAACGAAACAAATATCTTAGGAATTCTTCTTTTTTATATTAATCTTGTCTTTATTTTTGATATGATAATAGATGAATGAATTCAAGTGAAAATTTTGAGGTGAACTCATGTTAACGACAGAGAAATTAGTCAAATTACTTAAATTAGAATTATTTACAGGTGAAAAAGGATTACATAAACCGATTAAAAATACAGATATATCAAGACCGGGTTTGGAAATGGCTGGCTATTTTTCACATTATGCTGCAGATCGTATCCAACTATTAGGAACAACGGAATTATCGTTTTATAATTTATTACCTGATGAGGAACGTCACGGACGAATGAGAAAATTATGTCGTCCCGAAACACCTGCAATCATAGTGACTAGAGGATTAGAACCGCCACAAGAGTTGATAGAAGCAGCTCAAGAAATGGATACACCACTGATCGTATCTAAAGATGCAACGACAAGTTTGATGAGTCGATTAACAACGTTCTTAGAACACGAATTAGCTAAGACGACATCATTACATGGTGTATTGGTCGATGTTTACGGTGTTGGTGTATTAATCACCGGAGATTCTGGTATAGGTAAAAGTGAGACGGCACTTGAATTAGTGAAACGAGGACACCGACTTGTAGCAGACGATAATGTCGAAATTCGTGAAATAACAAAAGATGAATTAATAGGCACACCACCCAAATTGATTGAACACTTACTCGAAATTAGAGGCCTTGGTATCATCAATGTTATGACATTGTTTGGTGCAGGCTCTATACTTACACAGAAACAAATTCGTTTGAACATCAACCTTGAAAATTGGGATAAAGATAAATTGTATGACCGAGTTGGATTAAATGAAGAAACATTACAAATTCTTGATACAGAAATCACTAAAAAAACGATTCCTGTACGTCCAGGACGAAACGTGGCAGTTATTATAGAAGTTGCAGCAATGAACTATCGCCTGAATATAATGGGCATTAATACTGCAGAAGAGTTTAACCAACGATTAAATGAAGAAATCCTAAAAAAAGGTCATCAAAGCAAGGAGAGCTAGATCATGCTTTTAAATTTGAATTATATTGACCCTACTGCATTTAATTTAGGACCACTCTCAATAAAATGGTACGGTATCATTATTGCTGTAGGTATTCTCATTGGATATTTTATAGCTCAAGAAAGTTTGAAATATGTTGGACTACATAAAGATACGCTTGTTGATGTCATCTTTTATAGTGCCATTTTTGGATTCATCACTGCTCGAATTTATTTTGTGATTTTTCAATGGCCATATTACATGCAAAACCCTATTGAAATTCCAATGATATGGCATGGTGGTATAGCAATACATGGTGGTCTTCTAGGCGGATTTATTACCGGTATAATTGTATGCAAAGTAAAAAATCTTAATCCGTTCCAAATAGGTGACATTGTGGCACCAAGTATTATATTAGCTCAAGGTATTGGGCGTTGGGGAAACTTTATGAATCATGAAGCTCATGGTGGCCCAGTTCAAAGAACATTTCTTGAAAACTTACATATTCCAGAGTTCATTATCCGTAATATGTATATAGAAGGTGTGTACTACCATCCCACATTTTTATACGAATCAATATGGGATGTATTAGGCTTTATCATCTTAATTACATTTAGAAAGCATTTACGTGTGGGTGAAACATTCACATTATATTTAATTTGGTATTCCATTGGACGTTTCTTCGTAGAGGGTCTAAGAACTGATAGTTTGATGTTAACAAGTAACATTAGAGTAGCCCAACTTGTTTCAGTCATTTTGATTGTGATTGGATTAGCGCTAATGATTTATCGTCGTATTAAACATCAACCACCATTATATAAAGAGGCAGGCCCATTATCATGGCCTAGTCCTAAGGGTAAAGTAAAATAATGAGACGATTAACGAAAGATGGTCATCATAAGATTAATCCATTATGGCGAATTTATCGTTTTGTACGTTTCCCGAGAGTTCTTAGGAATACTATGATTATTGAAATTTGTCGCTTTATACCGAATTTAAGTTGGAAAAGATGGCTATACATCCATTTATTGAACATGTCCATTGGCCATAATACAGCTATAGCCTATAAGGTCATGCCAGACTTGTTTTATCCCCAACTCATAACCATTGGCAATAATACAGTAATTGGTTATAATACAACAATATTAACGCATGAGGTATTAGTAGATGAATATCGCTATGGTCCAGTTAGAATAGGTGATCAAACTTTAATTGGTGCGAATTCGACAATATTACCAGGTGTAAATATAGGTAATCATGTGGTTGTGAAAGCCGGCACAATTGTGTCGAAAGATATACCAGATGATGCCGTTGCATATGGCAATCCTATGCACATTCATTATAAATAAAGAGAGGTGACAAAGAATGGCGCAAAACAATGATAAAATTATTTCAATGAAATTTGATGAACCATTTTATCGTAAAATGGCGAATCAAAAATATAAAACACAAGATTTCAATAAAGCAGCAGAATACTATAAAAAAGTGCTTGATTTGTCACCGCAAGATTTTGATATAAAGTTAAAGTATGCCCATTGCTTAAATAAACTTCATTTAGGTAGACGAGCAGAGCATTTGTTTTATGACAGTATTATTGAAGGGCAAAATGTAGCAGATAGCTATTATGAGCTTAGTCAATTAAACATCGACCTTAATGAGCCAAACAAGGCCTTCTTGTTTGGTATTAATTATGTGATTTTAACAGATGATAAAGATTTCAGAGAAGAATTAGAAAAGACCTTCGAAGTGTCATATATGAGTGAAGAAAAAATTCAACTCGAAGCACAGCTTTTTGCTACACAACTATTATTCCAATATTTATTTTCTCAAGGACGATTGCAAGATGCACGTACGTATATATTGAATCAAGATGATGTTATTCAAGAGCATAGAGTGATTCGCAACTTACTAGCCATGTGCTATTTATATTTAAGTGAATATGATATTGCTAAAGACATGTTTGAAGCATTGCTATCTGAAGATAATTCAGATGTACACGCGTTATGTCACTATACATTGCTACTTTACAATACCAATGAAAAAGACAAATATCATAAATATCTTAAAATATTAAGTAAAGTTATGCCTATGAACGATGATGAAAGTTTTAAATTAGGTATCGTACTAAGTTATTTAAAACAATATGAAGCGTCTCAACAAATATTATTACCTCTATATAAGAAGGGGAAATTCGCTTCAATTCAAATGTTTAACGCATTGAGTTTTAATTATTATTACCTTGGAAATAAAGAACAGAGTCAATTCTTTTGGGATAAATTACTTCAAATATCTAAAGTAGATGTTGGTTATGCACCTTGGGTACTAGAAGAGAGTAAACAAGCTTTTGATCAAAAGATACTACCATTGTTATTAGATGATGATAGTCATTATAGACTTTATGGTGTCTTTTTATTAAATCAATTAAATGGTAAAGAAATATTAATGACGCAAGAGATTTGGTCTATTTTAGAAAAAATGAATGACTATGAGAAACTTTACCTTACGTATTTAGTTCAAGGTTTACATTTAAACAAATTAGATTTCATTCATAAAGGTTTAGTGCGTTTGTATGAAATGGATGAAATACACAAGGATACGGAATTATTTATAAGTTGGATTGATAAAGGCGAAGGATTAATTGCGAATGAAGTTGATTTAAGCGAAGTTGATAGATATGTAGCTGCACATGCATATTTATATCATCGTTATTATCATAGTCATGTAACTAAAAAGAAAATCATGACATTGTTTAATGTATCGCGTTACAAGTTAGATAGTGCGATTAATCAATTATTGAGCATATAAATTTAAAGATTTCAAATAATAATATATAATGCGCATGATATTAAAAACGTAGGAGGCATAGAAATGACAGAAGTAAATTATGATGTTGCAATTATCGGCGCAGGACCTGCTGGTATGACTGCAGCAGTTTATGCATCACGTGCAAATTTAAGCACAGTAATGATTGAACGAGGCATGCCTGGTGGCCAAATGGCTAACACAGAAGAAGTAGAGAACTTCCCAGGATTTGAAATGATTACAGGTCCGGATTTATCTACCAAAATGTTTGAACACGCTAAAAAATTTGGTGCCGAATATCAATATGGAGATATCAAATCTATTGAAGATAAAGGTGACTATAAAGAAATTAACCTAGGTAATAAAGAAATAACAGCACGTGCTGTGATTATTTCAACAGGTGCCGAATACAAAAAAATTGGTGTCCCTGGAGAACAAGAACTAGGTGGACGTGGTGTAAGTTATTGTGCAGTGTGTGATGGCGCCTTCTTTAAAAATAAAAACTTATTTGTAATAGGTGGCGGTGATTCTGCAGTTGAAGAAGGAGCATTCCTAACTAAATTCGCGGACAAAGTTACCATTGTACACAGAAGAGATGAATTAAGAGCGCAGAAAATCTTACAAGATCGTGCGTTCAAAAACGACAAAATTGATTTTATTTGGAGCCACACATTAAAATCTATTAACGAAAAAGATGGTAAAGTAGGCTCTGTAACACTTGTTTCAACTAAAGATGCCTCAGAACAAACGTTAGATGCAGATGGTGTATTCATTTATATTGGTATGAAACCATTAACAGCACCATTTGTTAATTTAGGAATTACAAACGACATGGGCTATATTGTAACGGAAGACAATATGAGTACAACAGTACCAGGTATTTTTGCTGCTGGAGATGTAAGAGATAAAGGCTTACGACAAATTGTAACAGCAACTGGTGATGGTAGTATAGCAGCTCAGAGCGCTATTGATTACATTGAAGAATTAAAAGATAAAGAAGAAGCATAATTAAGTAAGGCTAGAACGTGTCATCACATTTGATTGTGATTTAAACATGGGTTCTAGCCTTTTTTAATGGGTGCGCAAACTACTAACTACTTATATCGCATTAATCGTTACGATAAGTCGTTCATATGATATTATGAAGGTAAATTAACTATAGTCGTGAACGTATATTTACGTTAAAAAGATAAACTAGGCGGTGTCAAAATGACGAACCATAATGAAAATGAAATGAGTAAAAGTGAACTATTAGTAGTAACAGGTCTATCAGGTGCTGGTAAATCCGTAGTTATCCAATGTTTAGAAGATATTGGTTACTTCTGTGTTGATAACTTACCTCCGATATTACTTCCCAAATTTGTTGAATTAATGGAACAAGGAAATCCTTCTTTGCAAAAAGTAGCAATCGCGATTGATTTAAGAGGGAAAGAATTATTCAAGTCGTTAGTGGAAGAAATTGATGCAATTAAAAGTAGAAATGATGTTATTGTAGATGTCATGTTTTTAGAAGCGGAAACGGAAAAGTTAATCTCGAGATATAAAGAATCTAGACGTGCACATCCTTTGAATGAAAATGGTCAAATGTCATTAATAGATTCAATTTTAGAAGAAAAGCAATTGCTTAGTAATATTCGCTCAATTGCTAATTACATCGTAGATACAACACAAATGAAGACGAAAGAGCTTAAAACAAAGGTTAAAGAAAAATTCCAAGATGACAATTTTAAATCATTTAGTATTAATGTTTCAAGTTTCGGATTTAAACATGGCATACAAAAAGATGCAGATTTAGTGTTCGATGTTCGTTTCCTTCCAAATCCTTATTATGTTGAAGACTTAAGACCGATGACGGGAGAAGACGAACCCGTTTATCATTATGTTATGAAATGGAAAGAAACTGAAATATTTTTCGAAAAATTAATGGATTTATTGAAATTTATGATACCTGGTTACAAAAAAGAGGGTAAATCTCAATTAGTGATTGCAATAGGTTGTACAGGAGGTCAACACCGATCTGTTGCGTTAGCTAAACGTATTAGTGAAGAATTAACAGACATATTTGATTATAATGTTTATGTTCATCATAGAGATGCACATATCGAAAGTGGCGTGAAAAAATGAAACAATTAAAGATTGTACTTATAGGCGGTGGAACAGGTCTATCAGTATTAGCAAGGGGATTAAGAGAGTACCCCATCGATATTACAGCCATCGTTACTGTAGCGGATGACGGTGGTAGTACTGGTAAAATCCGTAGTGAAATGGATATACCGGCACCAGGCGATATTAGAAATGTTATTGCAGCATTAAGTGATGCAGAACCAGTCATAGAAGAGTTATTTCAATATCGTTTCAAAGAAAATCAAATTGAAGGACATTCACTTGGCAATTTATTATTAGCTGCTTTAACCAATATTAAGAATGACTTTGGTCATGCGGTAAAAGAATTAAGTAAAATATTAAATATTAAAGGCAAAGTGATTCCATCTACGAACACGAATGTGATGTTAAATGCAGTGTTAGAAGATGGAGAAATTGTACGCGGTGAATCTCAAATACCAAAGAAAAACAAACGTATTGAGCGTGTCTTTTTAGAGCCTGAAAATGTTGAGCCTATGGAAGAAGCGATTGACGCACTAGAAGATGCAGATTTAATCGTACTCGGACCTGGTTCGTTATATACTAGTGTGATTTCAAACTTATGTGTTAAAGGTATGTCGGATGCTATCTTACGCTCAAATGCGCCTAAATTATATATATCTAATGTTATGACTCAACCTGGAGAAACATCGGATTACGATGTTATGGATCATATTCAAGCGATACATAATCATGCTGGCAGTGACTTTATCGATTATGTCATTTGTAGTAATGATAAATACGATGATAATGTTTTAAAACGTTATAAAGAGCGTAATGCCAAACCAGTTGTTATGGATGAACATAAAATAACGGATCATAATATTAAGATCATTACGTCATCGAATTTAGTTGAAATCTTAGATGACCATTTAGTGCGTCATAATACGAAAGTGTTAGCGAAATTAATCTATGATTTAGCCCTTGAATTGACAAGTACGATTCAATTTAGACCGGAAAAATAACACTTCTAATCGGCAGTATAACTATGGTATGATAAAGAGCATATGTGTAATCATGTATGCGTAGAATAACGTGTAACAATATAGGATGTTAATTACATGTATATATAAATTTGATTAGAGGGGGAAATGTGATGAGTTTTGCGTCAGATATGAAAAATGAATTAACACGCATTGAAGTTGATGAAAGCAATGCTAAAGCAGAGCTTAGCGCATTAATTCGTATGAACGGTGCACTTAGCCTATCTAATCAACAATTCGTAATTAATGTTCAAACAGAAAATGCTACGACTGCTAGAAGAATTTATTCATTAATTAAACGCATTTTTAATGTAGAAGTTGAAATTCTTGTGCGTAAAAAAATGAAATTAAAGAAAAATAATATTTATATTTGTCGTACAAAAGTACGTGCGAAAGAAATTCTGGACGAACTAGGTATTTTAAAAAATGGTATTTTCGTTCATGATATTGATGCTAGCATGATTAAAGATGATGAAATGCGTAGAAGTTACTTGAGAGGCGCATTTTTAGCTGGAGGATCTGTAAATAATCCTGAAACATCATCCTATCATTTAGAAATATTCTCCCAATATGAGAATCATTCTGAAGGTTTAACTAAGTTAATGAATAGCTATGGCTTAAATGCTAAACACTTAGAACGCAAAAAGGGTAGCATCGCTTATTTAAAAGAAGCCGAAAAAATATCTGATTTTCTTAGTTTAATAGGTGGATATCAAGCATTATTGAAGTTTGAAGATGTGCGAATTGTTAGGGATATGAGAAATTCAGTGAATCGTTTAGTGAATTGTGAAACTGCAAATCTTAATAAGACGGTAAGTGCCGCTATGAAACAAGTAGAAAGCATTCAATTAATTGATCAAGAAATTGGACTAGATAATTTACCAGATCGCTTAAGAGAAATTGCAAAACTTCGAGTCGAGCATCAAGAAATCTCCTTAAAAGAACTAGGAGAAATGGTTTCAACTGGTGCTATATCGAAATCTGGAGTAAATCACCGCTTAAGAAAGCTAAATGAACTTGCAGATAAAATTCGAAGTGGCGAAAAAATTGAATTATAAGTACGAACTCGTCACATAGTGGCGAGTTTTTTTGTAAGGGATTAGGTTCTTAACATGTTGATGGCATTTAGTATTCTATAATAGTTTAATAACTGGCAAACTAAAAAGAGCCTGTGACAGCAATAATATAGTGATACTATTTTGCGAATTCGCAGTAGCGGACTAAACTGAGAAGGCGATTAAATCAAGCTTTTCTCAGTTCTAGTCATCCTTGCAATCGCTGGTCCCAGCAAAGATCATTTTACTAAGAAATGCTACAAGCTAAGAAAGCTGGGAGCGGACGACGAATTTCAAAAGCATTCTGTCCCACTCCCATAATGTAAAAAATATATGCAATTTAAAACTATTAGCCCCCTCGAGAGGAGTCGAACCTCTATTTTAAGAACCGGAATCTTACGTGCTATCCGTTACACTACGAGGAGATATAAAGTAACAAAGACAAAATTCTGTACTATTTATCAATTTAAAAGTACAATCTGAATGTATGTTTATAGTGTACAAAATATAATAAAATAAGGTCAAATTTTCTTCGTGTTATATGAGTTTAAATTTTGACCATTTTTGACTTTTCATGTAGAATACTAAATAACAGTTAATCATAAGGAGGAAATATAAATGAATTTAATTCCTACAGTAATTGAAACAACAAATCGCGGTGAACGTGCATACGATATTTATTCTCGTCTATTAAAAGACCGTATTATTATGTTAGGTTCTGCAATTGATGATAACGTAGCAAATTCAATTGTATCACAATTATTATTCTTACAAGCGCAAGATTCTGAGAAAGATATCTACTTATATATTAACTCACCAGGTGGTAGTGTCACTGCTGGTTTTGCTATTTATGATACAATCCAACACATTAAACCAGATGTACAAACTATTTGTATCGGTATGGCTGCATCAATGGGTTCATTCTTATTAGCTGCTGGTGCAAAAGGTAAACGTTTCGCATTACCAAATGCGGAAGTTATGATTCACCAACCATTAGGTGGTGCACAAGGACAAGCAACTGAAATCGAAATCGCTGCTAACCACATTTTAAAAACACGTGAAAAATTAAACAAAATTTTAGCTGAACGTACAGGTCAAAGTATTGAAAAAATACAAAAAGATACGGACCGTGATAACTTCTTAACAGCTGATGAAGCTAAAGCATATGGCTTGATCGATAATGTTATGCAACCTGAAGATTAATCATTAATGTTAAATTATCATAAAAAATGAGTCCGGGACAAAAATTATATAATGAAGCTATTTTNNACTGAACTGAGAAGGCGCTTAATTCAAGCTTTTCTCAGTTCTAGTCACCCTTGCGGGGGTGGGACAACGAATTTAAAAAGAATTCTGTCCCACTCCCATTTTTTTTATGATTTTTTCGAAGTGCTTTTTAGGAGAAGTCGAATCGAAATCACAAGTAAAATAACACCAATGATTATGAAGAAAATTGACATTAATATAATTACAAAATGATGTTCGAAAGCAAAAATGCCATTTAGTATCAGAAATAGACTAGCGATGATTAATAAAATATACGTTAATTTCTCGTCGTTCATGATTCAAAACTCCAATAATTATGCATCGATTAAATCTTCGAAAGCAATTTTTAAGTTAGGGTAATTAAATGTAAAGCCAAGTGCATCCAATTTATTTGGTAATACCTTTTGCGTATCTAAGACAACTGTAGACATTTCACCAAGTGCGATTCGCATCAAGAACGATGGAACCCATGTTTCATGAGGGCGGTGCATGACACGTGCAAGTGTATATCCGAATAGATTTTGACGTTCAGCTATAGGCGCAGCCATATTGAAAGGACCTTGGGCTTTAGGATGGTCAATGGTAAATAGAATTGCACGTACTAAATCATTAATATGAATCCAAGAATACCATTGGAATCCAGAACCTAATTTGCCCCCTACAAAAAATTTATAAGGCAGTTTCATCGTTTGTAATGCGCCACCATCATCAGATAAAATCATGCTGAATCTTCCTAATACGACACGTGTACCAAATGATTCAAAGCGTTTGGCAAAACGTTCCCACTGATAAACGACATCAGATAAAAAGTCGAAGGGAAGCGTCTGATATTTTTCAGTATACGTTTGATATAAACTTGGTGGATAATAGCCCATCGCACTTGCATTGAAGAGTACTTCAGGTTTATGGGCGCGATTGCTGAATAAATCAACGAGTGCTTGTGTTGATTGGATACGACTAGTCATGATTGATTGCTTGTATGATGGTGTCCAACGTTTGTTTAAAGTTGCACCAGCTAAATTGATAACTACATCTATATCTGGAACTTGAGATGTCCAACCGTCTTTTGACCAATTGATATATGAAATTTTAGGATCATCACTTTGCTTATCGCTACGAGTTAATATTGTAATGTGTACATCGCGATGCTTTAATGCGTTTACTAATTGACTGCCTACCATTCCAGTGCCGCCAGTTATTAAGAATTGCTTCATATTTACACCTCTATTAATTTATTGTATTTGAAAAGACGTTCAACGATCGTTGTTCAAAAAATGTACAACGATTAGTCAATAATATGTCATTTACTATGCTGTAAACAGGATTTAATTTTACAAAGGTTAAGTTATAATAAATTTGTACCTTCGATATAGTAGATTTCAATAGCTTTGAGTAAATTGAGTATACCCCATAGACTACGCAAAATAAACGAAGGTCAATTTTGACTCCCTTTAGTAGAAGCCCATGCGAGCATCGTATGGGCTTTTTGTATATCTATTATAGTACTAATTAATGTAGATTAAGAATAATATGATTAAAGGAATGAAAATGACTGATAATAGCAAAAGGTCAAGCCGAGACGTGTTGCTATCATCATAATTATCATTATTTAACATCATTGACTTTAATCCACGTTTAGGTGCTTTGTCTTCTTCAAAGATATCATCAGAAACAATTTTCTTCATTTATCTCACACTCTCGAATTATAATTAAATTATATTTGCATAATTGATGTTTGTAATTACTTATGATGTTATCATATATAAGTAATTATGTATCAATTTAATTTATGTCTTAATCCTTTTTATATCATTTTCGTGTGAATTACTGTAAAATAATTTGCTGCATATAGGGACTAAACAAATTGAATATATTAAAGTGAGGTAACTTATGTCTAAGAACAATAGAAATAGAGATGACTTTGGTGAACCGGAAAAGAAAAAGATGAGTGGCATTTCGAAACTGATTAGCACGATTATAGTCTTATTATTATTAAGTGGCTTGGCTTTTGCGATTTACGCATTTGTTGATCATTCTAACCGATCAAGTGAACGCTTAAATAATCAATCAACTGAAGAGAAAAAAGACAAGAAAGATAAAAAAGATAAAGAAGAAAATGACAAAAAATCGAGTGAAGAACGTTCGAATGTGACGCAGGAAACTGTTACGCAACAAGCACCTCAAACTCAACAACGTCAGACTCAGCAAGCAACGCCTTCAACACAAGAAAGAACTAAACAACCATCAACTGAAGAGAAACAACGTACAAAACAAGATACTAAAGAAGAAAAAACTCAAGAGAAAACAACTAAAGAAGAGGCTACTACTGAAGAAAGCCGTACAAAAGAACAGGCAACACAAGAAAATAATAGCAATCGCAACAACAATAGAAATACGAATGAGTCAAATACGAATAAACCAAATCGTACTCAATCAAGCACACAAACTAGAACACAACAATCACCGCAAACACAACAACGTTCAACAACGCAACCATCTACGCAGCAATCAACTTCAAGACAAACGACACAACGAAATGCTACGTCTACACAAAGCCAATCAAACCAACAATCATCTAATAATAATTAGCAACATCATGGGTCTTGATTAAGACTTGTGATATTAGTATGATTTAAACCCATTAACTGGCAATGAATTA
The DNA here is from genome assembly GCF_016892225.1 of Staphylococcus sp. GDY8P47P. Lineage (NCBI taxonomy): Bacteria > Bacillati > Bacillota > Bacilli > Caryophanales > Staphylococcaceae > Staphylococcus > Staphylococcus sp. GDY8P47P. The sequence continues at coordinate 16,875 of NZ_JAFENV010000017.1, read as the reverse complement.
ACGTTAAGCATCGATGGTTAAAGGGAATGCAAGTGATGATAGCAGTCTTATGAGATTTCTCATGAGGCTGCTTTTCTTAGTTTAGTCATCAATAGTATGATGACAAAGCGCTAGAATGAATTTGTACCAATACGACATCATTACCGAGCTCCTTATCCACTCGCCATATCTTTAAAACACCCAATTCAATAAAAAAGTAAAAATAATAGAAAGTAGAATAGAAATAACGATTGAAGAAAGGCAACCAAATGGACAACCACAACCATACCGATACCTAACGGAATAATGCGCTCGATCATTAGGGTGCGAATGATTAAAATAGTCATCATCTTTATATCTACGATCATTTGGATCGATAACCTCAACATGATTATCCTCTTCGCGAGCCATTTTTTCTCCTCCTTTAAATGAAGTGCTTCTATTGTAAATGAGAACAACTTACATAGGAAAGTCTTTTGTAAAAGAATAATTATTAAACTTTGAGGGTAATACTATAAAATAAGAGATAAATAATACTTTTCACTATGTGTGCAGTGGGTTTGTTCTACTTAATTTGGGAAATTTTACAGATAATTTTAAATATTAGAGTTTTTCTCTTGCATTTTCATCAACACAATAGTACTATTGCAAGTGTAAAGAGGTTAGATTTTGTCCCAGGCGGGACATAAATAGTCAAACCGTTTTTATACTATTGGTTATCTTTTAGACATAAAGGAGGAAGGTAGTAGTGAAAGACTTGATTAAAATTCAACAGAAGTTGATACCTGATCTCGTGGATAAAATGTATCGACGCTTTTCTATCTTAACTACTATCTCAAATAATCAACCAGTAGGTAGAAGAAGTTTAAGTGAACATATGGATATTACTGAGCGTGTCTTAAGGTCTGAAACAGATATGTTGAAGAAGCAAGATTTAATCCAAGTTAAATCAACTGGAATGGAAATCACTGAAGAAGGTAGATCTGTTTTAAATCAGCTTAACGAATATTTCAATATTTATACTGATGATAATCAATTAGCTGAACAAATTAAGGCCACTTTCGGTATTAAAGAAGTTCATGTTATACCTGGTGATGCAGATGCTCACGAGAACGTAAAATCAGAAATGGGAAGACAAGCTGGTCAATTACTTGAAAGCATCCTATATGAAGATGCGATTGTTTCAGTAACAGGTGGTTCGACAATGGCAAATGTTAGCCGTGCGATGCATCTTTTACCATTTAATGTATTTTTTGTTCCAGCGCGTGGTGGCCTTGGCGAAAATGTTATCTACCAAGCTAACACGATTTCAGCGAGCATGGCGCAACAAACAGGTGGGTATTATACAACGCTTTACGTACCAGATAATGTAAGTGAATCAACGTATAATACACTTCTAATGGAACCCTCTGTGGTTCATACATTAGATAAAATCAAACAAGCAAATATAACAATCCACGGTATTGGTGATGCGCTGAAGATGGCGCGTCGTAGACAATCGTCAGATGAAGTGATTGAAAGCCTTCAACATCACCAAGCCGTTGCAGAAGCTTTCGGTTACTATTTTGATGCTCAAGGCAACGTAGTCTATAAAGTAAAGACGATAGGACTACAACTTGAAGATTTAGAAACCAAAGATTTTATATTCGCTGTTGCCGGAGGTCAATCTAAAGGAGAAGCAATTAAAGCTTACTTAAGTATTGCTCCTAAGAATACAGTATTAATTACTGATGAAGCAGCAGCAAAAGTAATATTAAATAAGTAATAAAAAGTTAATAGCTTTTTAAATATCATTTTAAAGGAGGCCATTATAATGGCAGTAAAAGTAGCAATTAATGGTTTTGGTAGAATTGGTCGTTTAGCATTTAGAAGAATTCAAGACGTAGAAGGTATTGAAGTAGTTGCAGTAAACGACTTAACAGACGACGAAATGTTAGCTCATTTATTAAAATATGACACTATGCAAGGTCGTTTCACAGGAGAAGTTGAAGTTATTGATGGTGGTTTCCGCGTAAATGGTAAAGAAGTTAAATCATACGAAGAACCAGATGCAAGCAAATTACCTTGGGGCGATTTAGATATCGACGTAGTATTAGAATGTACTGGTTTCTATACAGATAAAGAAAAAGCAGAAGCACACATCAATGCAGGTGCTAAAAAAGTATTAATCTCTGCACCAGCTAAAGGTGATGTTAAAACAATCGTATTCAACACTAACCACAATGACTTAGATGGTTCAGAAACAGTTGTTTCAGGTGCATCATGTACTACTAACTCATTAGCACCAGTTGCTAAAGTGTTAAGTGACGAATTTGGTTTAGTTGAAGGTTTAATGACAACTATTCACGCATACACTGGTGACCAAATGACTCAAGACGGTCCACATAAAAAAGGCGACAAACGTCGTGCGCGTGCAGCAGCTCAAAACATCGTACCAAACTCAACAGGTGCTGCAAAAGCTATCGGTAAAGTTATTCCTGAAATCGATGGTAAATTAGACGGTGGTGCTCAACGTGTACCAGTTGCTACAGGTTCATTAACTGAAGTAACAGTTGTATTAGAAAAAGACGTTACTGTTGAAGACGTTAACAAAGCAATGAAAAACGCTTCAAACGAATCATTCGGTTACACTGAAGACGAAATCGTTTCTTCAGACGTAGTTGGTATGACTTACGGTTCATTATTCGATGCTACTCAAACTCGTGTAATGTCTGTTGGTGACCGTCAATTAGTTAAAGTTGCAGCTTGGTACGACAATGAAATGTCTTACACTGCTCAATTAGTTCGTACTTTAGAATATTTAGCAGAATTATCTAAATAATTTAGAAGCATAGTTAAATAAACTTGTGCTCAGTATAGATGTACGATTTAAAGTACACTTGTACAAATTATTGAAATAAGTTAGCTTATGAGTAAGCGGGGAGCACTAACGCTTCTCCGCTTATTTTTATATTAGTAATTCCTATTTAGAGGAGGAAATTATAATGGCAAAAAAAATTGTTTCTGATTTAGAATTAAAAGGGAAAGTTGTTCTTGAACGTGCTGATTTCAATGTACCTTTAAAAGACGGTAAAATCACAAATGATAACCGTATTGTTCAGGCTTTACCAACAATTAAATATATCATCGAACAAGGTGGTAAATTAGTTCTATTTTCTCACTTAGGAAAAGTTAAACAAGAAAGTGATAAAGAAGGTTTAACTTTAAAACCTGTTGCTGATGCTTTATCAGAAAAGTTAGGTAAAGAAGTCACTTTCGTACCTGAAACTCGTGGTGAAAAATTAGAAACTGCTATCAAAAACTTAAAAGAAGGCGATGTATTATTAGTTGAAAATACACGCTTTGAAGATTTAGACGGTAAAAAAGAATCTAAAAACGATCCTGAATTAGGTAAATATTGGGCTTCATTAGGTGATGTATTTGTCAATGATGCTTTCGGTACAGCACACCGTGAACACGCATCTAATGTCGGTATTTCTACACATTTAGAAACTGCAGCTGGTTACTTAATGGAAAAAGAAATTAAATTTATCGGTGGTGTTGTCAACGACCCACACAAACCAGTAGTTGCTATCTTAGGTGGCGCTAAAGTATCTGACAAAATCGGCGTCATCAAAAACTTAGTAAATATTGCTGATAAAATTCTTATCGGTGGCGGAATGGCGTATACTTTCTTAAAAGCGCAAGGTAAAGAAATCGGTTTATCATTATTAGAAGAAGATAAAATCGACTTTGCTAAAGCATTACTTGAAAGTAACGGCGATCAAATCGTTTTACCAGTAGATGCAAAAGTGGCAAAAGAATTCTCTAATGATGCTGAAATCACTGAAGTATCAATAGACAACATCCCTTCAGATCAAGAAGCAATGGACGTTGGACCTAAAACTGTTGAGCTATTCTCTAAAGAATTAGAGGGTGCACACACAGTCGTTTGGAACGGACCTATGGGTGTATTTGAATTCAGTAATTTTGCTCAAGGTACAATCGGTGTATGTAAAGCCATTGCTAACTTAAAAGACGCTACTACTATTATCGGTGGTGGTGACTCAGCAGCAGCTGCAATTTCTTTAGGTTTCGAAGATGACTTCACACATATTTCTACTGGTGGCGGTGCATCATTAGAATATTTAGAAGGTATTGAATTACCAGGCATTAAAGCGATTAATAACAAATAATCGACTTATGAAAATGTCTACGTTTTTCTAAACATTTTCTAGGGAAAATGCATAAAGCATGAGACGTTACGTCTTTAAAAGATATTTAACGCTAAAATTACAATTTAAATATATAGGAGTGTAATCAATGAGAAAACCAATCATAGCTGGTAACTGGAAAATGAACAAAACAGTTAAAGAAGCTAAAGACTTCGTTAATAACTTACCAACATTACCTGATGAAAAAGAAGTTGAATCAGTAATTTGTGCACCAACAATCCAATTAGATGCACTAATTTCATTAGTAAATGATGGCAAAGCAAAAGGATTAAAAATTGGTGCTCAAAACACTTATTTTGAAGATAATGGTGCATTCACAGGAGAAACATCTCCAGTAGCATTAGCTGACTTAGGTGTTAAATACGTAGTTATCGGACATTCAGAGCGTCGTGAATTATTCCATGAAACAGATGAAGATGTGAATAAAAAAGCACATGCTGTATTTAATCATGGTATGACACCAATCATTTGTGTTGGTGAAACAGATGAAGAACGCGAAAATGGTAAAGCTAATGAAATCGTTAGTAACCAAGTTGAAAAAGCACTAGAAGGTTTATCAGAAGAACAACTTAAACAAGTTGTTATCGCATACGAACCAATTTGGGCAATCGGTACTGGTAAATCAGCTACTTCTGCTGATGCAAACGAAATGTGTGCACACGTTCGTAAAACAGTAGCTAAAGTAGCAAGCCAAGACGTTGCTGATGCAACACGTATTCAATACGGTGGTAGTGTTAAACCTAACAACGTTAAAGAATATATGGCTCAATCTGACATTGATGGTGCATTAGTAGGTGGCGCATCATTAAAAGTTGAAGATTTCGTACAATTGTTAGAAGGTGCAAAATAATTATGGCTAAACAACCAACAGCTCTAATCATTTTAGATGGTTTCGCTAATCGTGAGAGTGAACATGGTAATGCTGTGAAACAAGCGAACAAACCTAATTTTGATCGTTATTACAGTAAATATCCTACTACTCAAATTGAAGCGAGTGGTTTAGACGTAGGCCTTCCTGAAGGTCAAATGGGTAACTCAGAAGTTGGTCATATGAACATTGGTGCAGGACGTATCGTTTATCAAAGTTTGACACGTATCAATAAATCAATCGCTGATGGTGATTTCTTTGAAAATGATGTATTAAATAATGCTGCACAACATGTTAAAGACCACAATTCTGCATTACATGTCTTTGGATTATTATCTGATGGTGGTGTACACAGTCACTACCAACATCTATTTGCATTATTAGAATTAGCTAAACAAAAAGGTTTAGATAAAGTTTATGTACATGCATTCTTAGATGGTCGTGACGTAGATCAAAAATCAGCACTTAAATACATTGAAGACACTGAAGCTAAATTTAAAGCATTAGGTGTAGGTCAATTCGCATCTATTTCTGGTCGTTATTATGCAATGGACCGTGACAAACGTTGGGACCGTGAACAAAAAGCATATAATGCGATTCGTAACTTTGAAGGTCCTTCTTATGCATCAGCTAAAGAAGGTGTTGAAGCTAACTACGCTAATGACTTAACGGATGAGTTTGTTGAACCATTTATTGTTGAAGGTCAAAATGATGGCGTGAACGATGGAGATGCGGTTATCTTCTTCAACTTCCGCCCTGACAGAGCAGCACAATTATCAGAAGTATTTACTAACAAAGCCTTTGATGGTTTCAAAGTAGAACAAGTTAATGACTTATACTATGCAACATTTACTAAATACAATGACAATGTAGATGCTGAAATTGTCTTCGAAAAAGTTGATTTAACGAATACAATTGGTGAAGTTGCTCAAAATAACAACTTGAAACAATTACGTATTGCTGAAACAGAAAAATATCCACACGTAACATACTTTATGAGTGGTGGACGTAATGAAGAATTTGAAGGTGAACGTCGTCGTTTGATTGATTCACCAAAAGTTGCAACTTACGACCTAAAACCTGAAATGAGTGCATATGAAGTTAAAGATGCATTATTAGAAGAGTTAGACAAAGGTGATTTAGATTTAATCATTTTAAACTTTGCTAACCCTGATATGGTTGGACATAGTGGTATGTTAGAACCAACGATTAAAGCAATCGAAGCAGTGGATGAATGTTTAGGTGAAGTTGTCGACAAAATTTTAGATATGAATGGTTATGCAATTATTACTGCTGACCATGGTAACTCTGATCAAGTGTTAACTGACGATGATCAACCAATGACAACACATACGACAAACCCAGTTCCTGTTATTGTAACTAAAGAAGGCGTTACATTACGTGAAACTGGTCGTCTAGGTGATTTAGCACCAACATTATTAGACTTATTGAATGTTGATCAACCATCAGATATGACTGGTGAATCACTAATTAAGCACTAAATAAAGTTGCGTTTTTAAAGTATAAGGATATTGTAATCCCTAATATAATCACTAAAACTTAGGGATTCAGTCCTTAACTGATATAAATATTTTATTTAAAGATTAAATCAAGCTATAATAGCTTTAGAATCTAAATTAAAGGAGATTTTTAACATGCCAATTATTACAGATGTTTATGCTCGCGAAGTCTTAGACTCACGTGGTAACCCAACAGTTGAAGTTGAAGTATTAACTGAAAGCGGTGCTTTCGGTCGTGCATTAGTACCTTCAGGTGCTTCTACTGGTGAACACGAAGCAGTTGAATTACGTGATGGAGACAAATCACGTTATAGTGGTAAAGGTGTTACTAAAGCAGTTGAAAATGTTAACGAAATTATCGCACCAGAAATCGTTGAAGGTGAATTTTCAGTATTAGATCAAGTATCTATCGATAAAATGATGATTCAATTAGACGGTACACCTAACAAAGGTAAATTAGGCGCTAACGCTATTTTAGGCGTGTCTATCGCAGTTGCGCGTGCAGCAGCAGACTTATTAGGTCAACCTTTATACAAATATTTAGGTGGCTTCAATGGTAAACAATTACCAGTGCCAATGATGAACATCGTAAACGGTGGTTCTCACTCAGATGCACCAATCGCATTCCAAGAATTCATGATTTTACCAACAGGTGCTGAATCATTTAAAGAAGCATTACGTTGGGGTGCTGAAATCTTCCATAACTTAAAATCAATCTTAAGTGAACGTGGTTTAGAAACTGCAGTAGGTGACGAAGGTGGTTTCGCTCCTAAATTTGAAGGTACTGAAGATGCTGTAGAAACAATCATCAAAGCAATCGAAAAAGCAGGTTACAAACCAGGCGAAGATGTATTCTTAGGATTTGACTGTGCATCATCTGAATTCTACGAAAACGGTGTATATGACTACACTAAATTCGAAGGTGAACATGGTGCGAAACGTAGTGCAGCTGAACAAGTTGACTACTTAGAAGAATTAATTGGTAAATACCCAATCATCACTATCGAAGATGGTATGGATGAAAATGACTGGGACGGTTGGAAACAATTAACTGACCGTATCGGTGACAAAGTTCAATTAGTAGGTGACGATTTATTCGTAACAAACACTGAAATCCTTTCTAGAGGTATTGAACAAGGTATTGGTAACTCAATCTTAATCAAAGTTAACCAAATCGGTACTTTAACTGAAACTTTCGAAGCAATCGAAATGGCTCAAAAAGCTGGATACACTGCAGTAGTTTCTCACCGTTCAGGTGAAACAGAAGATACTACAATCTCTGATATCGCTGTAGCTACAAACGCTGGCCAAATTAAAACTGGTTCATTATCAAGAACTGACCGTATTGCTAAATACAATCAATTATTACGTATTGAAGATGAATTATTTGAAACTGCTAAATTCGATGGCATCAAATCTTTCTACAATTTAGATAAATAAGTTTAATACAGAGATTTATTTAATATAATAGAGTTCACGCAAATGTATATTGCCTGTCACAGAGTTGAGACTGTGACAGGCTTTTTTAATCATGTGGCAAACAAAACGAACGCATGTTAAATCGAAGTTGTATATAACAGGTTGTAATTCTTTAAATAAAAAGGTGTTTGCTGAGAATGGAACAGATTTAATTTACGTATTCAAACTGATATAATAGATTTGTATATAAAAGAAGGAGAAGTAAAGATGGAGAATCAGCTTAATCAACCTAGTCAGAGGGAACGAAATGCAGGTAAGTTAATTGGCTACAGTTCTTTAATATTATGTATTTTATTGATCATCCATAACTTTATTGCATTAGATACATTAACGGCTAAGACGTTGTTATCACAGGCAGGTCAGAAAGTCAGTGATAGTGCAGTCGCTAACATCTTAAATAGTTTCAGATACACAGGAATGATGTATATCTTAGCTTATTTAGCGGGTGTCATTGCATTATGGAATCGACATAAGTACTTATGGTGGTTTATGTTTGCAGTTTATGTATCCAATGTATTATTTACATTAGTAAACTTAGCCATGGTTATAAATGCGATTATAGCAGCGAAATCAGTACTATTTATTATTCCAATTATAATTGTTATGATTTGCTCAACCGTATTAGCGTTATATATGCTAATCATTTCAATTGTACGTAAGAGCACGTTTAATCGATAGTCATTGATTATAAAGACGAGTATGTGATATAATTCGGAACGTATATAATGAATGGAGGACAATTTTCATGCATACACTTTTCATAGTACTATTAATTATTGATTGTATTGCATTAATCACTGTTGTATTACTCCAAGAAGGTAAAAGTAATGGACTTTCAGGTGCTATTAGTGGTGGCGCAGAACAGTTATTTGGTAAACAAAAACAACGTGGCGTCGATTTATTCTTGCATAGATTAACAATTATTTTAGCAGTCATTTTCTTTTTAATAATGATTGGTATCAGTTACTTTGGTTTATAAGGTCCGACGATGTTAATGTCGGGCTTTTTTATTTATAATGAATAGAGACGGATGACGTCTTAGATATTCAATTCGTGGACATAACGTCCAAGTTTAAATAATGCATATTTCCGAAGAAATAAGGGAATATTTAATAAGTATAAATATATATGTAAATAAGAGAAATGATGTTTGAAAAGTAAAACAGTATATATTAGTAATTTAGAGATAACGATGGAAGAGGGATTATGAATGCAAATTAAATTACCACAACCGTTCTTCTTTGAGGAAGGCAAACGCGCAGTCTTACTCCTACATGGATTTACAGGTAATTCATCAGACGTAAGACAATTAGGCAGATTTCTACAGAAAAAGGGCTACACGTCATATGCGCCACAATACGAAGGGCACGCTGCACCACCAGAAGAAATTTTAAAATCAAGTCCGCATGTATGGTTTAAAGACGTGCTAGATGGCTATGATTATTTAGTGGAACATGGCTACGAAGATATCGCCGTAGCTGGATTGTCATTAGGTGGCGTGTACGCCTTAAAATTAAGCTTGAACCGTCCAGTGAAGGGTATTATTACAATGTGTGCACCTGCTGAAGGGAAAACGCAAGGTACAATATATGAAGGTTTCTTAGAATATGCGCGTAACTTTAAAAAATATGAAGGTAAAGACCAAGATACGATTGATAAAGAGATGGAAGACTTCCAGCCAACTGAAACGTTAAAAGAGTTAAGTGAGACACTAAATAACGTTAGAAATGAAGTTGATGATGTACTTGATCCAATATTAGTAGTACAAGCTGAAAATGATGAAATGATTAATCCTCAATCAGCAAATTATATATACGATAATGTCGATTCAGAAGACAAACATATTAAATGGTATGCAAATTCAGGTCATGTCATAACAATCGATAAAGAAAAAGAACAAGTATTCGAAGACGTCTATGACTTCTTAGAAACTTTAGATTGGTCTGAATAATCATTTTAAAAATTAAAAGAAAGTAGAAAGGAGGGGCATGATGAATTTAAAGCAATCCATTGAAGACATTGTAAAACAACCTGATTATGAACCCATGTCTGTGTCTGATTTTCAAGATGCTTTAGGTCTTAATAGTGCCGACTCATTTAGAGATTTAATAAAGGTGCTAGTAGAACTAGAACAAGCAGGATTAGTTGAAAGAACTAAAACGGATAGATATCAACGTAAACAATCACATAAAAATACGAACTCTAAATTAATTAAGGGGACATTAAGCCAAAATAAAAAGGGCTTTGCATTCTTACGTCCTGAAGATGAAGAGATGGATGATATTTTTATCCCACCAACTAAGATTAATCGTGCATTAGATGGCGACACAGTGATTGTCGAGATACAGAAGTCTAAAGGTGAATATAAAGGTAAAATAGAGGGCGAAGTTAAATCAATTGAGAAACATTCTGTAACCCAAGTAGTCGGTACGTATAGTGAAGCGAAACATTTCGGATTCGTTATTCCAGATGATAAACGCATAATGCAAGATATTTTCATTCCGAAAGGCCAAAGTCTTGGTGCTGTGGATGGTCATAAAGTGCTCGTTCAGATTACGAAATATGCGGATGGTACGGATAATCCAGAAGGTCATGTATCAGCTATTTTAGGCCATAAGAATGATCCAGGTGTAGATATTTTATCAATCATTTATCAACACGGAATCGAAATTGAATTTCCTGATAATGTCTTGAAAGAGGCTGAGGCAGTACCTGAAGAGATTAAGTCTGAAGAAATCAAAGGACGTACTGACTTGCGTGACGAGCTAACGATTACAATTGACGGTGCTGATGCAAAAGATTTAGACGATGCAATTAGCGTTAAAAAATTAAAAAACGGTCATACTGAATTAACTGTAAGTATTGCAGATGTTAGCTACTACGTTAAAGAAGACTCAGCGTTAGATAAAGAAGCTTACGATAGAGCAACAAGTGTTTATCTAGTAGACCGTGTTATTCCGATGATTCCACACCGCTTAAGTAATGGTATTTGTTCATTGAATCCTGAAGTCGACCGTTTAACATTAAGTTGTCGCATGGAAATCAATGAACGCGGTGAAGTAGTAAATCATGACATATTTGATAGTGTCATTCATTCTAATTACAGAATGACATATGATGCAGTAAACCAAATTATTACTGAAAAGGACCCAAACGTTCGCAAACAATATCAAGAAATTACACCGATGCTTGATTTAGCACAAGATTTATCAAATCGTCTCATTCAAATGCGTAAACGTCGTGGTGAAATTGACTTCGATATTAGTGAAGCCAAAGTATTAGTGAATAACGAAGGTCTACCGACTGATGTAGTTTTACGTGAACGTGGTGAAGGTGAACGCTTAATCGAATCATTTATGTTAGCAGCTAACGAAACAGTGGCTGAACATTTCAATAAATTAGAAGTACCATTCATTTACCGTGTCCATGAACAACCTAAATCAGATCGTTTAAGACAGTTCTTCGACTTTATTACTAACTTCGGTATTATGATTAAAGGTACGGGTGAAGATATCCATCCTTCAACATTGCAATCGATTCAAGAGGAGGTTGAAGGCCGTTCAGAACAAATGGTTATCTCAACAATGATGTTACGTTCAATGCAACAAGCCCATTATGATGATACGAACTTAGGACATTTTGGTTTATCAGCAGAATACTATACCCATTTCACATCACCGATTAGACGTTACCCTGACTTAACGGTTCACCGTCTAATTCGAAAATATCTCATCGATCATTCTATGAATAATAAAGAATTGCATAAATGGGAAGATAAATTGCCGGAATTAGCAGAGCATACGTCACAACGTGAACGTCGAGCTATCGAAGCGGAACGAGATACAGATGAATTGAAAAAAGCGGAATATATGATTCAGCATATCGGCGATGAATTTGAAGGTATTGTAAGTTCAGTAGCAAACTTTGGTATGTTTATTGAATTGCCTAACACCATTGAAGGTATGGTTCATATTTCAAATATGACAGATGATTATTACCACTTTGATGAACGCCAAATGGCACTTATTGGTGAACGCCAAGCAAAAGTATTCCGCATAGGTGATCAAGTTACAGTAAAAGTCACACATGTTGATGTAGATGAGCGCATGATAGACTTCCAAATCGTTGGTATGCCATTACCGAAAAATGAACGAAGTCAACGTCCATCAAGAGGAAAAACCATTCAGGCTAAAACACGTGGCAAATCTCTAGATAAATCAAAAGATGATAATCATAAAGGCAAAAAGAAAAAACGTAAGCAACGAAAAGGTAAGAATCAACGTAATCGTGATAAAAAAGGTAAAACGAATCACAAACCATTTTACAAAGATAAAAGTGTGAAGAAAAAATCACGACGCAAGAAAAAATAATCAGCAAAGAGGTGACAGAGATTAATGGCTAAGAAGAAAACAAAATCACCCGGTACATTAGCTGAAAACCGAAAAGCTAGACATGATTATAATATTGAAGATACCATTGAAGCGGGTATTGCATTAAAAGGGACAGAGATTAAATCCATTCGTCGTGGTAGTGCCAATTTGAAAGATAGCTATGCGCAAGTTAAACGTGGCGAAATGTTCATTAATAATATGCATATTGCCCCTTATGAAGAAGGCAACCGTTTTAATCATGACCCTTTACGTTCTAGAAAGTTATTACTCCATAAAAAGGAAATTATTAAACTTGGAGAACGTACAAGAGAAATTGGATATTCTCTTATTCCATTGAAACTGTATTTAAAGCATGGTCAGTGTAAAGTTTTATTAGGTGTAGCCCGTGGTAAAAAGATACACGATAAGCGTCAAGCTTTAAAAGATAAAGCAATGAAACGTGATGTAGATCGTGCGATTAAGGACCGTTATTAAGCGTGTTTGTTGCTTAATTGGTCTCTATTTGGTATGATAACTGATGTTGTGAATGAACTGATATGTTAGTTAGTGATTGGGGTGACATTCTAACCGAATGCATCATCTCAATCTCGCAAGAATGATTAGAACTGAGAAATGCTTTAGATTAGTAGCCTCTCAGTTCAATCAGTTACTGCGTTTGTACATGATGCCATAAAGGGGTGTTATATACTAAACGTATCTAATATTATTTCGGGGGCGTTTTTGGATTCGACAGGGGTCCCTCGAGCACATTAAGCGTGTCGGAGGGTTGTCTCCGACATCAACACATTTCAGTAAATATAACTGACAAATCAAACAATAATTTCGCAGTAGCTGCGTAATAGCACTCTGCATCGCCTAACAGCATCTCCTACGTGCTGTTAACGCGATTCAACCCTAGTAGGATATGCTAAACACTGCCGTTTGAAGTCTGTTTAGATGAAATCCAATCAAACTAGCATAATACTGGTTGTCTGTTGCTTACTATTATGCGAAATTTATCAATAGACTACACACGTAGAAAGGTGTGTATCAGGACCTCTGGACGCGGGTTCGAATCCCGCCGTCTCCATTATGTAGCCTGCAACCCTTGTGGTTGTAGGTTTTTTATTATAGAGCCGAGTAAAAAAGCGAATGATTCTCTTCTGGGCAGGTACTTCGGTACTTGCCTATTTTTTATGTTAATTATAAAATGCTCAAACTAAAATACCTATTAATCAGGAATGTGCTTATTTTAATGTTAAAACAGTTTTTTGTACATTGATATAAAGTTATAACCGCACACGTTGCAGACAGTGAATATAAATTAACGTATTACATTCATATCATCGAGTGGGATACATATAAGTATTGACTATAATTTTAAAAAATCTATAATTGAAAATGAATATCAATTGAAAATGAATATTAATTAAAAATTAAAGGATGATATTATGAAAAGATTATTTGGAATTTTATTATGTAGTTTGTTTATTTTGACTGCGTGTTCAGCATCTGTCGATAAAACAAGTAACTCGACTAAGACTAAAGACTATAAAATTGAAAATGGTAAAACACTGAAAGTACCAGAGAAACCTAAAAGAGTTGCTGTTTTAACCGGATTTTATGTCGGTGATTTTATAAAGTTAGGAATCAAACCAATTGCTGTTTCAGATATAACTAAAGATTCTTCAATTTTAAAACCTTATTTAAAAGGGGTTGATTATATTGGAGAAAATGATGTTGAAAAAGTTGCTAAAGCAAAACCAGATTTAATAGTTGTAGATGCTATGGATAAAAATATTAAAAAATATCAAAAAATAGCGCCAACAGTCCCATATACATACAATAAATACAATCATAAAGAAATATTAAAAGAAATAGGCAAGTTGACTAATAATGAGGATAAAGCCAAAAAATGGATTGAAGAGTGGGAAGATAAAACTAGAAAAGATAAAAAAGAAATTCAAAGTAAAGTAGGTCAAGCAACAGCATCTGTGTTTGAACCGGATGAAAAGCAAATATACATATATAACTCTACATGGGGTCGTGGTTTGGATATTGTTCATGATGCATTCGGTATGCCAATGACAAAGCAATATAAAGATAAATTACAAGAAGATAAAAAAGGTTATGCTTCCATTTCAAAAGAAAATATTAGTAAATATGCTGGTGATTATATATTTTTAAGTAAACCTTCATACGCAAAATTTGATTTTGAAAAAACACATACATGGCAGAATATTGAAGCTGTAAAAAAAGGACATGTAATTTCATATAAAGCAGAAGATTATTGGTTTACAGATCCTATTACATTAGAACATTTGAGAAGTAAATTAAAAAAAGAAATTTTAAATAAATCTCACTAGAAATAAGTTATAAAAATTTCTTATGTATTAATAACAATATTTTTAAGAGTGATTAAATGAAACAACTGGATTAATATTTTGCACTAACTTTGATAAGTAATATAAGCATTGTTATGACAACAGTTATATAGGTTTTTACATTAATAAATAAAAGCTTTAATGAACTCCCACCGTCTCCACTATGTAGGGAGTGGGAAAGAATTCTTTTAAATTCGTCGTCCACTCCCAGCTTGCATTGCTTGTAGAATTTCTTTATGAAATTCTCTTTGCTGGGGCCCCGACTCCCAACTTGCATTGCTTGTAGAATTTCTTAGTGAAATTCTCTTTGTTGGGGCCCCCGCCCGCAAGGATGCCTAGAACTGAGAAAAGCTCGATTTAAGCGCCTTCTCAGTTCAGTCAGCTACTGCAGATTTCCAAAATACATCATTATTTTATATATGTCCCAGTCTCTTTTGGTTTTGTATTTAAACGTTTCTAGGTTAGAATATATAAATGATGTTGTATTTATTATATAAAATTATTATAATATAATTAAGTCAACGACCATGCGTGGACTTTAAAAAACAAAATCATGTACAGTAGTAGCCGTCTGCTATGAGACTAGGCATTATAATTGAATATCATAGTGTTGATATAGAGATATGATTAATGAGTGATTAGTCATATCTCTTTTTACATATGCAAACATACAAATCAAACCATCACATTAATGTGTAATGAACTAAAGTTAACCCTTATAAGTAGAAGAGGTGGTTATTTGAGATATGTGAATAACGAGAAACATAGACATGCTTTAATCAGTCAATTAACTGAGAACCAAAGAGAAATACTGTTTAAGTATTATAAATACAGAAAAAAGAATATATTAATTAATGATATGTATCGCTATTCAGAAGAGTGGGAACTTATCGACTTTAAAGTAAATGAAAATTACAGAACGAGTTGTAATGATACGCCATTATATTGTGAATGCGGAAAAGAATTAAAGTATCAATATATACTTCGATCAAAGTCAAAAGATACTATTATAAAACTTGGGATTGAACATTTTAAAGAACATAGTGGCATTCCGAATCGTATTGCTTATCAGGTTAGAAAGAATATGTTCTTGTTAGATGATTGGTTGGATGATGTACTCTTAAATCATGATAAATTGATGAATGATTCAGAGTATCATCGTAAAGTGATAAACATGTATAAAGAGTGGAATACGATCTCTGAGTCAGACGTGGAAGAATTTAATGCGAATTCATCAAAGCCTATTACGAGTAAGAATATTGAATTAATTAATGATTTTAAAAAGTATAGTATGGCTTTGCCCACTAACATCGAACAGAAAGTCTTTGCTTTGATTGATTATTTTCATAGAAAGAAATATCTTGCGTATATAGAAGAACTAGAACGAGAAAGACGTATTCAAAGAGAAAAAGAACAGGAAGCATTGAGAAAAGAGCGAGAGTTAAAACGACAGCAATTATTAAAAGAGGCTGAAGCACGTAATAGTCAAAAAAGAAAAATTATGGCAAAAGAAAAGGCAGATAAGATGTTAATTGCTGAATGTAGAGTAAAAATAACAAAGTTATTAGAAGTGCAAAATGTGATTGATATCACTACAATTTATAATGAATGTAAAATAGAGATAGACGAATTATTAAAATCGCATGTTAATACAAAGATTGTAAATGATATCGTAAATTCTATTAATAGATACACGATGTATACTGTGAAGTTCCAAAACAATAAGCTATTTAAAGCGTGGACTAAGCGTTTTTGATAAGCAACATAGTCATATCCAAAATATATTGAATGAGCGCAACTAAATTATATTATATTTATTAGTCTTGAAATATTTAATAAAAATGTTATAATATAAATGTCAACGACAATGCGTGGACGTTATAAACCGAAATACATTGCATAGCTAAGAATAAGTTTTAAATAACTTAGGAAAGAGAGCAAGTAGGACTTGTTCTCTTTTTAGTCAACGGTCGTGCGTGGACTTTAAAACAAGTACATTGATTATCGGATTTGAAATGCAAATTTCAATAAATGTAGACGAAGAGTCCGGGACATAATGTT